>NZ_JAXCIA010000001.1:0-399350 GCF_035985025.1 Flavobacterium sp. PL11
TGAATTTTGGTCGAGGAGCAAGTACGAAAATTTTATCCATTCAGCAAAGGGGAAAAGAATTTATTTTCTTTTCTCTCTTTCTGTAAAAATTTAATATACTTGCAACTCTTTTCTCAAAAGTTGCATTTATAAGTTGAATTCAAGTTTTATTTAAACCAACTGGAATATAGAACGTAATTATTAGCAATACGATCTATTTCTCCAGCAAAATTGGATTGATCTATATCTTTAATTTTTTTTGCAGGAACACCAGCCCAAATGCTACCAGAAGTGACAATAGTATTTTGTGTTATAACAGCACCTGCTGCTATAATCGAGTTGCTTTCTATAATACAGTTGTCCATGACAATAGAACCCATACCTATAAGCACATTGTCATGTACTACGCAGCCATGTACAATTGCATTATGACCAATAGAAACATTGTTGCCTATAATAGTTGGATGTTTTTGATAAGTACAGTGAATGATTGCTCCATCTTGTATATTCACTTTATTCCCTATTCTAATAAAATTCACATCGCCTCTGATGACAGCATTAAACCATACACTACAATTAGCACCAAAAGTTACATCGCCTACAATTGTTGCATTTTCAGCTACATAACAATCTTCGGGAATAAGAGGCGTTTTACCATTAATAGATCTTATCAACATAAATTTTTATGGATGTTAATTAATTGCGGGACATTTACAATCGTATTTAGCACGTCTACAAGATAAATCGATTCCTAATGTTATTTGGTGATAGCCACCATTATCAAATTTAACTGCACCTGATAATTGTGAATAGGTATAGGCAAACATAAATTTATTATAATTAACACCTACTATAGGAGTTATATATTGTAAATTTTGAGTTGCAATTTTACCACCGTTTGTATATTCAGCACTATCAAAACTTCTTCGATACGATAATCCAGCCCAAATGCGCCCAAAATCAAGATTCTTGTATGCTTTTAGATTAATATCGATAGCCTTTTCTCTAGTTTTTTCGACCATTTGAAATAAGAGTGATGGCTCCCATAAAACTTTATCACTGTCTCCAAAAACGTATCCAGCACTTAATAAATATTTCCTTAAATTATCACTTTCATATTCAGTATAAATATTCCTTCTGGTTTCTATCACATTTTTAACAGTGGCGTGTGCATAAAAATCTAAAAAATTATAAGATGATCCAATATCAACATTAAAATAAGAATCTTTTTGAACAATTGTACCATTTATGATGCGATCATAGTCACCTGATAATAAAAACTCAGTTTCATCCAATTGACTTTGAATAAATCCAGCACTCATACCAAAAGATAATTGGTTTAAATCAATCTCATCCCGAGAAAACATTAAGTGATAAGCATAAGTAAATTTCACCCCTTTTTGAGAGTGATATCCATTTTTATCATTAAAAAGTATTATTCCTGCGCCTGTATTCTCACCTACTCTTGCATTGTAGCTAAGTGTTTGTAATTCTGGCGCATCGGACTGATCAAACCATTGTTTACGACCGGTAAGTCTAATCTTGTCACAATTGGCGGCTCCCGCCATCGATGGATGAATCAAATAATAATTATCTGACAAGTAATCAGAATATACGGGAATACCCTCCTGTGCGAAAGAAAAGAATGATATTAAGAATAGCAGTGCTAAAATTTTAAATTTTTGGTGCATCGAAATAATTTTAAGTAACCTATTGATTAATGATCATTTGAAAAAGTAACATTGCTAAAAAAAAATTTAACCTGATATTAAATAATAGTTAATTTATTCATTAAAAAAACAAATATAGTTATTCATCGAAAATAACTTTAGTAAATTTGTATAAATTTAAAAAAACATGAACAAAGTTACCATAAAAGAAACGCAAAACCCTACTATATTAAAGTTTGAATTTCAAGAGTTCATTACTCAAAATGAAAGTTTTGAATTTAAAAATATAGATGAAGCTAAAAATTCGCCATTAGCACAACAATTATTTTATTTACCTTTTGTAAAAACGATATATATCTCTGGAAATTTCATTGCGGTAGAAAAATATAGTATTGTTGAATGGGACGATGTTAAAGATGCAGTTGCAGAACAGATGGAAAAATTCCTAAATGACGGAGGAACTATTATTAAAGTTGATGAAAATAAAGCTAAAAAACAGCCTGTAACAGTATATGGTGAAACAACACCTAATCCATCAGCTTTGAAATTTGTAGTTAGTAAAATGCTAACAAAAACTCCAATTGAGTTTAAAAATATAGATCAAACTAAGGCTTCTCCATTAGCAAAAGAGCTTTTTAAATTCCCGTACGTTAAAGAGATTTTTATTGATGAAAATTATATTTCGGTTACAAAATATGAAATTAATGATTGGCAAGAAATAACCCTAGAATTGAGAAGTTTTATAAAACAATATATTGAAAACGGCGGTGAAGTTTTAGATGAAAATTATGTAGCTACTGAAACTGCTAAAGAAGAAATTAAGGCGAAAGAATTTGATAATTTAGATGTTACTTCACAGCAAATTATTAATATTTTAGAAGAATATGTAAAACCCGCTGTACAAGCTGATGGAGGAAATATTGCTTTTGAATCTTATGACGAGAATGAAAAAACGGTAAAAGTGATTTTACAAGGAGCTTGTAGTGGCTGTCCATCTTCAACATTTACACTGAAAAGCGGAATTGAAAATATGCTAAAAAGCATGTTGAACGATGAAAGTATAAAAGTTGAAGCAGTAAATGGTTAATTTCCATAATCCTAAAAAAATAGGTATTAAATCTTTATAAGATTTGATTTACCACCCAGGATTTTTTTTGCTAAATTAGAAATTAGCTGATTAAATTAGAATTAAAAAGAATAAGCATAGCTTAACCGTTTAAATAAAATTATTCTTTTACGGTATTAATAAAACCTTCTCCAGTGGGAAGGTTTTTTATTTAGAAAAAAATGAAAATTATTCCAGAACAAGTTACTGATTATGCAAGTCATTTCATAAAGGTGTTGATCGATTATTCACCAAGATTGATTTCAGCATTTCTAATTTTATTTGTAGGGCTTTATGCTATCCGTCTTATTAATAGATTTATCAGAAAGATAATGATTAAAAGAAATTTAGAGCCTACCTTAACTAAATTTTTAGCTGATCTTTTACTGTGGTCATTACGAGTTTTGTTATTTGTAACATTTATATCTAAGCTGGGTATTGAAACTTCATCATTTGTTGCTATTTTAGGAGCAATGGGCTTGGCAGTGGGTCTATCGCTTCAAGGCTCACTTTCTAATTTTGCAGGAGGTGTGCTCATCATCCTTTTTAAACCTTTTAAAGTAGGAGATTTTATTGAAGGCCAGGGAGTAAGTGGAACTGTTTGTGAAATTCAAATTTTTATAACTAAGTTGATTACCACAAATAATCAAACCGTTTTCATTCCAAATGGGTCTTTATCTAATGGCAATATAATTAATTATTCAATGGAGAAAATTAGAAGAGCGGATTTGACTATTGCAATTTCGTACGAAACGAATATTAAAGAAGCGAAGGATATTATTATTGCGGTTTTAAAAAATAATCCAAAAGTGTTGTTGACTCCAGCGCCCGATGTTTCTGTAAAAAGTTTGACCGATAGTTCTATACAATTAGCGGTTAGACCTTGGGCAAATCGCGAAGATTTTTGGGGTGTTTACGCGGATACCCTACAAAACTGTAAACAAGCTTTTGATAATGCCGGAATCATTATACAACCTTATGTAAAAGAATTTTCTAAAAAAAATGAGATAACTAATTCTTAGAACTGAAGCGAAAATTTAACTATCTATTATAATTGCTTTGGAGAACTGATCATAAAGTCCTTTAGATAATAAGGTTCAAAGTAAGCTACATCAACAATGTCGTTTACTTTGAATTTATTATAACTCAAAATACTCATTTCCTTTGCCGATGGATATTTACTATTTTCTAAAAATACAAAATTTGCATTATTGAGAACTAATTTACATTTTGTTGCGCAATCTCCAACAAAATATATTTTTTCTTTTATTTCCTCAAACGAATCCTCACTGATAATTTCAGCTTGCGTATCTCTTATTTTTTGTAACTGTGGACTAAAAATTGCGCTAAACACTTCCATTCTACGCGCATCAATCATAGGAATTATTATTCCATCGTTAATATCTATCTGAGAAGCTAAAACTTGTAAAGTATCAATTGCAATCAATGGAATTCCTAAGGCAAAGCAAAAACCTTTTGCCGCAGAAACTCCTATTCTTAAACCTGTATAGGATCCAGGACCTTGACTTACTGCAACAGCCACTAAATCATTTAAAGTAATTCCAGCTTCTGCAATAACTTCCTCTATAAAAACGTGTAGTCGTTCCGCATGGGAGTAGCCTTCATCTGCTATTTCTCTAAAAAAAAGTGTTTGACCTTTCTTTGCTAGCGAGACAGAACAATTTTTTGTGGCAGTTTCAATGTTTAGTATGTATTCCAATTTGCGATTTTATTATAAAATATAAATCACAATTATAAATAAATATTTATAATTGTGATTTACAAAAATACTATAATTTAAGATTATTTTTTGCTTTTGGCTTTGTCATTATCACTTTTAAGTGACACTTTATCTCCTGAATTTAAATCCTTAGTTACCGTTGAGTATGGACCAGTTATGACAACATCCCCTTTCTTGAGTCCAGTTAGGACTTCAATATTTGTATCATCCTGTATTCCAGTTTTAATAACGCGGATCTTTGCCTTATCTCCAACCTTTACAAATACACATTCAAATTTTTTATCACTTTTTGGCTTATCATTTTTATCATCATTCTCATCAACAACAACAACTCCTTTAACTGCTGTTGTATCTGATTTGATAACTACAGAACTAATTGGAACGGATAAAACATTGCTTTTTGTTTTTGTAATAATATCTACCGTTGCTGTCATTCCAGGTCTAAAAGGTGAATATGTATCTGCCCTTCCCTCTAATAAATCTTGATAGGACTCTTTAAGGATTCTAACTTTAACTTTAAAATTAGTGACTTGATCCGCAGTTAAAGCTGAACTTGCAGAATTAGATATACTAGTTACAGTTCCTTTAAATTGCTTTTTTAAATAGGCATCTACTTCAACATTAGCTTCATCACCTACTTTGATTTTTACGATATCATTTTCATTAACATCCACTTCAACTTCCATATTGTTTAAGTTGGCAACTCTTAGTATTTCGGTTCCAGTCATTTGCTGTGTTCCTAGCACTCGTTCTCCTAACTCTACATTTAGCATTGAAATGGTACCATCTGCAGGAGCGTAAATTGTTGTACGCCCTAGATTGTCCTTTGCTTCATTTACCGTAGCTGAGGCGCTTTCTACATTAAAATACGCATTTTGCTTGGCTGCTTTGGCCACTTCATAAGAACCAACTGATTTATCCCAATCTGCTTTTGAAATTATTCCTTTATCAAATAATGTTTTATTTCTATCATAATTCGATTTAGACTCTTTAAAAGAAGCATCGGCTTGACTTAAATTAGCTTTAGTCCCAGATAAATTTGAAAGTGAGCGATTGTAACCCGAGGTGTATAAATCAGGATTTATTTTAACTAATAAATCTCCCTTTTTCACAACTTGACCTTCTTTTACGTTTAAAGAAATAATTTCGCCAGATACTTCAGATGAAATTTTAACTTCAATTTCAGGTTGAATTTTTCCAGTGGCCGAAACTGTTTCTATAATTGTCATTGGGTTAACCTGCGCAACTTCAATTTCAGTACTATTGTCTTTGTTACCTATAACCCCAGTTTTAGAAAGTATTACTAAACCAGCGATAATTACTACTGCTACACCTATTAAAATATAAATTGTTTTCTTTGACATGATAAATTAGTTTTTGATAAGAGGAATTCCAAAATAGAATTCTAATATTTTGATTTTGAAAATGTAATCGTATTTGGTTCTAAGTACTTCAGATTGTGAATTAGTTAATAGCGTTTGAGACTGATTAAAATCAAAAGCATTCATTAAACCAACATCATATTTCTCTTTTGCGTAATCGTAAGCTCCTTGCCTCGCCTCCACTGCAATAACAGATGATTCATAAGCATTTAAAGCTCCTTTGGCATCGGCGAAAGCGGTAAAAACATTTCTTTGAAGATCTAAATCTTGTTGTTCAACGGCAATTTTTGATCTCTCCAAATTGACATTTGCACGATCCACATTATTTCTAATCGAAAAGCCATTAAAAATAGGAACTGACAATTGCACGCCAAAAGATTGTCCTTTATTATTGCTAAACTGATTGAAAAATGGTGCCGGACTTCTAACACCTATTAAATTACCCGTAGAATCAAATAACGGTCCATCAGCATAAGAAACACGACTATTAAACCCATAAAAACCTTGTAAAGTAGGTTGTAAAGCACCTTTTGCAATTGCAACATTTTTTTGAGAAATCTCTAAATTTGTTCTAGCAATTTTTAATTCTGTTCTCTCTTCTTTGGCCTTGTCTAAAATTGCGTTAGGAGTTTGATCTAAAATATTATTTTCATCCTTAACCATGATGTCATCGACTACATCAAAATTTTCAAATTCTTTCAGCTGTAATAGTTGTGCTAAACTCAGTTTGGAGATTAGAAGTGCATTTTCCGCAGCAATAATATTTTGATTGTTAGAGGCTAGTGTAGCCTTTATATCTAATAGATCTCCACGAGGAATTGATCCTGCTTTTACTAATGCTTCAGATCTTATAAATTGTTTTTGATTGATACTTAATTGTTGTTGTTGCACATTTAAATTTTCTTTATTAAATAGTACTTGTAAAAATGCATTGGCCACATTTAAGGCAACATCTTCTTGCATTTTTAATAACTGGTATTTAGCAGCTACAATAGAAAGATTAGCTCTTCGTAAAGTGTTTTGGTTTTGTAAACCGTTGTAGATATCCACTCCCACATTGGCACCAACAGAAGTAAACTGAGTGGTCTGATTTCTCAAAAGACCTGTTGTAATATCTTGGTTTAAACCAATATTCCAAGAATGAGAAGCACTTGCATTTAAGGAAGGAAGGAAATTACCAATGGCACCTTTTCTATCAATTACTGCAGTTTTAGTGTCTAATTCGGTTTGTTTGATGGAAATATTATTCTCTATTGCATAAGTTACACATTCTTGTAATGTCCACACTTTACTTTGAGCACGCGAACTAATAGAGAACGTTACGACGGTAATAAAACTAATAAAAATTCTTTTTTTCATATCATTTTGAATAAAAGTGCAGCATCACTGCAAAACAAATTTAACTTTTTCTAATAAAGATGCACGAAATATTACAAAATATTTTAAGCACAAATTAATTATAAAACTATTAGACTTTCTAAACAGGCATTTGTTACAAAAAATTTTAGAAAAAGAATTCTTTTGTTAATTTTACCAACTTAATTAATATCTCAATGGCAAAGCTAACAATCCAATCGCTAATTCTTACATTACTTTTTACAGTTATAAGTTGCAGCACGATCAATAAAATAGATGCTTTAAAACCAGAGCCTGATGATGCAACACCACTTATTTATGAAAGCAATCCGTCATTTATAAATATGCCTGTAAGTGTAAAACTAAAAGATATTGAAAATCAAACCAATTCACTTTTAAACGGGCTCATATATGAAGACAATAACATAGAAGATGATGATATTGAAATGAAAGTCTGGAAACTTGCACCCATAACTATAAACAACAAGACTGCTGAAAAGGGAAATAAAATCACAACCGTATTACCATTGAAGGCAACAGTAAAATATAGGGTTGGCACCAAGAAAATGGGAATTGAATTATACGATACAAGAGAATTTCAGCTCAACGGCCTTGTAACTTTAGTAAGTGATGTGACATTGATAAACTGGAATTTAGCCACTAAAACGGAACTCAAATCACTAAACTGGAATGAAAATCCAACTATGACTGTATTTGGCAAAAATATGCCTATAACCTATTTGATTAATCCAACTATAAAAATCTTTAAATCTAAAATAGAAAGTAAAATTGATGAGTCAATATCGAAGTCAATGGATTTTAAACCAAATGTACTAATGGCACTTGAAAAAATAAGTGCACCGCTTCGAATGAGTGAGGAATACAATACTTGGCTGCGAGTGACACCACTTGAAATTTATTCCACTAATGCCAGATTGAAAAATGATACTTTTATTTTAGAAATGGGAATGAAATGCACTATGGAAACCATTGTAGGCCAAAAACCAGAATCTAAATTTAATGGTTCAAAAATAATTGTCAAATCAGTGTCTAAAATTCCAGAAAATGTAATTGCCAATATTGTTGCTATTTCAAATTACAGTGAAGCTTCTAAAATTATGACTAAAAATTTTATTGGACAGGAATTTGGATCTGGATCTAAAAAAGTTAAAGTAGAAAAAGTTACGATTTGGCATAAAGCAGGAAAAATGATAATCGCATTAGATTTGTTGGGGTCTGTCAATGGAACAGTATATCTCTCTGGCTTTCCTAAATACAACAACCAAACTAAGGAAATTTATTTTGAGCAATTAGATTACGTTTTGAATACAAAAAATAAATTAATGCGCACCGCAAATTGGCTCGCCGAAAGTTTAATTTTAAAAAAAATAGAACAAAATTGTCGTTATTCGATACAACCTAATCTAGCAGAAGGTCAGAAAAATATGATGAGTTACCTAAAAAATTATTCTCCTATGAAAGGCGTTTTTATAAATGGAAAGATGAATGACATTCAATTTAAAAAATTTCAATTGACCAATCAAGCTATTATAGCATTTTTACAAATAGGAGGCGATGTTAAAGTTTCAGTTAATGGATTGTAATAATAATTGAATGCTTACTACTACTTCCCAAAATCTAACTTGCTTTATTTTTTTTCATTCTATAAACTGCAAAACCAATTCCAGCCACCAGTATATAAGGTATAACCATTAAATAAACAATACCATCATTGATTGCTTCGGCTTTTACGGTATTGCCCTCACTTGTCAGCGCGGCACGACACATTGCACATTGAGCATTCATTTGCACTGAAGACAGACTAAATAAAAGAAGCATCGTATACAATACAGACTTCTTAGTACTAATTTTGATTTTATTTTGCATAATAAGGAGATATCATTATAAATACAATTACACCAGTAACGGCAACATACAACCAAATAGGAAAAGTGATTCTAGCTATTTTTTTATGTTTGTCAAATGTTTTAGCTAATGCTCTAACATAAGTGATTAAAACCATTGGTATAATAATAATAGATAAGATTATATGTGTGATTAATATGAAAAAATAGATATACTTTATAGTTCCTTCACCACCAAATTTTGTTGAATCAGAAGTCATGTGATAAGCAACATACATAACTAGAAAGGCAACAGATAGAGCAATTGCCGTTGTCATTAAGCTTTGATGAGCTTTCTTTTTACCATTCTTAATTGCTACTACCGCTGCAACTAACAACAAAGCAGTAATGCCATTGGTTGTTGCATATATAGGGGGTAAAAACGTCAAAGGCTCTACATCAAACCCAAAATCTTTTAATTTGATTCCAAAAAGAATTGCGACTACAACAGGAATCAATATTGAAACTGCAATTATTAATTTATTATATTTTTGTTCTAATGATATGTTCTCCATTATTATTCCTTTAATAAAACATTAATGTCCTGTTGTAAGTTCCTTACTCCTATTTTGTCCAAACCATCATAATATAAAATAGGATTACCAAAATCGTCATTTCTACATCGAATGTTTCCCTCTTTATCAACTAATGCAAACAAACCAGAATGTTCAAATCCACCAGCCACTTTTTTATTTTCTCCCGCATAAAGATTAAAACCTTTATTAGCTAAATTGAAAATATACTCTTTATCTCCCGTCAAAAAATTCCAATTTGACGACTTAACACCCAGAAATTCAGCATGTTCTTTTAAAGCTTTAGGCGTATCATTTATAGGATCAATTGTGATTGACACAATACCAAAATTTGGATTCCCAAAGAAAGTCTTTTCTAAAATAAGCATGCTTTCATTCATCTTTGGACAAATTGTAGGACATTTTGTAAAGAAAAACTCTAAAACGTAAACCTTTCCTTTATACGTTTCATTAGTGATTGTTTTATTGTCTTGATTGATTAATTCAAAATTTGGAACAGCTCCAATTTTAACTAATTTAGCATCACCAGTTGGTTTAGGCGATACTCGATCTAATCTGTCGCCTTTAACGATACTACCATTTTGGAATCTTTCCACTATTTTAGGAATAGCATAAATACCAAAAAGCAATATTATAAATGAAATGCCTATGTAAGATTTATTTTTAAGCATGAGTTATGAAATTAAATTTTTCTACTTGCGTTATTATTTTTCTTAAATGCAGCACGATATTCATAAAGAATAATTTTAAAATCATCTTTCATTTCATTGCTAAGTTCAGCAGGGTGAAATGTGTTATAACCTTCTTTACTATCATTATCCTTTTTACGACCACGAAGATTTCTTTTTTTATCAATAATATAAATCTTTGACGTACCTATTTTGTCATCTAACTTTTCTACCAAACCTAATTGAAAGTAATATGTTTTGATATCTTCTGGCGGAGCAAAAACAAACTTCCATTGTGCCATATCAGTAAATGCTCCTAATGCTTCAATGACTTTTCTAGCGTCATCCTCAGTACCTATAGGACATAAATAAACAAACTGAACATCTCTAAATTTGTGATAGGTTTGATAAATCTTTTGATTTAAATTAAACAAGTTTCCTCTATTGTTTAAAAGATCGTATCCTGAAAAACCAATAATAGTAATTTTTCCATTTAAAGACACTTTATCACCATTCAATGATTTCCAATTGCCAAACTCAGCCGTATTCTCTTTTAATGTTGGTAGTTTTGTATATCCATTTACTCCTGATGCAAAAAATAGATAGGCAACAATAGGCAATACAAAAAGCACAAAAAGAACAATATTTTTTTTCATTTTTTATATTTTTCGAATTTGATTAATACTCTAAAAGCTAGTTAAAACGTATATCAAAAATTATTACCTAAAATGCTAATCCAATTTCTAATTGATACAGTACCGCAATTATAGTGTATAAAAAAAGGTACCCGCTAAAACAGATACCCTCTTTAAGAATTAATTATTAATTAAAAATTCCATGTAATACTAGAATTTTTAAAAACCTCATATATATAATGACCTTCGGTTAAAAGTATGAAGAGTAAATATAAAATCAGGAAAATAAGTGGGTAAACAACTGAACTTCTTAAAGTACTAGTTTCGCCTTCTATATGCATAAAAGCCCAAACAATATAGTACGCTTTATAAACAGTTAGTGCATAAAAGATCCAGTTAAGTAAATTCATACCTAAAAAATCAGTCATAAAAAGAAAATCTGGTTTGATAATACCCAAGAAAACTTCAATTATAGTAACAGCTGATAATATTGCAAAAACCTTCCAGATTCTACCTGTATTGGATACGTGTACGTGTGACATAATGATTAATATATAAAATTAAGCTAGATAAAAAACTGTAAATACAAAAACCCAAACTAAATCGACAAAGTGCCAATATAAACCCACTTTTTCTACCATCTCATAACTTCTTCTCTTTTCGTAAGTTCCAACAAGCACGTTAAAGAATATGATAATATTGATGATCACACCAGTGAAAACGTGAAAACCGTGAAAGCCCGTAATAAAGAAAAAGAAATTAGCAAATAATTTATTACCATATTCATTTCGAACAAGATTAGCACCTTCTATTACATAACGAGCCTCACCTAATCTTGCCTCTGACTCTGATCTTGAAAGAATTGTTTTTTTCTTTTCTTTAGTAACTACTTCAGTTCTAATTAATAATTCAGGATGCGCTTTAAAACCAGCTTGAATTTCTGAAACGGTGTAAGTTGCTAATGGTGCCTCGTCCATAAACCACATTCCCTTACTTCTAGTCAGTTGCTCACGATCCCCTTTTAAATCGGTGGCGAAATCGGCTAGCGCGACACGTTTACCATCTTTATCAACAAACTGTAGTAAGCCTCCACCTGTAGTTTCTATCGCTCCATACTCACCTTTGATAAAATTTTTCCACTCCCAAGCTTGAGAACCTACGAAAATCATACCACCAACAATAGTTAAGAACATATAAACAACAACCTTACTTTTTTTCATTTGATGCCCTGCGTCAACGGCTAAAACCATTGTTACAGATGAAAAAATTAAAATAAAGGTCATTAATGCAACATAATACATAGGAGCATCAACACCGTGAAAAAATGGAAAGTGTGTAAACACCTCATCAGCAATAGGCCATGTTTCGATAAACTTAAATCTGGAAAATCCATAAGCCGCAAGAAATCCCGAGAACGTTAAAGCATCAGATACGATAAAAAACCACATCATTAATTTGCCGTAATTTGCACCCATTGGCTCATTATTGCCACTCCAAATTCTTTCTCCACTATTAGCAGTAGTAACTGTCGATTCCATAAATGTTATTCGTTAAAAAGTCTACAAATTTACGTTTTTTTCTTATTTAAAGAAATATAAAAATAAAAACAAATAAACCCATAATATGTCTAAAAAGTGCCAGTACATTGCACCTAGTTCAATTCCAAGGGTTTGAGATGAATTGTATTTTTGTTTAAAATGATTATAAATTATTATTAAAAGCGCCAGCACGCCACCTGCAAGGTGAATTAAGTGTACTACGGTAACTACATATAAAAAAGTAGTTGTTATAGAACTTCCACTTCCCGTAAAGAAATAACCTTGATCTACTATTTGTCGAAATCCTAAGAATTGCAAAACCACAAATAAAATACCTAATGCTAATGTAGTTAAAAGAAAAAGAGTTGTCTTTCCTTGATCATCCTTCATTATGGCTTTTTTAGCCAAATGAAAAGTGGCACTACAGCCAATAATCGCTAATGTACTCCAATAAAAGGCAGTTGGCAGCTGAAAATCTTTCAACCAATCCACACGTGATTTACTCACTACAAAAGCACTTGTTAACCCTGCAAACATCATAGTCATACTAACCATTGAAAACAATAAAATCAATTTATATGATCTTGCTGTTCTAGATTTTTGCTCTTCTACTGTCATTGTCATCTCCATAACTATCTTAAAAATTTATCTATTATATAAACTAATTGCAATAATGTAATATATAAAACACTAACTAACATTAATGTTCGTGCCGCTTTTGGTGTTCTCAATTTATATAGATTAACTGCATAAAATAGCATCCATAAACCTAATAAAAACACAACAATTGCTGCGATTGGCGTTATAAACAAACGACCCGTATAACCTAACACTGGTAATAATGACGCTAAAATTAACCAGATCGTATAAAGTATAATTTGTAGTGCAGTTCCCTTATCCTTCTTACCTGTAGGTAACATAAAGAAACCTGCTTTTTCATAATCGTCATATAAAAACCAACCAATAGCCCAAAAGTGCGGAAACTGCCAAAAAAACTGAATTAAAAAGAGAGTTCCCGCTTCAATCCCAAACTCTCCAGTTGCAGCCACCCAACCCAACATAAATGGAATTGCTCCTGGAAAAGCACCTACAAATACGGACAGCGAAGTCATTGTTTTTAAAGGAGTGTAAATACTAGTATATAAAAAGATCGAAATCGCTCCAAACATTGCTGTTTTTGGATTGATCGTATATAATAATATGATTCCTGTGAGTGTTAAAAAACTTGCAACAAATAAAGCAACTGAGCCAGACATTCTACCAGTAGGAACAGGTCGGTTTTTAGTGCGATCCATTAATGCATCTAAATCCTTTTCTATAACTTGATTAAAGGCATTTGAAGCTCCTACCATACAGTAGCCACCAATTGCCAACTTTAATAACACGATCCAATTAAGCGATTGAAAATCATTTATGCCCAGCATAAATCCAGCAATTGAAGAAAAAACTACACTAACAGCAAGCCTAGCCTTAGTGATTTCGCGGAAATCAACATAAACCGATTTTAAGGAAAGTGTACTTTGTGTTGCGCTCAATGCTATTACTTATTTGCTTTATGAATTCTTTTGCAAAACTACGTCATCAAAAGCGATTTGACAAAAAACAATTCATAAAAAGGAATTAAAAACTGAAATAATCACTAATAATCAAAATACCAATTAAAAACATCAGATCGTAGCCCAATACTAAACCAATTTGTACTTCCCTTGAATATTGAAGTAGTATTTTCCTGTGGATCTAAGCTTCTATAAATAAAACTTCCATATATTTTAAGATTACTTGCTGGATTTATTAAATAGCCTCCTTGCAAATCAGCAATTAAAATAGAGGTTTTATTTCCTTGACCCGCTTTTACTCCCTCATTAAAGGCTCTTTTTTCATCATAATCTTTATAAATATTTCCACCATAATTGAATCCATTTTCTAATGTGTCAAAATCCAACCCACGTGTTCCCAATGTAACTTTTGCATCAGCAAAATAACGTCCCTTGTGATATCGAGAAATAATATTAAATTCTTTAAAATTTGCACCCCATTGATGTCCCATGCTTTGGTTATTATGTCCATAATTTGTAATAGGCATACTATGAGAATAAACATAAGGACGAACATAATTGTATTCTAATTGCAATAGTAGATTATCAATTTTAAATGCATCAAAATATTTGGCACCAAACTGATAGCCATATTTATTCTTCCAGTTATTAACGCCACTTTTAAAATCTTTTAATGAAAAATCATCTAATATAAATTGCCCGTAAAAATTGATGTAATTACTCCATTTATATTTGTACGTTAACCCTAAAATGGCGTTTCCACTTCTTGATGATGAGGCAAATTCTACTGAGCGATAAAAGACTATAGGATTTATAAAACTAGCATCGAAACCTCTATTATTAGAATTACTCCAAACAACCGATTCAAAAAATCCAAGATTCAATCTATTTGAAACGTTCCAGCTTAAATAATGATTTGCCATAAATTTTGTAGCATAAGTGCGCTCGAGAGTGGCATCGGGACTCACGTCTTTAAGCCACATGTAGGTATTCGTATATTTTATTTTCCAGAATTTTGTATTTATTTTAAAAAACGGGTACGGACTTGCACCATCACTTTCGAGAAGTGAACGATATCCGTCACCTATAAAATTTCTACCATATCCTAACTGTAAATCGATATGTTTGCTTGGCACAAAAGTCAGATTGGCTTCTGCTAGAGGAAAATCATAGGAATTAATTTTGAAGTTTTTTGCAATTCCCATTCCTGGAATAATCGCTGGATTACCTCCCGCGGGTTTAATAGCTTCCGCATAACGATTAAAGTAATCTGCAAAGCGCCCTTGACTTTCAAAAACAGTAGTAGTAAAATTTAGTTTTGCACCTAAACCCCCACGAAAATTAATAGCTCGTGTATTTACGTAGGTATAAGAAACTTCACTTTCAGCGGATTTACCAAGCTGTAAATCTAATATTGGATTGAGTGTAAACCAGTAATCTTCACCTTTAATTACCACTGTATTTTCATTCCATAACTTTCTTCCCCACCAGCTTGATACTCTTTTTTTTAAATTTTCATTAACTGATTTTAAATTATAGTATTTCGATACTTCAGTGTAAGTGTATGGTTTTGATGCCGTATGATTATTACTTCCCACCTGATTTAATGATTCGTCAAATTGAGAATAATAGCTATGTGAGAAAGGTATATTTAAATTGCTTTTAAATTCTGGATTATCATATTTTTTATAAACTATCCTATCTAATTCCGTTAAATTTTTAATGAGATTGGGTTTGAATTCGGCTTGCGCCAAAGTTTCCGCTTCAACAATCGCTTTTGATTTTAACGGAATATCAATTGTCATTGTAAACTTAACATAAGTAGGCCTTCCGTTGTAAGTAGCAGGTTGAATTTTAGGTATAATATTAAAAACCCTTTTTGTCTCAACTATTAGTTCTTCCCCTATAGCACCTACATAAATAACATTAAAAACACCAGCAGCATCTACTTCAAAAAGCACTTTAATTTGGGTTTTATAATTACTTCGCTTTAAGGAAATAGGAACTTCAAAATTTGTGAAAACAAAATCTTGAAGTTGGTTGTAAAAGCAATTCTCTAAGTCTGAAAATTGCAAAGTTTGACAATCAGAGAAAACAGGAAAACGCTCCTCTACGATAGCTGACTTTACGACAATGGGTTGTATTTCCTGAGGATACACAGAAAAAGAGTAAAGCAATATAAAAAATACTAAAACTCTTTTTTTTGTGTCCATTATCTAACTCATTTAATAACTGTTATTTGTATTTTTACCATTGGCTATTGCTAAAGCACCTGAAGTACCAATTCGTTTTACTCCCAATTCAATCATAGTAATTGCTTCCTCATAACTTCGCACGCCACCTGCAGCCTTTACAGGAAGAGGAGCTGCATTATCTAACATTATTTTTATTACAGGAATCGTTGCGCCATTTGGCAAATTATTTTGCGTTTTGTAAAAACCTGTTGATGATTTAATAAAAACTTTAGGGAAAAGCTCTTGTTCAAAATTAGAAACTACTACATTTTTAATTAGGCTACATAATTGAATAATTTCTTTCTCAGTAAGAGCTGCTACCTCGATAATCCACTTTACTACTTTACCATTTGATAAGCCTAAGGAAGTTCCTTTTACTATTTCTTCCTTTATTAAATCTATATTGCCGTTTTTAAATGCATTATAATTACATACAAAATCTAAGTCGTCTGCACCGCTTTCAATTGCTTGTGAGGCTTCTTTCAATTTATCTTCTATCGATGATTTTCCTTCTGGAAAGTCAATAACAGTTCCTATCTGTACAATAGAATTTGCCTCTTGAATCATTTTTCTAGCTAAAGCAACTCTATCAGGTCTGAGCATAATAAGCTTAAAATTTTGAGTGATTGCTTCTTTAATAAATTCTTGAGCTATCAAAATGTTTTCTTGCTCAGTAATTCCTGCCTGCTCCGCTGTTTTTAAATAGGTAGAATCTAGATATTGCTTAATGTTCACTGTTTTTATATTAGTTGTAGATGATGAAATTTTAAATGTCAAGGTACAAATTATCTCGAATCAATATTAAATAAAGTGATTAGAAATTTTATATAAATAAAAAAAGTCCCAATTATCATTTGGGACTTTCTATTGTTATTGTTTTACTTTCTTTTTAATAACCTATAAATTGATATAAGCACTATGGCTGAAGCAGTTCCTACTATGTTTGCTAAAACATCAAATAAATCTGATTGTCTTGTAATGGTAAATAAGCCTTGCGCTATTTCTATTCCAATTCCGAAAAGTAAAGAAAATAAAAATGAATAGATTAATGGTTTCCAATTCCCTTTAATGTTAGTTTCATTATTTAAAACTAAAAAGCAGAGAAAAGTTAATACAAAATGAAAAAAGGCGTGAACATATTTATCGATATTTGAAACACTGGCTAATGGAACATCGTTCAGTTGTACTAAACAAAAGAAACTAATAATACCGCTCCATATTAGGACTGCCCAAAAATAAAGCTTTTTATGCACCTATTAATTCATTATAAGATTCGCTAGAAAGCAAACTCTCCACTTCTTCCATATTTGAAATCTTTAATTTAATCATCCATCCAGCTCCATAAGGATCTGAATTGACACTTTCTGGAGTAGATTCAAGAGCATCATTGAAAGCTATAATCTCACCCGCTAAAGGCAAAAACAAATCAGAAACAGTTTTTACAGCTTCAACTGTACCAAAAACTTCATCTTTTTCTAGCGTTTGATCTAAAGTTTCTACTTCAACATATACAATATCACCTAATTCTTTTTGAGCAAAATCAGTGATTCCCACTGTTGCTATATCACCTTCAATACTCACCCACTCGTGATCTTTTGTGTACTTTAAATTTGCTGGTATGTTCATCTAAAATGTAATTGATTATTATTAATTGATTATTTATCGAAATTTTGTGTTACAAATGTAACAATCTTCTCTTCAAATCAGTCTGGAATTATAAAAATTAATTCCCAAAATTGTAACGTACTGTAAATCCAGAACGTATGTTGGTTAATGGAAAAGAAGTTGAAATAACTGCTTTGGAAAATGAATGATCATAATAAAATATTGCCGTCAGATTTTTGCTAAACGCGTAATCAGCTTTCAATTTTAATGACCAAATATTTTGTCCACCAGCTAATTGATTGTTATCATAATCTAAATATCGAACCACAGTTTGATTGTTTCTATACCCTAAATCAGCTGCTATATTAATATCACTTTTTATAATTCCTGTAGGACTATCAGCTAATCGAGATGAAAATATTATATCTTTCAATCGGTATCCTAAACCTACTATATATTCAACACCTTTTACTTCTGTTAATAAATTATTATCAAAGCTCATGGATAAGGCTCTGTCTTTTTTAATTTCGGTCAGCACTTTTAATGAACTTTTTAATTCAAAATCCATTCGAATCAGCGGACTAAATTGCTCGACTAAATTGATGTTAGACATTATTGTTTCATTGTTATAATTGTCACTTGCATCAAATCCGTTTGGTGCATTATCATATTTAAAATTAGATCGAAACGCATTTATCGTATAAGAAGCCCTATAATTGTGTTGTAACGAAAATCGCTTAAAATTTTGTTTGAAAACACCATAGCGCATTAATCCATTGTATTTTACTGCCCAGTTTGGAATGGGGAAATTTCTAAAAATTCCTAAAGATACAGCTGCTGCATCTCCTCCTGAATACGCTGCTAAAAACGCTGGTAGTAAAACGGCTTGGTTGTTTTTGCCATAACCTAACGGAAATCCTTCCGCATCTTTATTGATAGGATTATTAATATCAATTCCCCTTTCTATAGCTAATCTATTAGCCACGGTAAGACGGTTTGTTCTAAAATCATCAAAAGCAGCTGATCCATTTTCATCGCTTTTAGAAAATGAAGTTCTTATTAACACAGTAGAAATCGAGAAAATTCCAGTATTGTAGGGAGATCGTGAATTATATAATCCGTTAGTAACATCATATTGTTCAGAAAAATTCTCAGATAGCGCTCTATCAAGTGTTAAATCAATTTTTAAGTCTGGTAATAAATCAATATTTGCAGTAGCCTTAAATAATCTATTACTAACCTGACTGAAATTTTGATTAAAATCAGGATAATCTGTCAACCAACCATTTTTTGCTGCTTCAAAGCGAACATCATCTTGACTACCAAAAACAAATCCTAACGAAGGTCTAGATGATCCTAAGAACCCAATGCTAGGTGTATACCCTGGTAAAACTGTACCACTATTATATGTGTAATTAATTTGAACATTTTTAATGCTTGTAAGAATTCCAATTAATCCATCTTTGAATGGATTATCTTTTTGAATTCGAATAGGATTATTATTTACAATTTTTTCACCAGGTTTTGGCGCTATAACTCTTGCTCTTGGAAGTGCTTTAGTACTATTTTTGGATAAACCAAGATACTTATATAACATTTCCATATTTAAAGTGGCTGTCAAATTATTTGAACTTGCATTTTGAATAGTATTTCCTAAATTATAATCAGTTCCATCGATTTGTATTTGCGACAAAGCATTTGATGTGCGTTGCCAACTATAATCACCCGTGTAAGAATAATTAGCTTTTATAAAATTAAATAGTGGTATTTTATTAATAGGTATCTCATAATTTACTACTAGTTGCTGCATGTGCTGATTTGCATCTCCAATATCCCAATAATTATCCCAAATGGTGAAACTATCGATAGGTTCGTCATCCTCATTAAGATAATCTTTGATAATATTATTTGATGATGCTGTATAATTTAATTTTAGTGACTTTGTCAAATTATAGTTGAAACCATATTGATAATTAAAAGCAAAATTTCTACGATATAAAGGATCTAGACCTATTCCTTGTACTTCAACTTGTCTAAATTGCTGACGGTTATACTGCCTAATAATCGAAGTATTAAAACTAATATTTGAAGGCAAATAATTAAAATTGAAATCACTTAATAACTTCCAGTAATTACTTTTTTTCATCAATTTACTTTTCTTAAAAGGCTCAACAAGTTTAGATTGAAAAGTATAATTATAATCTACAGATGAATTTGCTTGCTGGTCAATGTAATCTTCGATTTCAAAGTCATGTCGTTGCACTTCGTTATATGATTGTGAAAAAGTAAAATTCTCAGGATCATAAACATGTTGCTTTTGTTCTGGTTGACGTTCTTTTCTGACCCCAATAAAATTAATACTGGTACGTTTTGTGTAATCAATCGCTCTATTTGTGATATTGTCTCTTTTAGCCTGATCAGTTGTGTTTTCAAGTAATTGTTTTAATTTAATATCTTGATTAAAAGGATCGTACTCTGGCGTAATTGTTTCTTCGCCTATTCCATAATTGAAAGGTAAATTTACTCCCCATTTTTGAGGTAGTAATTTCCCTAAATTTATGTTAGTTACAATGTTATACTGTTGTGTATCCTCGCGATTTCTCTCATTAGGACCTTGCTCTAATGCGCCAAAACCTATAGTGCTCTTTCTACCAGAAGCAGAAATAGTGGCTAAATCAGCTAAGTTTGTATCCACATTTAGCACTGCTGCTGTTCCACCTTGATTATCCATATCAGCTAAACGCAACTCATTAAACCAAACTTCTCCCTTAATATCATTACGAATATCACTATTTTTAACTCCTACCATCAGCGTACGCACTAAGCCAAAATTAGGATTTCCTTTAATTCCTAGTTTCAACGTATTACTACCATCACCTTCTGGTTTATCAGGGTCCAGATCAGGATAATAAATACCATCAGGAGGCAACTTCGTAGGATCAATACTCATCGCTAATATTTTAAGTTTGGTCAATAATGCAAGTGATAGATCAATTTCATTTTCTTTTGGCCATACCGCCTCTGCGCTTAAAGGACTACAATCAGAATTAGGACCAGATGAAGCTACGGTAACTTTCAGAGGTATTTCTATTTGATAGAAATTTTGTGTAAAATCATTTCCAAAACGTATAAATCCCACCATTTGATCATCACTAAGAGCTATTTCACCAGGTAAAGATTCAGCATGCAAAAACATTTTCAGTTTCTTGAATTGACGCATATCAATACTAACATTTTTAAAAACAGCTCTAGAATCTTGAGATTCTAAACCGTTATCTCCAGATATTCTTAAAGCAAGCGATTGTTCATTTTGATTTATAATTGTGTTACTATTAAATAATTGTTCACGTTCCACTCCTGGTGGGGTCACATAATTTATGGGACATCTTTCATTATTTTCCTGAATGTTCACAGCTAAAACATCTAAACTAGTTTTGTCATCATCTACATTAGTATCACTAAAATCGAGTGTGTTAAGATATCTTCTCCATTCGCCACGAACTAAATCTAAAGCCCCAAAACGAACTGTAACTTCCGAGTTAAAACCTGTCATGAACAGTCTCATAAAACGTATCGACTTAAAATCAGTAATATTCCCTATTGTATTTTCAGGTTGAGAAACTGGGATTTTAAATTGAATCCAGCGAGCCTCTGTGCTGGACCCATTTGGTAAAGTAACTTGGGTATTTCGAACGTCAGTAATATAATTTTGTCCAATATTCATATTTGGCTTAATGTCAATACTATATT
Organism: Flavobacterium sp. PL11; assembly: GCF_035985025.1. Lineage (NCBI taxonomy): Bacteria > Pseudomonadati > Bacteroidota > Flavobacteriia > Flavobacteriales > Flavobacteriaceae > Flavobacterium > Flavobacterium sp. PL11. Next base: position 21,657 of record NZ_JAXCIA010000001.1, read on the forward strand.
CATAATAAGCATTGATGGTGTTCATTGTATTATCCCTATTTATATCTTCAACATCAGGCAAAGTTGTTGACCCTCGATTAGGATCTGTGATACTTACTGCTGAATTTCCGTCAGTACCATTATATTGTTTATATCGATCTAAAATTCCGCCATTCGCATTTAAATAAAATCTGTAATCATCAGCAGCAGGATCAGGTTCTGAGGCATAATTAGTGTAAACAGAACCTTCATTATCGTTTGATAATCCATCTAAACCTATATCCTGATTAGCTCTATTATTTGCATTATTATCAAAAGCATAAATTAGCGATTGCGATGCAGGAACATCACCCCATAACGGTCTTGGATTCGTTAAAATTTGGTCCGGACCAAGGCCATTTTCATATTGCTTACGCCCATCCTTTAAAACATCCTCTGAAATTTCACCTAGATTAAAATAGATTTTACCTGTATTAGCTTTTGCAGACTGACCATTTCCCACATACGGATCTAAAACCCAAAATTGAATATACTCGACATTTCCTTGCTCAAAATTTGTAGCATTTAAAGAACGCATAATTCCTCCAAAATTTTCATTTGGATTTATATTTACATTTGGATTATTATTATACGCACCTCTTTCTGACGGGTAATATGTCAAATCCAATGTATTTACAACCTGTGTTTGTCCTTGTACAATATCAGTATTAGGATACAATTCTTTACTAAATATTCTTCTCGTTTTATTAGATGATACATCTTCATCAGAAATTCCAGCAGGTTTTTGAATATAAAAAATAGGATCTATTGAATACCAAGATAACTTGGCTCTCTTGAAACCATAGCTTAAGTCATTAGCGGATGCATTGAAGTTGTAAGTGCTAGAAATAGTTCTCGCTGGCGTTGATGCTAAACTCCACGAGTAGGAAGAGCGCATGTCTATAGTAGATTGTGAACCTTCAAAATCGTCAACATAAATAGTGGATTCCCCTTGAAATTGATCTGCTTTTGGAGTGTCTGGTTTTAAGAAAGCAATCTCGCCACGCACAGAAAGATTAGATGGGACATCCGTATCAATATTTGGTAATTTATTAACTAATCGGGTTAGAAAAGGTATTTCTTTAGCAAAATTAGTATTGAATCCAAAAATAGTATTATTAACAGATTCTTGTCCAAAACTTGATTTTTGCGTAAACGGTCTTTCTGTCATTTTTAAAAATGTACCACCTACAACAAAATTCTCTGAAATTTTAGTTTCAATATTCAAACCCATAAATCTTCTGGTTTGTTGACCAAAAATTGAATTGTTTTCTAATGAAACTTCAATAGGTGTATTTGACGCTTGAAGCGAGGGATCTAAAATTTGGACACGCCCTAATTGATAATTTACACTATAATCTAATCCTTCTACTAATAGTCTTCCAGCTGCTGTTACTACAACTGATCCTTGTGGCACATTAAAAGCACCAATAGGTATTCCATCTCCACCACTAGATTTATATTTACCTCTTAATAAAAATTTATTTTTTTCACTATTTTGTAATGCCCCAGCTTGAGTGTTGCTATACATACTACGAAATACATATTTTTTCTGATTTTCGTTATATGTGTTTGCAGTACGATAATCTTCACCTGATCCCTTATTGGATAATTTCGAAAATAAATGTTCACCAAAAGGTTCCTTAGTTGTAAAAACGATTCTTCCGTTTTGGGCATCAATTGTTAGTCCTGGTAGAAAGTCAAAAAATCCATCTCCTCCATCTTGAGGATCATTATTATAATTCAATCTATCTAAATTAAATACTTTCAATAAAGGAGTTTCAGCAACCTTATTTTCGGCATTTTCTTTAGGCGTTTTTGATGGGTCAGGTCCCGGAAATGGCACAGGATTTCCTGCAACATCTTTAGCTTCTGTAATATAATTTAGCGGTGAAGGATCTGTATAAAGAATATTAAATCTAAAATCCTGCTGCTGCAATTGGTATCCACCCTGAATTTGATAAATGTTTTTCATCATCAAATTCCACACTGGATTTTTGACATTTGTCAAATTACTTTTTAACATTTTCAAAATTAAACTTTGCGAAATAATTGCGGTAGTTGCAGGTGAATTTCCAGTTACAATTGTTGCATCTACACCATCATTTCCAAACTCACCTACTTGATACACTTTATCACCTATCGTGTATTGGTAGGCAACTGCCAGCACTTCATCATTAGCTAATCTTTGTTGTAAAGAGATATATCCTAACTGCGCATTAAACGTATATTCATTTGGATTAAGTTTCCGCGCATTTTCTAATTTAGAATAATCCTGACCTTCGATTACTGTAAAATTAAAACCTGAATTAGCCGTTACAATTTCACGAATATTAGGATTTAGCAATCCTGTACCTTTATCTATTTGTGCTGGATCAAAATCATTATTTGAGTTATCCGCGGGAGAGTCTAATGGATTATTAAAAATACCAGTTGATGGATCTAAGACTACAATTTCATTGTCAACAATACCAGAAAGTTGTGCTTCACCTAAATCTTGAAGCGCAATAATGTTTCTTAAGTTATTATTAGTAGTAGTTATTCTATTTTGTTTATTAGTTACCCAAATTTCAATTCGTGATATTTGAACACGACTATCAATAAAGGGATAGTTTGCTAATGATTTATCATATTTATTTCTAAAATACTGTGATAAGAAGAAATGCCTATCGCTATCATAATCTAAAGCGAACATTTCAAAATTTTCGATAGTTCCGCCACCTTGTGCAATGACGCTTTTAGTTTGTGATTTTTGCTCAGAGAATACGCCAGTAATGGTCGTTTTACCAAATTGTAGCTTCGTTTTTACACCAAATAAACTTTGAGCTCCTCTAATTAATGAACTGTTTAGTGGCATACTAACATTACCCACTTCAATTTTTTGAATGATATCATCATCAGACGGCGTATAATCGAGTTTTATTAAATTTTGAAAAGCAAATGTAGACTGGGTATCATAATTTGCATTAACGTTAAGTCGTGTACCTACTTTACCCATCAAGCTCATACTAATTCTTTGATCAAAATCAAATGAAATATTAGAGCGATTTCGAGGTGAAAAAGAGGGGTTGTCTTGTTTAGTGTATCGCATACCTAAATCTAATTCAACAGATCCAGTTGGTTTTACATCGATGGTATTACTTCCAAAAATGGATTCGAAAAGTCCTGATTTTATGTAATATCGTGGTAACAAATCTTTTTTTGCTAGTTCACTTCCTTCCTTAAGTCCATCTAAAGCATCGACTTTTTTCTTAAAATAATCGCGCATTGATTCTTTTAAAACCAGTCGTTCATATTCTTTGGGTGTTAAAATAATGGGATAATTTATTGAAAATCCATCCACGGAATTAGTGTAGATATAACGATTAGTTATAGGATCGTATGTATAAGCAGAGAGAATACTTGGCGGATTCTTTAATTGGAGTTTACCTACTGCAAAACCCTTTTGAATTGTATCTTGAGCAACTTGATCTACCTGCCCAAATGATAAAAAACTATAAAGTAGGACAGCTAAAAAAATACAAATTTTATACATAGAACTCATGTTTCTTATATACCTTTTTAAAGGCTTTTTAGTGCTTTTTTTATTATTGACTCTACAGATGCTTCGGGATCATCTTTTACGATTTTCTCTATAACTTTTTCAGAGGCTTTGCGTACAAATCCTAAAACTTCCAAAGCTGATAACGCTTCATCTCTATTTGTATTGTTTCGGGACATTGAAACCTCATCTAGATCATAAAGTTTCAATACCTTTTCTTTTAGATCTAATATTACTCGTTGAGCTGTTTTACTCCCAATACCTTTTATAGATTGGATTGTAACAACATCAGCTGATGCGATTGCATTAGTAATTTGCTTAGGGTCTAGCGAAGACAGCATTGTGCGTGCAATACTTGCTCCAATACCAGAAACGGAAAGTAACAATCTAAAGATTTCTCGCTCTGATTTTTCCATAAAACCAAAAAGTGTATGCGCATCTTCTTTTATTTGAAGATGCGTATACACTTTGATAAAATCTGTAGTGGGTAATAAAGAATACGTATGCAATGAAATATTGATATGGTAACCAACACCGCCGCAGTCGATGATAATATGTGTAGCAGACTTCTCAACTACTTTCCCCTGTAAATGTGCTATCATGAATATTTATATATCACCAAATATAATAAAATTTACACGTGTTAGAATCAAATCAATAATTTTAACTACGCCTCTATTTTACAGACTATTGAATTGGATTTAATTTATTTTTTTTCATTTCTTTTTCCTGAGCATCGATAACGGCAATTGCAGCCATATTTACCATTTCCTCCACACTGGCTCCTAACTGAAATATATGAACTGGTTTATCTAGTCCAAGAATTATTGGTCCAATTGAATCTATTTTGTTCAATTCTTTTAAAAGTTTATAGGTAATATTAGCTGAATCTAAATTTGGAAAAATTAATGTATTTACTTTTTTACCTGCTAATTTAGAAAATGGAAATTTAGCTTTTAACATCTCTGGATTTAAAGCAAAATCAGCTTGAATTTCACCATCAATTATTAAATTGGGGTGATTTTTATGTAAATAAGAGACTGCATCTCTAACTTTTCCAGCATTTTGACTTGTGGACGACCCAAAATTAGAGAAAGAAATCATTGCAATAACTGGTTCAATTCCAAACATTTTAACCGTTTTAGCAGTCATTATCGCTATTTTAGCTAAATCATCAGCTGAAGGATCGATATTTATAGCTGTATCAGATAGAAACATTGGACCACGGGCAGTCATCATCATATTAGTAGTAGCTACAATTGATGATCCTGGTGCTTTATCAATAAGTTGTAGAATAGGTTTCACAACGGTAGGATAACTTCTAGAATGTCCAGTAACAAGTGCATCAGCTTCTCCTTCATTGACCATCATTGCTGCAAAATAGTTTCGCTCACGCATTAATTTTTGAGCATCTAGAAAAGAAATTCCACGTCTTTTTCTACTTGTCCAATATGTTGTGGCAAACTTATTACGTCTTTGCTCTTCTTCATCCGTTTTTGGATCGATGATTTCAACGTCAGCGTCAAAACCTATTTCTGCTTTTAGTTCTAAAATAATTTCCTTGTTACCAAGTAAAATAGGAAAACCAATCCCTTCTTCCCACACAATTTGAGCAGCTTTTAGAACATCTAAATGATCAGCTTCCGCGAAAACAATTCTTTTAGGATCTGTTTTAGCTCTATTTGTAATTAAACGAACCATTTTATTATCGTTCCCTAAACGATCTAAAAGTTCCGCTTCATATTTACTCCAATCAGTAATGGGATTTAATGCAACACCTGAGTCCATAGCTGCTTTGGCTACAGCCGGAGCAACAATAGTAATTAACCGTGGGTCAAAAGGTTTTGGAATAATATATTCTCTACCAAAATTTAATTTGGTAGCTCCATAAGCAACATTTACTTGTTCAGGCACTGATTCTTTAGTTAATAAAGCTAATGCTTTAACAGCCGCCATTTTCATAGCTTCATTAATTTTAGTTGCTCTTACATCAAGCGCACCTCTAAAAATATATGGAAATCCTAATACATTATTAACTTGGTTTGGATAATCAGAGCGTCCTGTGGCCATAATTACATCTTGGCGTGTAGCCATCGCAAGATTATAATCGATTTCTGGATCAGGATTTGCCATGGCAAAAACAATAGGATTAGCTGCCATTCCTAACAACATTTGTGGAGACATGATATCGCCTGTGGACAATCCTAAAAACACATCAGCGTTAACTAATGCTTGCTCGAGAGTTTGAGAAGGAATATCTTTTGCATACTTTAACTGCATTTCAGACAATTTAGGATTGTCCTTTGTAAGCAGACCTTTACTGTTAAACATAAAAATGTTTTCCATTCTCACCCCTAGCAATATATATAAATCAGCGCAAGCGAGCGCCGCAGAACCAGCTCCTGAAACCACTAATTTAACATCTTCCGCTTTTTTATCGGCCAGTTCTAACGCATTTAGCAATGCTGCAGATGAGATAATAGCAGTGCCATGTTGATCATCGTGCATTACGGGAATGTTCAATTCCTCTACTAATCGTCTTTCTATTTCAAAGGATTCTGGTGCTTTGATATCCTCAAGATTGATTCCACCAAAAGTAGGCGAAATATTCTTTACCGTTTGAATAAATTCCTCAATATCTTTTGTACCTATTTCAATATCAAAAACATCAATATCTGCAAATATTTTAAATAATAATCCTTTGCCTTCCATTACGGGTTTAGAGGCTTCAGGACCAATATCACCTAAGCCTAAAACTGCAGTTCCATTAGTAATTACTGCAACTAGATTTCCCTTAGCAGTATATTTATATACGTTATTAACGTCTTTTACAATTTCTAAACATGGTTCTGCTACTCCAGGAGAATACGCTAATGATAAATCTCTTTGTGTTGCATATTTCTTAGTAGGAACTACTTGAATTTTACCAGGAGTGGGCTTCGCATGGTATAATAATGCTTCTCTTCTTTTACTATCTTTGTTCATTTATAATAGATTTTTTTCTAGTTGACAAAGATAGAAGACTTAGCTTAATTAGGTAACTTTAAATCTATTCTTTTTAATAAATCAATGATTTATCAATAACTACAAGTGCAAATAGCCGCTAAAAAAGCGGCTATTTTCGATTTAAAATCATTTCTCTTTATTGGCTTATGTAAGAGTTCAAATGTTCTATAGTATTTTTTTGGATCGCTATTATCGCTTTTACAACATCGCTGATAGAGATAATTCCTATTACGATATGATTTTCTAAAACAGGTAAATGACGCACTCTTTTTGTGCTCATTAATTCCATACAAAACTCCAAATTATCTGACGGAGCAACTGTCACTACATCAGTTTCCATAATTTCATGAACAAAAGTCTTTTTAGACGATTTAGATTTTAAGACAACTTTTCTAGCATAATCTCTTTCAGATAAAACGCCTTTTAAAACTGTATCTTCTATAATAAGGATGGCTCCTATATTTTTTTCACTCATTACAGATAAAGCTTCATATACGGTATGGGTTGAAAGTATAGAGTAAACTTCTTTTCCCTTGCTGCTTAAAATTTGATTTACAGTCATAATTGATTCATTTAGTGAATGATAAAGTTAGAAAAAATATACATTCAAAAACAAAAAATGTTTTACATCACTAAAAGAGAGCATCTGGCGAAATTAATTCAACTAATTTATTTTTTAAATCTTCGTTTAAAATTTGTAGCCCACGTTGATACGAAGCATTGACCCAACCAAAACCTTCTTTAGCGATATAGTCAAACTCAGTGCCTACATTACCATACTCCGCAAAGACTTTATGCGAGCTTATTTCAAGATCAAATTTTTCTGGTATTGTTCCATTATAATCTACAACATTGCGAGTTATTAACCACAACCAGCGGTACACCATCTCTTGAGCCTTGTCTATAAAATTATATTGTAACAAACCTTCCCATAACAAAATTTGATGCGGTGCCCAACCAAACGGATAATCCCACTGCCGTTGCGTTGTGTGCAATGAGGATTCTAATTCGCTAGATTTTGTGCTACCTGTTATACCTCCCGTTTTTATAAATTGAGGTAGCGCTACTTCAACTAATTTTTTGGCTTGACTTTCGTCACATAATCCAGCCCAAAGAGGGAAGAATGTTGCTGCAGCTTCAAACGGAAATTGCTTTTTATTTATAAAATCATAATCAAAATACATTCCCGCTTGCTCATTCCAGCACAATTCATTTATTTTATTCTTGCGGTAAATCGCTTTTTGTTTCCAATCTCCCGCACTGTAAACAACATTGTCAATTGTAAAAGAATTCTCAAAATAGGTTTCAATTAAATAAGCGATGTCTTTTTCATATTTATATAAAAAACTATTTATATCAACTGAATTTAAATTGGCACAGGTGTTTATCAATCGGTTAGTTGTGTCATGTCCACTTTCGCGCATGCTTCTATCGTGAACAAAATATTCATCGAGATCCGCATCAACAATAGTTCGCTGTAAATACTGCTTTTCAAATTCTCTAATAGGTAATTTATATTTTTGAGCATAAGGTTCCAATACGTCATCAAAATGTCCAGCCTCTACTTCAAACGGCATTCCAATTCCATCCGCTTTATACCTGTTTAATCCCGTTGATGTCAATCTATTTCCTTGAACCATCCAAACGGTGTTGTATTCCAGAATTATAGTTTCAAGATGACTTTGTAACCAGTCTAAGCTTGGAATTCCCTTTTTTAAAATTTCAATTATTAATGATGAATAGAGCGGCGGTTGCGTTCTAGTTAAATAATAGCTTCTATTTGCATTCAGAATTTTTCCGTAATAAATAATTTGATACTTAAAATTTTCAGCTATTGCAATTGCTTTTTCTATTTTGTTATCAATTAAAAGTCCTAAACCAATAAAATAACTATCCCAACCATACATTTCATTAAACCTTCCGCCAGGAACTATGAAAGGAATGCCTTGTAAACTATATCCCTTTTGTTCTAAAGCCAAAGCCAAAATCCCCGGTTTATCATTTAAAGTTTCAATATACTCCATAGAATAATTCTCTGGAAGAATCTCTACTTTAAAGTTTGGCAACTCCTTTTCTAGTGCCTTAAAATAGGCAACTCCTTGCTGATCCTTTGCAGAGACATAAAGTGTAGCCACTTCACTTGAAGTTTTTTCATCTTCAATAATTTGCAGTAATCCCTTTTTATCGATCGTTCTAGTAAGCTCGTCCCAGTAATCATCTTTAATTTTCCTTGAAATGCGATCTACGGGATTTTCTTTAATTCGAGCTAAATCAACTTCGCCTGAGACCAAATTACTTTCCCTGAGTAATGCTAATTCTTGCAGTAAATTAGATAATTGATACGTACCAATAATTTCTATTGTTGCTTTAGTATTTTCATCAACAAGCATAAAATGCTTTGGACCAGTGTCGTCTTTTGTGATTTTTTTATCTTGATCTGTATCTTCTTGAGAAAGTAGTCTTTCAAAAACTTCTTCAATATTAATTAGAAATTTCATTTTAATTCTTTTTTAGTTAAACTAAGCATTATCATTTTTGACTTCTAATTTTACCACAGCTGATGCAGTTAATTTTTTCAAAATAAAGAAAGAAATCAGCAACAACGACATAGGAATCAATGTGTAATAAAATGCATTTTCAGGACCTTCGTTTTTAAATAAATATCCAATCACTCTGGAACCTAAAGTCCCACCTAGCGCAGAAAACACAACAATTAATCCCGTCATAGCGCTGTGTAATTTTTGAGGTAAAGCACTCAATACAACTGAATTTAGTAAAGGATATATTGGAGCTATGAAAAGTCCAACTAAAGGAAATGCAAATCCTATAAGCGGGATATCATCAAGAGAATTGATGTCTTTAACTTCTAAACCAACCGTTTTAGGAAGAACAAATATCACAATCAACATGGCTACTATAATACAAACACTTAAAACCCAAATCCAACTTACTCGCTTTGTAATAACACCAGCTAAAAGCCTTCCTACAGCTAGAGAAATTGCTAGTATACTTGCCATCATTATGCTTATGTTCTCAGGTAGATGTAAAACTTTGCTATTAAAAGTAGGCAGCCACGACATGATTCCTTGCTCAATCATTACAAACAAAAACGCACTGATAACAAAAACTATGGTTAATAATTTTGCAAATAACTTAAACATTTGCTTAAAATCATCTGCTAAATCAACACCAGGTATTTCCGTTTGATTTTCGAATTTAGTAAAAAATAAAAAGCCAAAAGACAGTAATGAAATTGCAGCTAAAAGCCAATAAACATTCAACCATGCATCAGGATTTCCAGCAGAATTAAACGCCGGAAACAAAAAATAGGCTAACGCAATTCCTATCATAAACACGCCCTCAATGCTACTCATTAAACTATTATGCTCTTGTTGATTTTTAGTTATTGTTCCAATAAGAGAATAAACGGAAACTTTTATTAAAGCAAAAGAAACGCCAACGGTGGCAAAAAGTATTTTTGCCGTATCAAAAGAATTTCCAAAATACATAGTGATACAAGCTATCGAAACTAACGCTAAACCAATAAGCATTGCTTTCTTGTAACCTATTCTCGGTAAAAATGAAGCTATTAAAAAAGAAACGATAGCGATCGGTAAATCCTTGTAAGCCTCTAAAACACTTGCTTGCAATTCATCTACACCATAATTTTTTTGTGCTTTTAAAATTACAATCCCCACACTATTTAAAAGAATTGCAAACACAAAGTAATTGAGATACATTGCGAGTTTAACTGTGCTTTTTTTCATAGTTTAGTTTAAATTTGTCTTTAAATATTTTTCAATATCGATGTCATCTGGCAATCTACCTACATACTGAAGTTTAAGCACTGCCAATTTTTGCGCGATTGTAACTGTTTCTTCAAATGATTTTTTAGATAAATGCGCATATAAAAATCCAGTCCAGAAAGCATCTCCCGCGCCTGTGGTATCTTTAATAACAGCAACTGGCAACGCTTTTTGATTGTAAATGCCACTTTCAACATTAGACAATACAACACCATCTTTCCCTTTTGTCAAGCAAATAGTTATCGCACCCATATCATGGAAATATTTAAAAATAAAATCATCAGTTTTGACCTCAGTAAATAAACGAAAACAATCATCTTCACTAATTTTAACTAATGGATTAGTGGCTAAATAATTTTGTAAAAATTGTTTTGCTTCATCTCGATCTGGCCAAATTTTTTCTGAAAAATTAACGTCAATACTGGTTTGCAATCCTAATGCCTTTGCTTGTCTAGCGCTTTCTATTATTGTACTTCGCGCTGGGTTTTTGCTTAAAGCGAAACAAGTAGTGTGAAATATTTTAGCACTTTTCAATAAATCCTCAGTGATTTGATGTGGCTGGATTTGACAATCTGCCTCTCGATAAGGAATAAAATCTGGCGTACTGGTAGATTTTGAAACAAATATTACAGAAGTCGGGTGATTCTCTGATTTTCTAATGTGTGAAGTATCTACTTTATTGGACTTCAATTTCCTAATAATGTATTCGCCCAAGCCATCATTGCCACAAGTCGCCACTAAAACTGATTTTAAACCCAAACGTGCGGCATTTACCGCAACATTTGTTGGTGAACCACCTAATAATCTATGGTAATCCTTTGTTTTATCTATAGATGCATTCATTTCATGACCAATAAAATCAATCAATACTTCGCCTACACAAACTATATCTATTGTCTTTTCCAATTAAACTAAAAATTTAAAATTATTATATAAGCTCTGGTGTAATAGAACAGCTGCGGCAGCACTCCAAGCACAAAAAGCAACACCATTAGGCTCTGTAGTATTGCTATTAAAGTTTTCATAGAAACTAAAATCGGCAACGGCATTTACGAAATTTAAAGCATCAAGTATTTCTGAAGCTTCTGTAATTTTTCCTTTTGAGAGAAGTGCCAAACCGTAAAATCCGTTAACCATTGACCAACTACCGCCGTTATGAAATTCGAAAGGAAAATTCCTAAACTCATATTTACAATTATTTTTGAGTAGATTCCAATCTAAATCAGTTTCAAAAATTGGAGGCCAAAAAGCAGGCAAGAGCTTCAATTTCATTTCGTTTTTGAGATTTAGCGAATACTTTACAATTTCATCTTGAAAATCATCAGATCCGATGTTTAAAAACAGTGACAATGAATTAGCAAATGCATCAAACTGTATTTTGTATCCTGCCGGAGAAAAGGAACACGGCATAAAATCTCGAATCTCTATTTCATTGTACGCCCTTTGGTGGTATTTATCTCCGCCAGCATCTGACGTAAAATTGATTTCTATTTGTTCTATAATCGTTTCAATTTTAGTCGCTATAGATTTGTCCTCTAAAAAATAATTATAACTTTTAAGTGCCCAAACTCGTAGCAATTGGTCGTAAAGAACATAGCCATCTGTAATATATTCATCGGCCCAATTTCCTGAAAGTGGCACATAGAGCAATCCCTTATTATTAAATTCCCATGCTTCGAGTAATGCAAAACATTTTTCAATATGAACGTTATATTTTGCCACAAACGCCAAATCATTAGTGTAATAAGCATATTGACAAACTCCAACAATAAACCAAGTTACAGCATCAACTCTGCCCGCTAAACCTCCATAACTCACCTCAACTTCTTTACCATTTGTCATTACATTAGATGGAATAGTTCCATTTATATGTTGGTTGTCAGCTAATGTTTTTAATGTTACTCGAAATGTTTCTATCAGTTGCTTATCTCCTGAAGCTAAAGCAGCTAATCCGCAAATTACTCCATCACGAGCCCAAACTCGTTTGTAATTTGAAATATTATTTGCACTAGCCAAAAAACCTTCAGGAGATGACACTTTTTGCAATAATTCTATTGCTTTTCTATAATTTATATCGTCTTTCATGCTGTTCTTGATACGTTTTTAGCGTGAATTAAAAGCGTGCAAAAAGCACCAATCAATAGTAATACGCCTGCAAAAGTTATCGCTTGACGTGGATCATTGTCTAAAAAATTTCTCAAAATATATCCAAATGAGAGATTTTGAATGATCATAGGAATTACAATCATCATGTTTATAATTCCCATATATACGCCGTATCTTTCTTTTGAAATGACTGCAACTACCATTAAGTATGGAATTCCCATCATACTAGCCCAAGCAATGCCGTATCCTATTATCACTGCAAAAAATAAATATTGATTCTGGACAGTTGGGAAAAATAAAAAGGAAGTGGCACCAAGCAAAAGACAGACAAAATGTACCAATTTTGCTCCAAATTTTTTAGCCAATTTTGCTAAATAAAAAGCAATAGAAAAAGTTACTATAAAACCAAACGCGCCAATTAATCCATTCCATTCTACCGCCTTTTCATACCCCACAGCATTTTTTGGCGTCACGTCCCAAACGGATAATGCAATACTTTTTGAATTATTTTGCCAGTAGCACATCATTGCATACCATTGGAACAAATACACTAAAAAAAGTTGCCACATAACTTTTGGCATATCTAATACCGCTTTATAAATATCGATAAATGGCGAAAAAACATTTAAAGGTTCTGCTTTTAAGAGTGCTAATTCTGCCGCAGTTGGGGGAATTTCTTTTATTTTTCTCATACTCCACCATATTGAAGTAACTGAAAGAATTCCTCCTAGAAAAAAGGAAGCGTAGATCCAAGTGGGTAACGAACCAGTATATCCAACAAATACAATGGGAAACAGAAATAAAGAAATATAAGCTAAAAATTGTCCAAATCCTGTAAAAAAACTTTGAGCCTGAAAACCCATAGGCTGCTGTTCCTCGTCTAATGTATCTGCTATAAATGCGCGGTACGGTTCCATGGCCGTATTATTACCTACATCTAAAATCCACAGTAAACCTGCTGCCATCCACAATGAGCTACTAAAGGGAAATATAAATAATGCTATACTACAAATTATTGCACCAATAAAAAAGAATGGCTTGCGTCTTCCCCATCGCGGATGCCATGTTTTATCACTCATAGCACCTACTATAGGTTGAATTATTAAACCTGTTAACGGCCCTGCCAAATTTAAAATTGGAATTTGATCTGGACTGGCATGTAAAAAATCATAAATAGGATTTACAGCGCTTTGTTGTAAACCAAAACTATACTGAATTCCAAAAAAACCAACATTCATATTGATAATCTGCCAAAAACTCAATTTTACTTTTAAGTTCATATTAGTTGGTTCATTTGTTAATTATTTCTAAAATTAAATTTAAAATTCCCAATAAAAAATAGAATAACAACAAAAACGTTTTCGATAAAGACGAAAACGTTTTCGATATAATAAATTCTCGCTATATATTGTTATTTAATCGCATACGGTATAATTATCTTCGTCTCCCATTCCATTTCGTCTCCACCATTAAATGGATTAGCTAAAAAATTTTCTCTAGGCATTTTATTCAATTTATATCCGTGATTATTTGCATAATCAATAAGTGCAAACCAAGCTCTATCTGAAGTTCTATAATTACCATAATAAGTCGCTGTCAATCCCTTAATAGCTGGAAGTTTCTTAAACTTAACGAACTTATTTTGAACGATTTTTACATTTTTATCAACTGGAAAGCAGTAATCAAAATCGATTGTTTCTTTGTCTAAATCCCATTTTGTAATTTGCACATAAGGTTTACCAATGATTTTAATTCCATTACTTATTAAAAATCCAGTTATGTCAGCATTATTGGCGATCATACTTTGCGCTTTCTGCTGCATAACGCTTTTTAAACTGATATAAGCAACAAATACTTCTTCAGAAGTACCTTCTCCATCAACACTTAGAGTAAAATTTTTTAAATGTTCTATTAAACCTTCTTTAAAATCACTGATTTTTTTTATTTGTTCCAGTTTGAATGGAGTGTCAAAAAAAGGAACCGATATTCTATTATAGATGCTATTATTATAATCTTTTATACCTACTTCTACTTTTGTAATGGAATCATTAATGGAGGAAATCTTCCAAGAATAGTCCATTTTAATATTTTTACCTGATAACTCATATTTTATAAAATCAAAATTTCTTTTTTCAAGAATGGTATATTTTTCATTACTAGTTAAAGTTTCAACACTTTTCCACTCTTGCAATCCTTGAAAGACAGTACCGGTAGCTGTTTTTACTGTAAACGAAATACAATAATCTTCTTTTTTAATAAGTAAATACCAAACTAAAAACAGACTACAAACACTAATTACTACAAGTATAATTTTATTTTTTTTGCTCATTCTTTTTTTTCATTTTCAACTTGCTTACCACATAATTGCCTATATTTCTTCCTTGATCGATACCATTTACAATAGCGGCTCTATAATGAATACCGCCATATAACCTGCTAATTGATGCTTCGGAAGCAGCTTGATTAAACGAGGTAAAACTTCGCTCAGGTAAACCAAAAGGAATTTCAGAGTCATCAATATAAGCAAAATTATCTCCAAAAATCGAAGTCAAAATAACCGCTGAACAGGTCGAAACGACTGAATGCCCGCTGGAATATTCTGGAAAAGGAGGTGTTTGCAATTGAGGCATCCATCCCTCATCTATAAATTTATTAATATAGGTTTCAGGACGCACGACATTGCTTCTAAATTTCTCATCCCAGCAACTAATAAAACTTTCAAATATTCCAATAGATGTTAATGTATTTATATAAACCGTTGTCTCAAAATCAGTTTTAGTCATTTTACATGCAATTTTTGCAATATTGATCCAATGCGCATCAGGCGTATTTTTCTTTTTTGCAAACATCATGTGTCCCTGAATCACTGTAGCATAAGGATTACAGTCCCAAAAGCTTGCAATGGCAGATTTCTCCGGAATTTTATCGCTTTTTGCATTTTCCATTGCGAGTAATTCTTGAGTGATACTATTTCCAAGATCATATACTTCTTTTGCTTCTTTATAAAATGATGAATTTTTATCGGTAGAAAAAGGATAAGGTGCTACAGGTTTAAATTGGGAAGATGAATCCATAACTAGCGGTCTTATTACTTTCCAGTTTGGTTCCACTGCATCCATATAGGATGGAGGAGTTGGTTGCCAGCGATCCTGACGATCAGAGTAAACCGAATATTTAGCAAATGTTCTCGATTGTTTATACCTATCTTTATCCATCCATTTATTAATATGATCTACTACTTTAAACGCATAGTCTTTTGACATCAAAAATTCGCTTTTATTTTCATCCTCCCATTTAATATATAAACTATCGCGGTATTTCTCAATCATATCCTCTGAAAACAGCAATTGCTTACTGATTTCTAGATGAGCTATAATCGCAGCCAGTCTTTGATTTACGCCACTTTTAGGATCTAATTTTGGGATAGGTGTCAAATCGTTTAGTTGCCCTTGTAAGCTTTCATATTCCTTACTGTTTTGAGCAATAATTTCATACGCTGCAATATTTGGGTAAACATATACCCTACTTGCTACCGGAGGCGAAAAAATATCATGAACCATAATCCAAGTAACGGTATCAACAGCTGCGCAAAAATCATCTGCTGTGATCTTTATTGGAGCCTCTTTTTTACAAGAAGTGAATAACATCATAATTATTCCTATAAGAAAAATCTTAGCATTCATCTTTCTAATTATTTTTTTGATTATAATGAAATCATTGTTTAATTGAAGGCATTTCATATAGCTCTGCTTTCTTATTATTGATTGTCACTAACAAATATTTCTTATTATTAACAGTAATGATATTAAGATGTCTTACCGCTTTTTGAGTAAGATCAATTCCTATTTGAGACCCTAAATAAATAGTTTTATTTGTTTTAATCAATGCTCCAGAGAATCCATCAAATCTACTGTGATAAGGCGCAACTCCAAAGTAATTTCCAGCGGCAAACACTTCTTCTTTATCATCTGCATCAAAATTAGATTTAACAAAACTAGTTATCGGTGCTACTTGCATTTTATTAGAAAAAGCTACAAAAGTAAATTTTCCACTATCGTTCCTTAAGTAACCCGATTTTAGATTATGCACTTCATACAACTTAGCATTCTCTAACATTTTACTATCAAAAATTTCCTCGAGAGTTTTTCCAGCAAATGATTTATAACTATTAAATTTCTTTTTAAGCATGCCGCTAAACTGCTCTGCCAATTCATCTAAACCCGCCGTAGTGTAATATTTACCATTCTTTTCTATAGCTACGATGGTTTCAAAAGTACCATTAGCATCAAAGTCATCATAGTACATCTTCATTGGGAAATTTTGAGTCGCTTTGAATTTGGAATTCAATCCCCAGTTGCCTACTAAATAATCTAAATCACCATCCTGATCTATATCAAATGCAATTAACGATTGCCACAATCCATTATTTTTTTCTGGATATACAGTTGTAGTAACATTAGTAAACTTTCCATTTTTATTAGCAAAAAAAGTCGGCTTCATCCACTCACCTACAGCAATTATATCAATTGTTCCATCATTATTAAAATCAGTAAAAACAGCATCGGTAAGCATTCCTATTTTTTCAAATGTTTTATTTTGAACAATCGAAAACACCCCTTTGTTATTATTCAATAAATAGCAATTAGGCATACGCCCAAAACTATTGTATTTAGAGTTATTTCCAATAAATAAATCTAAATCGCCGTCTTTATCATAATCAAAAGCTTTGATTACAGAAGCATTCATCGCTTGTGTATCTGGGAAAATACTTTTGTTTAAGGTCTTTCCCAAATAAAATCTATGAATTAAGTCAGCTGCATATTGTCCGCTTCCTGAGGCCACCATTATATCATTTTCCTTGTCTCCATTAAAATCATTTATTACTGCTGATGCATCTTCATAAATAGAATCTGAAACGATTGTACTAAATACTTTTTTAGAAAATCCATTTCCATTTTGAAAATAAATAACCGCTTGTTTTCCTTGTGAACCTCCAAAGAAGATATCCTCCTTCCCATCACCATTTAAGTCGCCAATGGCAGTTGCTGGACCTCGGTCAGAACGTTGATATGGAATTAATTTTTGAGCATTAAAATCTACAAAATCATTTTCTTTATGGGTAAAGTCGATTCCTAGATTTTCTTTCACTTTGCTAAAAACAGGTAAAATAGTAGGATGCAAGGTCGAATAATCAAAAACGCGTCGCTTCGTGTTTGCGCTAATTGTTAGCGTTTTATTAGTTTTAACATTTTTTAATGATTGATAAGTCTTGTCTGGCCATATTACTACTAAGGAATCAATCTGTTTTATTTTTCCGTACCCAAAATGAATCATTGGCTCTGATGACGATTGAAATCCTCTTGTAGTTTGTAATTCTTTAAACTGCTTTTTCCCGTTAGAATAAGAAATTACTTTTGCACCTATTCCAAAGCTGTTTTTGCCTTTAAATTGTAATTTGATTTTTAAAAAATTTGATGTCGCATCTGTCTTATTAATGTAAAGCGATGCTACTGCATTTGTATTATTAGTAATTACATCTAGATCTCCATCATTATCTATATCAGCATATCCGCTACCATTTGAAATTATAGTGTCATTTTCAATCCAGTCCGTGGTTCGATTTTTAAATTGTAGATCAGCACCTCCTTGAAAAATATAATTATTTACATTACCACTGGGCATTTTTCTCAAAGCTTCTTTATCTAACAACTTTGTAGTGCTGATTTTAGTTTTAATTTTATCATTAGAATAGTATTTTACATAATCTAAGTCATTTGGACGCTTGAGAATTCCATTACTGATAAAAATATCTTGCTCACCATCTTGGTCATAATCGGCAAATAATGTACTCCAGCTCCAATCTGTAGCTGCAATTCCACTTAACAATGCCGTTTCTGTAAAGTGATTGCCTGCTTGATTTATTTGCAACATGTTTCTTGTATATTGATAATGATAGCCCAATTTCTCAGTTCTCATTTTCAACATTTGCACATTATCATCTCCCAGTGAAGATTTTAACACTTTTTCGTCTTCAGGAAGCATATCTAAACTCAAAATATCTGGAAAGCCGTCGTGATTTACATCAGCTACATCAACACCCATGGAAAATCTTGAAGTATGCCCAAAATATTGTTTTAAACTTTCTGTAAAAGTTCCATCTCCATTGTTTAAATAATAATAGTCATCTTCATGAAAATCATTTCCAACGTAAATATCTGGATAACCGTCTAAATTAAAATCGGCAACAGCCAGTCCCAATCCATACCCATTTGCACCGCCAAAAATTCCTGCTTGCTCGCTTACATCTACAAATTTCCCATTATCATTCCGAAATAATTTATCCCCCGATTCATAACTTCTTTTGCTCCTGCTATTTGCATTCCCAAAAGAAGATTCTGAATGCACTGCATGATTTAGCAAATACATATCTAAATCACCGTCTAAATCATAATCAAAAAAAGCGGCTGACGAACTATAATTATCTAGATCTAATCCATATTCTGCTGCACTTTCAGTGAATGTTTTATTTTTATTATTTATAAAAAGCTCATTTTTGCCTTCAAAACCATTGATGCCTACAACAGCACAAACATAAATATCTAAGTATCCATCTCCATTTACATCAGCCATCACCACTCCAGAATTCCAATCACTTGAACCTTTAACACCAGCTTCTTTAGAAATATCCTTAAATTTATTTTTTCCTTCATTTAGGTATAATTTATTTTCTCCCTGATTCGATGTAAAATAAATATCAACTAAACCATCATTATTTATATCTCCAAGCGCTACTCCGCCTCCATTATAATAATAGAGATAATCTAAAATAGATATGTTTTTAGATTCTACTAATTGATTATTAAATGTAATATTACTTTCATCCGATGATAATTTTTGAAAAAGGAGTTCTTCTTTTTTGGAACAACTTATAACAAGTAATGAAACTAATCCTATTATAAAAAAATTATTCATTGCGTCTGAATATTTTAGGAACATTATTATTAATTACCGCTAGTATTGACACCGTTTTATTCTTGTCTTTGATCACCCTAATTTTTTTTACCTCACCGTTAATATAAAAACCTGATTTATTATTGGGCATCCATGAAAAATTTCCCTTTTTACTCCCTAAAAGTACACTGCCATAATTAGCATCAAGTCTCGTAAATTGTGGTTTGAATGAATACTGGTTTCCGCCCAATATTAAATCTAAAATGCCATCATTATTTATATCCATTGTACTAATTGTATTAACACATGAAAATTGAACTTCTTTTGGGAGCGCCGTAATCTCAAACTTTCCATTTCCTTTATTAATAGCCACAACACTTTCTTGAGTATTTACCGTTTTTTGTATGGAATTGTCAATGACATCTTTAGCAAATAATTCCTGAAACGTCTTCCTGGCATAGTCTGTATAACTTAAATTTTTCTTTTTAATTGACGGGATTTGTTTACCTAGTTCTTGCTTTAAATTAATGGGTAAATCTTTGCCGTCTATAGTTCGCGTTGCTATTTGTTCTATAGTTCCGTTATTATCAAAATCATTAATAAACAATTTCAGAGGATTTCCTTTAGTTGCTTTGTAAGGCATATTTGTTCCTTGATTTCCAAAAACTAAATCTTTTTTTCCATCATTATTTAAATCTACACAAGCCACAGCGTTCCAAAAACCAGAATAATTACTTAGATTGGATTTATATTCAACCAATCGTCTTCCATTGTTTTTAAAGATCATGGGTGTTGTCCAATCTCCTACTAGAATTAAATCTTTTTTGGAATCATTGTCAATATCTTCCCATATTGCATCAGTTATCATTCCTACAGCATTAATTTTAAAAGCTTTCTTATCCAATACATTTATAAAATTTCCTTTACCATCATTCTCTAATAATAAATGTTCTGGATCTATTCCATAAACGCCTGGAACGCTTCGGCTTCCTATAAACACATCAATATCGCCATCATTATCAAAATCATTTGCCGCAATTACCGCTACATTATTATTTGTCGTTGGAATACTTGTTTTACTTTTTACAAAAACACCTTTTCCATTATTTAAATAAAGTCGGTTTATATAATTTTTTTGATCCTCTTTTTCATTTCCACCTGAACCCACCAGTAAATCAATGTCACCATCCTGATCAGCATCAAAAAAAGCCGCTGCTGTATCTTCAAAAAGCGAATCCATCTCTAGATCTTTTTGATTTGTAATAATATAATTTCCATTTCCTTTGTTCAAGTATATTTTTGCAGACTGTCCTCTAGCTCCGCCAACATAGATATCCTCATTTCCATCACCATTAACATCAGCAACTGCAAGTGATGGTCCTTCTTTAGAAAGCATTTTAGAAATTAATCCCTCATAATCAAAATCACTATATTCATTTTCTTTGTGTGCTAAAAATGGTGATTTTTTTTCTACAAAAAGTGGCTTAACAGTTTTGTTTTTTAGAACATAATCTTTTTTAGCATCTAAAATATTTAAATTAAACGTCGAATTGCTAACTACCTTATTTATAATTTGATATTTCCCATTTGGCCAAATTACTTGCAGGGAATCTATTTTTTTTGTTCCAATTCCAAAAGTCATTATGTAATCAATCGAAGATTGAAACCCTCTTGAAGGGATCAATTCTTGACGTAAAATTTCTTTACCTGAAAACAACTGAACTACACTTCCTACGCCAAAAGTGTTTTTTTTATCTCCTTTTAGTTTTACTTTAACAAAGTGATTATTTTTATTTTTTTCAGCATTATTGCGATATACAAATGATTCCATATTAACATTGTTGACAATTAAATCTAAATCACCATCATTATCTAAATCGGCATACGCGGCGCCATTTGAGAAGCTTGGTGTATCGAAACCCCATTTTACAGCTTCATTAGTAAAAGTTAAGTTTTTATTATTCTTAAAAGCATAATTAACAATTGGTGTGGTGGGCATTTTACTTATAATTTTCTGAACATCCTCTTTTACACCAGTAGCAACCATTTTTTGTAGAAATTGGTTTGCAAAAAAATCAACAAAGTCTTGATTAGTTAAATCGTTATAAATACCATTACTCACATAAATGTCTTTGTATCCATCATTATCCATATCAAAAAGTAATGCGCCCCAACTCCAATCCGTTTTTGATACGCCCGCATAATTTGCTATTTCAATAAATTTATCTTCACCATTATTAATTTGTAAGGTGCTTTGCATGTACTGATAATAGAAATCCATATTTATTTTTCGCATAAATAAATCATAGCTTTCAAAATTTGTAGTCAGTTTTAATCGTTCATCGGGTTCTGGTAACATATCCGTTACAAAAATATCAGGCTTTCCATCATTGTTTATATCCGCCATATCAGCTCCCATAGAAGATTGACTGATATGCGATGTCCATCCCTCAATTTTCTCAGTAAAGGTTCCGTTTTTATTATTTATGTATAAATAATCTCTTTCATAAAAATCATTAGAAATATAAATATCTGGATATAAATCTCCGTTTACGTCGCCTACCGTAACGCCAAGACCAAAGCCTATGAGACTGCCATAAATTCCTGCTTGTTCGCTAACATCAACAAAATTTCCATTATCATTTCGAAATAGTTTATCACCACCAACTTTTAGATCGTCAGCAATTGGCCAATCTTTTTCCCGTAACTCCCGTTTGTTAGAATAATTAAGACTACTCACGGGGATAAAACTATTATTTAAGAGGTATACATCTAAATCGCCATCTTTATCATAATCAAAAAATGCCGCATGAATAGTGACGCCGTCATCATCAAGATTGTATTCTTCTGCTCTCTCGGTAAAAGTACTATTGCCATTATTGATAAACAGCTCATTTTTTTGTTTGTCTCCTTTGTTATTACCAGCATTACACACATAAATATCAAGTAATCCATCCGCATTAATATCGACCATTACTACTCCAGCAGACCAAATTTTAGTGCCTTCAATACCTGCTTTTTTTGAAATATCTTCGAATTTGAAATTTCCTTTATTTAAATACAATTTATTTTTCCCCAGATTTGAAGTTAAATAAACATCAGCAAGTCCATCATTGTTTATGTCCCCAATAGCTACACCGCCGCCATTATAAAAAAAGCGGTATTTAATTATATTCATATCTGCGTTATCTTTCACTTCATTCAAGAAATTAATCCCCGTTTCTGAAGACTCTAATTTGGAAAATAAGGTGTCTTTATTTGCTGCATTTTCTTTAGAACAACCTGAAAAGAAAAAGAAGATAAATGCTAGTAGCACAAAATGTTTTGTCATAGAATCAAGTGGCATTTTAGGTAAATAAGTAGATAGATTTGAATGTGTAATTTATTTAATATTTTTTAGAAAACTTTAAATTAATTATACAATAAAGAGGGTAGTAAATACCCTCTTTATGACTAACTCAAAAATATTAAATTATAAATATATTTTTAGTAACCTGGATTTTGTTTAATATTTGGATTTATTAGTGCAGGTGCAGGAATAGGCATTAATACACGGTATGCATCGGTATTAGACATCGTTCTTCTTGCCGTTGTATAATTACCAAAACGAATCATATCGTTTCTTCTCCATCCTTCTAACCATAACTCATTTCCTCTAGCTTTAAAAATTCCAGCCAGCGTACTTAAGTCTGTAACGGTAGTAATTCCTGAACGACCACTTAATAATGTTGCTACAGCCGTTGCTGATGTGGGACTTACACCAGTTGCAGCACCACCTCGAGCTAGCGCCTCTGCCTTCATTAATAATGCATCAGCGTATCTAAATAAAACGTAATCATTTTCAGGTTTATCAATATTAGAAGCATCTGGAATATATTTTTGAGGACGAACTCCAGCTGTTTCTAACTTACTTACCGAAATAATTTGAGAAGCAGGTAAATCTTTATCAAAAATCAAATCTCCTCCTCCAGCTTGCTCTCTAACCTTTAATTTAGTTGTTCCGCCAGGAGCATATTGTTGACCAATTTGCATGCCCAATGGGTTTCCAAAAGTAGAGATAATACCAGCATCATCATTCTTAATTCTACGATCATTTGGATTAAATGTATCGTAAAATTCTCCTAATATTGAAAATCCATTCCATCCGCCTGGTGTTTGATTATAATGAGCTCCCATAAACCACCTTGTATTAACTGGCCCCATTGCCACTCCATTAATATTCTTTGAAGTAAAGATCACTTCTGGTGATGTATGGTTTGTAGGTTTAAAATTGTCCCAATAATCCGAAGCAAGAGTAGTTTTTCCTGCAGCAGTTATTTGATCAATATATTTAATTGCTTCATTCATATTGGCAACATTATTTGCATTAAAACCAGTATGAGTTGGAGAATCAAATACAGCTTTATTCATATAAATTTTTGCTAATAAGAAACGTGCTGCATCTTTATTAGCCACTGCAGGATCCGAACCTTTTTCAGCTAAATTAGGCAAGGCTTCATTTAACATTGCAATAATAGCTGCTGTAGCTGTAGGTGAATCCCAAACTTTAGGAAAATCATCTGGAGAACTACCCGCTTCTCGGTATGGCACTTGTCCATAAAAATCAATTACATTATAGTAATAAAATGCTTTTAAAAACAAAGCCTGCGCTTTCTTTTGTGGAGAAATCCCCGTAATAGCCAAAGCTAAATCACAGTTATAAACGCTAGTCAACATTGCGTCCCAAGATTGGCTTCCTTCTCTACTTGTTGGTGTCCAGTTGTGAGAATGATCTAATCTCCATTCCCCGTTATCATCCCAATCCCCACCTCGGGTAGGCACCATCATAATATCAGTTGAAACTTCGTTCAAAGCAAACATTTTATCCTGTGCTTGAAATGCTCTCAATCCATTGTATGCTGATGTTAATATAGCATCTGGATCGGCTTTAGCAATGTCAGTACCGTCGATAATTCGTTCGTCTAGATCGGTGCAACTTACACCAAAAACTACTACTCCAGTAAAAAGCAGGTATTTTATAAAATTATTTTTTTTCATTTTTTTAATTGTTAAAATGTTACATTAAGACCTAAAGCAAATGTTCTAGCTTTAGGATATGAATAATAATCAATTCCTGCAGAGGGAATTCCATTTCTTGATTTATCACTATCTACTTCAGGATCAAATCCCGAGTATTTAGTAATTACGAATAAATTAGAACCATTAACATAAAAACGAGCTGATTTTATATAAAAACGCTCTAAAGTAGCTCCTTGCTTAAAAGTATATCCTACTGTTAAATTGTTTAATCTTAAGAAATCACCTTTTTCTAAATATTTAGTAGAAGGACCGTTTATGTCAGCTGCAGATTGTGCTGAAGTTGCAGCGGTTTCAGTAGAATTTTTACCACCGAAAGCACTTTTGAAAAACGTAGCATTATCCGTATTGTTATATATGTAATGACCAAATGAACCATATAATGAAGTTGAAATATCTATTTGTTTATAAGATACACTTGTAGAAAAACCAACAGTTGTTTTAGGTAATGGCGTTTTGTCAGTAAGAACTTTTTTAGCGTTTTGCGAATTAACTATGGAACCATCTGGATTAATAAATTCAGATTCTCCAGCTGTATTGTATCCTTTAAACTGATTTAATTCATAAGCGTATAATGGTGAACCGTCTTTAATTGTTTGGATGAATGCTCCAGAAAGACCTTGACCATCAACATTTCCTGCTTCAAAAACATTAGTTGAACCTAAGTTTTTAACTTCATTACTCAAAAAAGCCATATTTGCTGAAATATCCCAAGTTAAATCTTCACTGTTAATCGCATTTAAATTCAAACCGAAATCTACTCCTTTATTTATTAAATTTCCATCTAAATTTTTAAATTTAATCCCTTGTGGAGATGGTTGTCCTGAAGTTGAAGGTACACCCACGATAAGATTTTCAGTGTCTTTTATAAAATAATCTAAAGATCCCGATAATTTATTGTTTATCAGTGTAAAATCAGTTCCTAATCCATAAGATGTAGAGGTTTCCCATGTTAAATTTGGATTGGCATTATTTACAATATTAAATGAATCTGGTCCATTATACTGAATTACACCAACAGATGAATTTCTCGGAAATTCAGTGTTACCTGTTTTACCAACATTAAGTCTTATTTTGAAATCATTAACGAGTCCTTCATTTCCACTAAAAATTTTATATCCTAAACCTAAAGAAGGAAAGTTACCATACTTTTTACCATCACCAGCTTTTGACGATCCATCACGTCTTACTGTTAAGTCTACATTTAATCTATTATAAAATGCAAGAGAAGCTCGTCCAAAAACAGATTGTAATTGTGTTTGTCCTTTGTATGAATTAGCTCTAAATTCTGTGGGAATACCTCCCTCGATATTATCTATTAAATTGGTTTGAGAAGGTGCATATCCTTTACCTAACGTAAAGTTACCATTTGACATATAATCATAAAAAGAATAACCAACTATAGCATTAATATTGATGTCCGCTGTAATATCTTTATTGTAAGTTAAGTTATGCTCAATAGTTTTATTTGTCCTTTGATCTGAACTAATAGTGGCCATTCCTCTATATTGTTTCTGATCTGCCGGATTTGTAGCAACAGCCACATTTTGGATAATCATTGTAGGTAGTAATTCAGTAGTAGTTAGTGAATTAGAAGTTTCAATACCTACTAATAATTGATATTTCAAATCATTAGTTAGTTTTACAGTAGTAGTTAAACTTCCCAAAAATTTACTCAAATCACCTTTATTAGAATATGAATTTAATAGTTGAACAGGATTTAGATAAGAATCTCCATTAAAGAAATAAGAACCATCGTTGTTGTACACATTTAATGTTGGGTTCCAATATAATGAGGAACTAATTAAGTTACCAATAAACCCACCATTATTGGTTATTAATCCTCGTTGATCTTTGATATTAGAATATGATAAACGTGTTTCTACCTTAACTTTATCGTTAAAAAAATCATTTGAATTAAATAATGATGCAGTATATTTATCCAGTCCAGTATTTCGCACGATACCATCCGTGTTATTTAAGCCTAAGGAAACTCTAGTATTTGATCTTTCAGTAGAACTAGAATAAGCTAAATCATGATTAATTGTTGAGCCTTGCTGTAAAATTGCATCTTTCCATTTAAAAGATCCATTTTTATTATTAGCTGGCGATAATTCTGCAAATCTTTCAGGACTTAATACATCAAACTTAGATGAAAAATTCGAAATTTGATAGGATGTTGAATAGGATAATTCAGGTAGTCCAGATTTACCTTTTTTAGTAGTGATAATAATTACACCATTTGCACCTCTTGCACCATATATAGCTGTAGAAGAAGCATCCTTTAATATTGACATACTTTCAATATCATTAGGATTGATGAAACTCAATGGATCTTTTGCAGAAGATGTTCCAAGTCCTATATCACCATTTCCTGATGACACATCACCACCACCTAATGGCACACCATCAACAACA
Organism: Flavobacterium sp. PL11; assembly: GCF_035985025.1. Taxonomy (NCBI): domain Bacteria; kingdom Pseudomonadati; phylum Bacteroidota; class Flavobacteriia; order Flavobacteriales; family Flavobacteriaceae; genus Flavobacterium; species Flavobacterium sp. PL11. The sequence goes on from NZ_JAXCIA010000001.1 coordinate 48,579, forward strand.
ATCAGTGGTCCATTTCCAGAACGAAGCGTACCATTTCCGCGTACTCTTACTGAAACACCTGCACCTGGTTCACCACTTGATGATGTGATTTGAACACCAGCAACTTTTCCTTGTAATAAAGAACCTGGATTAACAGCTGCTACATTATCAAACTTTTTGGCTGAGATAATGTCAACCGCTCCAGTTGCATCCTTTTTTCTAACAGTACCATATCCAATAACTACAACTTCTTTTAGTTCAGCAGAATCTTCCACTAATGTAATATTTACATTGCTTCTACCCGCTACATTTACTTCTTGTGTTTTTAGACCAATATAACTAAATATCAAAATAGCATTTTGACCTACATTTTTGATTGTATATTTTCCATCCAAATCAGTTTGTGCTCCAATATTTGTTCCTTTAACTAGAATAGATGCACCAGGAAGTGGCCCACTCCCGTCAGATACTGTACCGGACACATCTTGCGAGTATGCCACACTTGTACAGAGCATCACTAGGACTGCTGCCAAGTATTTTATTAGATTATTTTTCATACGTAATAAATAAGTTAGTTAATATTTTTTTTAAAATGGTTTGTTAATTCTAAGATCAAACATAGCTATTAAATTAAGATAAATTTAGCATTTCTATTACTATAACGATTTTATAGTATCGAAAACGTTTTCGATTTTACTATTAATACTTTAAAAAATTAGTATTTAAATTTCATTACCTATAAATAAAGGCAATTAAATTTATTATAATACTAGATTTAAGTTCCAACATTAATTTATTCAAAACCAATTAAGAGATTTTTTTTAATTCAAATTATTCAAAATGCAATAAATAGTTACAAGATTATGGGTAATGATATATTTATTAGGACAATAGATTTCAAAAGTTCTGAAATTCAATTCGTAAACAGCCTTAACATTGAGTATGTTATAAAATACAAAAAGCCGTAAGCATACATTTAATCTTCCTTTGAGATTTTAATGTACACTTACGACCTAAGATTATTTGACTAAAACCTTTTCCCTTTTTGATAAATTATATTATAGCTAAAGTTACCTTATTGAATAATTAAGCTATTAACAATTGCTTTTTATATGTTTCCATTTATATGGAAAACCATCTATAAATGAATACAGCAGCTTAATTATAAAAGCTTCAAATAATTAATTGAATTTAATTGAATGTCTATTTTATGGTTATTGTTTTATTGTCAACTCCAATTCCGATAATTTTTAAAGATTTCCATTGTTTTGGAAGTAATCCTTTATTATATTTTAATCCTGTATCTGTTAATTCAACACCACCAAAACCATAGATAACTGCTTGTAACATGGCGCCTGCACCAGTTGCAAAATATGGATTATTACTATTTGCTGATTCTGAAAATACTCCAAATGGAGGACGACTATTAGGCAAGTACGATTTTACAAAATAATCATAAGCTTTCTCTCTATTGCCTAAACGGGCATATAAAACAGATAAAACTCCAGATGCCATTGCGGGACCATCTTTTTTATCAATTTTTTCGGCATAGTATTCAAGATCTCTTTCAATTTGTGCTTTATCGGTGATCACATTCAATGGATAAGCTAACAAATTCACATCTGCCTGTTTTATCATTTGTCCCTCGTATCCTTTATAATTTTGAGTTATACCATTTTTAGTATGAATTAACAATTTGTTACTTATGGTAATCCAGTTTGGATTAATTGGCTCATTTAATATTTTGGCGGCTTTTATAGTGTTTTTTAAAGATTCAATTACAGATGCATTTGTAAAAGCATTATCATCCACGTGTTGAGCGTACTCATCTGCGCCTACAACATTTAAGATTGAGAAACTGCCATCCGGATTTTCAACAACACGACTTACCCAAAAATCAGCTGTTTCTTTGAGCACTGCCCATTCTTTCTTTAACCAAGCCTTATCTTGTGTGTATGCATAATAATTCCAGAATGCGATCGAAACATCAGCCGTAATATGCTGTTCATAAATACCTGTTAATGCCCAGGTTGGTGTAGCTTCCTCACCTGTATCATCAGATTCCCAAGGATACATAGCTCCTTTGTAGCCATAAATAAAAGCTTTTTGTTTTGCTTTTTGTAAACGATCTGAACGATAATCTAAACATGATTTTGCCATCTCAGGTTGCATGGCCAAAAGTGTTGGATACATCCACAGTTCAGTATCCCAAAATATGTGACCGTTATACCCTTGTGACGACAATCCCATCGGTGCAATACTTTGTCTGGTGTCTGGTCGAATAAAGGAATATAAATTATATAACGCAAAACGCACGCGTTGCTGTGCATCAAGATCACCTTCAATTTGGATATCTCCAGAGTTCCATAACTCTGCCCAAGCTTGTTTATGTCTATTTAAAAGTTTATCAATTCCCTCTTGTAAAGCATAAATGGGTTGTCTTTCAGATTCATTTAAAGGATCAGTAACATCCTTAGAAGTACAAATTCCTCCAGCTATAGCAAAACGATATTTTTTTCCCTTTTTCAATTTTTTTGTAAAACCAACTTCATTATTAGTTTGCTTTAAAGCTTCACTGTCTCCATCAAAAAGAAATGTAGTGGACGCGGCAACTGTATACTTACCCGTTAGAGTTTTAGCGACAGTACCAAAAACTGGCATCAAATATTGGTTATCTTTTAGAACACGAAACTGACTTTTAGCCTCTTTCAATTCGTCAGGAACTGTCATGTAATTATTAGCACTGATCTCTATATCTTTAGACGGAGTGATTTCAACTATTGCCATTGCTGAAAATGGTATCGCTCTGTTAGCTAAAATTGTGTAATTAATAGTCGCTAAATCTTTAAATGAAAATGAAGTGGTGCTTGTTCCCTCTTTCATTGAGACAACTTGAGACCAATTACTAATATTATCCGATTTAATGTCCTGGTTATTAATAGTCAAACGCAGATTTAAAAATTCTATCCCGCGCACAATTCTACTAATACCATTTTCAGGGCTTCCATCATAAACACCGTTCAAAATAATTTCTTTGGTTTTTAGCGGCGTATCATCTGTAACAATTCCTATTTGGCCATTTGCCATAGATACTCCATAATAATTTTCTCTTGAAGTGGCTAATAAATGCCATTCGTCTGATTTGGCTTGACTAAAAACTAGAGGGCCTATTAAGAGAAAGAAAAATAAATATTTATAAGTTGATATCATAACTGAATTATTTAATTTATTAAATTCAAACATAAATAATATAATCTGTAAAAAACTTATTGCACATCTATATCACTAGTATTATAACTCGAAAACGTTTTCGAGCATTTATGATTTTAATAAAATTATTTACATTAGTAATAAAATAAATTGTACACAATAGTTTTTAATTTAGAAATTATTTAATCAACTATAAATATGTTAAGTATTGTCAATATATTGTAAATTCGTTTTTGAGATATTTCTAAATTTTGCTTTTATTGATTAGAGAATAATATGAATAATCCAACTCTTAAAGAAATTGCTTCTCAGTTAGGAATTTCAATAACTACCGTTTCAAAGGCCTTAAAAGGATATGCTGACGTAAGCCCTCTTACAAAAAAAGCAGTTATAAATCTAGCTAAGCAATTGAATTATACTCCTAACAGTTTTGCAGTAAATTTAAGAACAAAAGAATCTAAAACCATCGGATTAATAATTCCAACGCTTGTGCACGACTTTTTCTCAATTGTAATAAAAGGAGTACTTGCAGAAGCAGAGAAAAGAGATTATCTAGTTATAATTTTACAGTCAAATGAAAAATTAGCATTCGAAAAAAAGCAAATTGAATTATTATTAAATAAAAGAGTGGACGGAATATTAATGTCTCTTTCTAATGAAACGGACGATTTTAAACATTTAAATACTATAATTTCACATGGGACGCCATTAGTGCTTTTTGACAAGATTGCTAAATTAGTTAATTGTTCTAAAGTGAGTATTAATGACCGAAAGGCGGCTTACGATGCGGTATGCTATCTGATAAATAAAGGTTACAAAAAAATTGCCCACTTTCGAGGTTCCTATACGCCTCAGAATTCTATTGATCGATTTTTAGGATATAAAAAAGCGCTGGAGGACAATAACATTCAATACGATTCATCCTTAGTTTACTTATGTGATCATAATGCCGATTTTCAAGATGGCTATGAGAACGCCAAAAAAGTAATTGCTGAACATCCTGAAATAGATGCAATTTTTGCCATAACGGATTTAGTAGCCTTTGGAATTATTAAGTATTTCAATGAAACTGGAATTTCTATACCTAACCAAATTGCCGTCTTAGGATTTAGCAATTGGTTTATGTCAAGCATTGTTACTCCAAAACTTTCAACTATAAATCAACCTGGATTTGAAATTGGCAAACAATCTGCGATAATTTTATTTGATGAAATAAAATTAAAAAGACACAACGCACCCATCGTTTTTAAATCAATTGAAATAGAAACCCACATTATTGAAAGAGAATCAACATGAAAAAATTAAATATTCGTGTGTTTAAGGTCAAATTAGTGATAATCATTCTTCAATATACAAGGATTTGAAAAATAACAATTATAAATAAATTAAAATGAATATCTTGCCATACCTGTAATGAAATACTTAATTTACAGTACTCATAGTCAATTAATAATCCAAAAAAGTTCAACAATTAATTGCGTAAAATTCATTTATGAAAGACATTACTCTTAAAGAAATTGCATCTAAATTAGGGATTTCAATCACGACAGTCTCTAAAGCATTAAAGAACTATCCTGATGTAAGCGCGCAAACAAAGGCAGCTGTGAAAAAGCTTGCGCACGAACTTCAGTATACACCCAATAGTTTTGCAGTAAACTTGAGAACTAAAGAGTCAAAAACAATTGGGTTGATCGTTCCAGAATTAGTTCATCACTTTTTTTCAAATGTAGTAAACGCTATAATTGATGAAGCAGAAAAAAATGGATATCTAGTAATAATTTTGCAATCTAATGAAAGTTTAGTACTAGAGAAAAAGCAAGTAGAATTGCTTATTAATAAAAGGGTTGATGGAATTATTATGTCCCTCTCCAATGAGTCGAACCATGACGATCATATCAAAGAAATTTGTTCACGAAATATTCCGTTCGTGATGTTTGACAAGATTGCGAAATTGTCAAATTGTTCTAAGGTTATTATCAATGACCAGAAAGCAGCCTTCAATGCCGTTCAACACCTTATTGATATGGGGTGTAAAAAAATAGCCCACATTAGAGGACCAGCAAATCCACAAAATTCAGTCGATCGCTTTATTGGTTATAAAAAAGCACTTGAAAAAAATAATATTTCTTTTGATTCATCATTAGTTTACACATGCGAAAATGTAAGTTTCGAGGAAGGGAAAACCTTTGCTGAGCAAATTATTAACGACCATAACGACATTGATGGTATTTTTGCGATTACTGATTTAGTAGCCGTAGGCGTTTTAGCCTATCTTAATGAAAAAAATATAAAAATCCCAGCTCAAATAGCAGTTATTGGATTTAGTAATTGGTTTATGTCTCAAGTACTCACACCAAAATTGAGTACAGTTGATCAACCAAGTCGAGAAATGGGAATTGAATCATTTAATTTGTTACTGGAAGAAATAAACTGTCATAAAGAGGGAAAAACTTTTAAACCACGAACGATAGAACTAGAAACAAGTGTGATTATTAGAGATTCGACGATGAAGATAGTAATTTAAGTGATGAAACTATTTTAAAAAGTCAATGTTTCTTTTTAAACCCTGAAATTTAGCTCGTTTTAGTGGCGAGTTTTTAAAAACAGCTTTAAACGTTTCTTCAGTTATATCGATCCAATCCTTTTTTGACATTGATAAAATCTCTGCATTAGCATTAAATAAAGGCTCAGAATGCGGTTTTGAAAACTTATTCCAAGGGCAAACGTCCTGGCAAACATCGCAACCAAAAGCCCAATCATCAAACCGTCCTTTCATCTCGATAGGAATATTTTCTTTCAGCTCTATTGTAAAATAGGAAATACATTTACTTCCATCTACAACATAAGGGGCAACAATGGCTTGTGTAGGACACGAATCAATGCAGGCTGTGCAAGTTCCACAGTGATCTGTAACAGCATGATCATATTCTAATTCAAGATCAATTATAAGTTCAGCGATAAAATAAAACGAACCTACTTTTTGAGTTAATAAATTACTATTTTTTCCTATCCATCCCAAACCTCCCTTTGCAGCCCATGCTTTATCTAAAACTGGCGCCGAATCTACAAATGCCCTGCCATAAACTTCACCTATCTGTGCTTGGATTGAAAATAAAAACTCTTTTAATTTATCCTTAATTACAAAATGATAATCTTCACCATAAGCATATTTAGATATTTTATAAGAATCAGCATTTTGCGATTGATCTGGGTAGTAATTTAATAGCAGCGAAACAACACTCTTAGCATCATCTACCAGTAATGTAGGATTTAATCGTTTATCAAAATGATTTTCCATATATTTCATTTCGCCGTTTTGATTGTTTTTTAACCAATTTTCAAGTCTTGGTGCTTCTTGCTCTAAAAAACCTGCTTTCGATATTCCACACGATAAAAATCCAAGACGCTTAGCCTCAGATTTAATAAAATCCGTATATGTCTGTTTAGAAATAATAGTCTATTATAATTTAAGGTTTTAGCACGAACAAGCTATTAAAATCGAGAAATTTTTTGATACAAATCTTTTCTAATAAAAAGATTATAATTTTAAAATAATCCTCCTTGAATGTTGGTATTTGCCTTTCCTAAATGTTTATAAGCCTTTTCAGTAACTTCCCTACCTCTAGGAGTTCGCATAATAAAGCCTTCTTGAATTAAAAATGGTTCATAAACTTCTTCAATAGTTTCACTACTTTCTGAAACTGCTGTAGCAAGGGTTGATAAACCAACTGGTCCACCCTTAAATTTATCTATAATGGTATTTAATATTTTATTATCCATCTCATCAAGGCCATGCGCATCCACATTTAATGCTTTTAATGCATATCTTGCTATCTCTATGTCAATTGTACCATTCCCTTTTATTTGAGCAAAATCTCGTACTCTTCTTAATAATGCATTTGCAATACGAGGTGTTCCCCTACTTCTACCAGCAATTTCTATAGCAGCTTGCATTGAAATTGGCATTTTAAAAATAGCAGCACTTCTTTCTACAATTGTGGTTAATAATTCAGTGGTATAATATTGCAATCGAGAGGCAATTCCAAAACGTGCTCTCATAGGAGCGGTCAGCAGTCCAGATCTTGTGGTTGCTCCAATCAAAGTGAAGGGATTCAGATTAATTTGAACAGTTCGAGCATTAGGACCAGATTCAATCATAATGTCAATCTTAAAATCCTCCATAGCTGAATATAAATATTCCTCCACTATAGGACTTAAACGATGTATTTCATCAATAAACAAAACATCTCTTTCTTCAAGATTGGTAAGTAAGCCAGCTAAATCTCCCGGCTTGTCTAAGACAGGTCCTGAAGTAATTTTTATTCCTACTTGTAATTCATTAGCAAGGATATTTGCCAAAGTTGTTTTACCAAGTCCTGGCGGGCCATGAAATAAGGTGTGATCAAGGGCCTCATTTCTTTGGTTAGCAGCTTGAACAAATATTTTTAAATTCTCTAATACTTGATCTTGACCTGCAAAATCATCAAATGAAAGCGGTCTTAATTTTTTTTCAAGATCAAATTCCTCAGTGTTAAAACCGTTTGAAGTAGGGTCTAAATTTTCGTTCATAAGACAAAGATAAAGTAAAGTTACATGTAAAAAAAAATGCCTTTCAGAATTGAAAGGCATTTTAAAAATTTTATCAATGCACTAATGATGTAATACTTCTTCACCTGGCTTCATTGGTACGTTTTGTGGTACAAAATCAACATCATGATGAGGGTTGCTATAATCATAAGGCCACCTATAAACTTCAGGAAGAGCTCCAGGCCAGTTTCCATGAATATGTTCTACAGGAGCTGTCCACTCTAATGTATTGGACTTCCAAGGATTTTGCACTGATCTTTTACCGTAAAAAATACTTACGAAAAAGTTATACAAGAATATTAGTTGGAAAGCACCTCCTATCAATGCAAACATTGTAATCAATACATTCACATTTTGTAAATCATCAAATAATGGAAAGTTCGTGTTAGTATAATAACGTCGTGGCAAACCAGCTAATCCTATAAAATGCATTGGGAAAAATACTCCATAAGAACAAACTGCAGTTACCCAAAAGTGGATATAACCCATGTTTTTGTTCATCATTCTTCCATATAACCTCGGAAACCAATGGTAAACACCAGCAAACATTCCGTATAACGCCGATATACCCATTACTAAGTGAAAGTGAGCAACTACAAAATAAGTATCATGAACATTTATATCTAATGTACTATCTCCAAGAATTATTCCTGTCAATCCGCCTGTAATAAAGGTAGAAACCATCCCTATGGAGAATAACATAGCAGGATTAAACTGTAGATTTCCTTTCCATAAAGTAGTAATCCAGTTGAAAGCTTTTACTGCCGATGGAATTGCAATCAAAAGAGTGGTAAAGGTAAATACAGAACCTAAAAATGGATTCATTCCTGAAACAAACATGTGGTGACCCCAAACAATCGTAGATAAAAATGCAATGGCTAACGTTGAAATAATCATTGCTCTATATCCAAATATGGGCTTACGAGCACTAGTAGCTAAAACCTCAGATACTATTCCCATTGCAGGAAGAATTACGATATAAACTTCGGGGTGACCTAAAAACCAAAACAAGTGTTCAAATAGTACAGGTGATCCACCTTGATAATGTAAAACCTCTCCAGCGATATAAATATCAGATAAGAAAAATGATGTGCCAAAACTTCTATCAAATATTAATAACAAAGCTGCTGATAACAACACTGGAAACGAAACAACTCCAATAATAGCAGTTACGAAAAATGTCCAGATTGTTAACGGTAGTCTAGTCATAGACATACCTTTAGTTCTTAAATTTATTACTGTAACAATATAATTCAAAGATCCCATTAACGAAGATGCTATAAATATCGCCATAGAAATTAACCATAATGTCATACCCGTTCCTGAACCAGGGATTGCCTGCGGTAATGCGCTTAATGGCGGATATATTGTCCAACCTGATGAAGCAGGCCCTGCCTCTACAAATAATGAACTTAACATAATAACTGCTGATATAAAAAACAGCCAGTAAGAGACCATATTCATAAAACCAGAGGCCATATCCCTTGCACCAATTTGAAGTGGAATAAGTAAATTACTAAAAGTTCCACTTAATCCGGCAGTTAACACAAAGAAAACCATAATGGTTCCGTGTATCGTGACAAGAGCTAAATAAATATCGTTAGCCATAACTCCATTTGGAGCAAATTTGTCACCAAGTAATACATTAAATATTTTAAATGATTCTTCAGGCCATGCTAATTGCATCCTAAAGAGTAATGACATCAATATACCGATTACCCCCATAAATATACCTGTAATCAAGTATTGCTTGGCAATCATTTTATGATCTGTACTAAATATATATTTAGTTATAAAAGTTTGTTTATGGTGGTGTTCGTGCTCGTGATCCATTGCGTGATCGTGACCTTCTGCTGACATATATCTTTACTTTAAATTTTCTTACTATTATTATTTCATTGCCATTTTAGCAACAGTTGCTGTATCAGTGGTATTAGTAGAATCTGCCTTTACATCACCATCAACCGCCGCAGGAGCTGCATTAGCATCTTTTACTTGATTAACTAATAATGCCTGCTCACTTAACCACTTCTTGTAATCTTCAGGAGTATCGACAATAACCTTCATTTGCATGTTGTAATGTGAAGCCCCACAAATTTTATTACAAAGCAATAAATAATCGAAGGCATAAGGGTCAAGAGCAGTTTCTCCTTTTGCAATAAGACCAACACTTTTCTTAGCTCTTAAATCATTAATGTGAGCTACTTTCTCAATCATATAAGGAAGCTCTCTATATTCTGCAGTGGTTAAAACCGGCGTAAATGCAAACTGAGTTATCATTCCTGGTACAACATTCATTTGTGCACGAAAATGAGGGAAATAAGCCGAGTGTAATACATCTTGAGATCTCATTTTAAACTGTACTTTCTTTCCTTTTGGAATATGCAACTCTGTCGTTACCACAATATCATCCTGAGAGTATGGATCGGCCATATCAACACCAAGACTATTCACGCCTTCAATTAATCTTACATTAGCTTTACCTAGAACATTGTCTTCGCCAGCATATCTAATTTTCCAGTTAAATTGTTGAGCATAAACTTCAATAATTATGGTGTCTTCATCTTCATCAACAAACATAATATTTGTCCATGCATATAAACCATATAGAATTAAACCCGCTAAAACTACCGCTGGAATACCACTCCATATAAGCTCTAGCTTATTATTATCTGCAAAAAATAATGCTTTTCTATCTTTATTTCCTCTGTATTTGAAAGCAAAATAGTGAAGTAGAACTTGGGTAATAGCTTGTACTATAAATATAAGTAGCCACGTGATGTTCATTAAACGATCCACTTCAAAACCATGTTCAGAAGCCGGAGTATGCAATACTAAAGGTCCCCACTTAAACAATCCGTAGATTGAAAAGATATATAAAAAGGCTAGGAATCCAAACATTAAATAACCTTGCACATTATTATCATCATCAGTAGCTATCTCTGATCTATCAGGATTTGCTCCTACTTGAGTAAGGTCGAATATTTTAGTCAATTGCCATAAAGCAACAGCTAATAAAACTAAAACTATAATTACCAACAAACTTGTCATCTGTTATTTACTTTAAATATTAATAATGGAAATGCTTACTTTCATCAATGAAAGGATTTCTTTTAGGTAACAATGGAACTTTAGACATAGCATTAAAAACTACAAAAATAAATAATCCAAGGAAAAATAAAACTGAAGCTATTTCAGGAATGCCAATAAACCATCTATCACCAACAGTACCTGGCATAATCATAATAAAGAAGTCTAAATAATGACCTATCAATATGACTACTCCAGCCATAACAAGAATCCAACTAATTCGTTTAAAGTCAGTATTAATTAGTATTAATAATGGGAAAACAAAATTCATTACAACTGCACCGAAAAAAGGCAAATTATATAATTCGATTCTTGTAATATAATACGTAACTTCTTCAGGAATATTAGCATACCAAATCAACATATATTGAGAGAACCATAAGTATGTCCAAAATATACTAAAACCAAACATAAATTTTGCAAGATCATGTATGTGACTTGTATTCACATACTCTAATGCACCTTTAGACTTTAAGTATAAAGTTACTAATGCAATAGTGGTAATAGCACTTACAAAGAAGCTTGAAAATACATACCACCCAAACAAAGTACTAAACCAGTGTGGATCAATTGACATAATCCAATCCCATGACATTATAGATTCTGTCACAATAAAAAATACTAAAAACGCGGCTGAAAGTTTAAAATTTTTCTTGTAATAAAAATTATCTTTGGCATCATCTTGTGCTAAACAATTCTTTCTTGAATAATACCAGTAAAGATTCCAACCAATTAAAAATATGGCAGCTCTAATAATCCAGAAAGGAAAATTTAAATAACCAGACTTGTTAGCAATTAACTTATCATTTGCCACAACTTCCGGGTCAAGCCAAACAAAAAGATGATTTAGATGTAAACCAGATAATACTAAAACTACAAAGAAAATAACCGAACCCACTGGAAGATAAGCGGTAATTCCTTGCATAACTCTAAAAAGAACTGGTGACCACCCAGCTTGAGCAACTTGTTGAATAGCATAAAATGCCAAGACGCCAAGAGAAACAAGCATAAAAAAGATACAGGCCACGTAAAAAGCAGACCAAGGCTTATTTTGTAATTGATGTAAAACATGAGTCAGATGTTCTATATGTTCTTCTTCTGCAGTTAAAACAGTTACTTTCTCTCTCCCCTCAGTTAAATCTGATAAAGATAAATTTTGATTAGTTTGCATTGCGGCCGTGACACCTCCCGAAATTGAATCACTACTATTAGCAGATGCTATTTTATTATCATTACTTTCCTCAGACGCATGAGAAGTACCATCATGCGGAGCTACAGTAGCTGAATGTTCTTGCGTTGCTTCACCATGTCCTCCATGACTTTCTGCAGCAAGAATTGTTTCAACTTCTTGAATATCTTTTGGTGCAGAGTAAAAACCATATCCTATACCTAATATACCTAAGGCCATTAAGATAAAGGAAAGTGTTTTTAATTTACTTGTAAATGTATACATATCTATTACGATCAGTTTGTTCAACAATTATAATTCGCTCTTTAGTTTCAAAACATAGTCGGTAACCAACCACCGTTCATCGGCACTCAATTGATTAGCATGTGAACCCATAGAATTTAAACCATAAGTTATAACATGAAAAACACTTCCCTCAGTTATAACTCTATCAGCATAACTAGGAACACCTAAAAACTTTTCTCTTTCAACTAAAACGCCTTTACCGTTACCATTATTTCCATGACAAGTAGTACAATATATTTCATAAAGCACTTTTCCTTTATCGGCATTTCTTGAAACAGAATCAAGAGGAGATTTTAAATTAGCTTTAGCCAATTCATAACCAGCGGTAGAGTTTTCATATTCAAATGGCTCAAACCCTCTATCTATTGATCCTTCTGCAGGTAACTGAGCTTCTTTTCCATCTTTAAAAGCATTTGATTCGGAGTAAGTTTCATACCCCACAGCCTCATACATATCTGGAAAATATTGAAAGTTCGGTGCCGAAGTATTATGGCAGGAAGAAACTATAATAGTCAATCCAAATAAAAGTGTTATTTTATATACGCTTTTCATATCTCTAATTAATGCTTATCAATTACTTTAACCTCTATAGCTCCTGTGCTTTGAAAGAAGGAAACCAGTTCCGCCTCATTGTCTCTGACTGCAACTTCCATTAAGAAGTGATCATCAGTTGTTCTTACATCCGGATTTTCTGCTTGTTTAAATGGCCATAATCTACTTCTCATATAAAAAGTAATAACCATTAGATGCGCAGCAAAAAATACAGTAAGTTCAAACATAATTGGAACGAAAGCAGGCATATTTTGAAGATAGCTAAAACTCGGTTTACCACCAATATCTTGCGGCCAATCTTGAATCATTATATAATACATCATCCAAGTTGCAAATGATATACCCACACAACCATACAAAAATGAACATATCGCTAATCTTGTAGGTGCTAATCCCATAGCCTTATCTAATCCGTGAACTGGAAATGGCGTGAAAACTTCTTCAATATGATGATGAGCTGCCCTAGTTGTTTTAACAGCCTCCATCAAAATATCATCGTCATTATAAATGGCGTATATTACTTTATTACTCATGATGTGAATCTTTATTTGCTTCTCTTACTCTCTTATAACTTTCTCCTGTCGCCTTCAAGATTGTTTTAACTTCTGCTTGTGCAATAACTGGAAAAGTTCTAGCGTATAACAAAAACAAAACAAAGAAGAAACCAATTGTTCCTATAAATATACCTATATCGACAAACGTAGGTGAAAACATAGTCCAAGAAGACGGTAAATAATCTCTGTGCAATGATGTTACAATAATTACAAATCGTTCAAACCACATTCCAATATTAACTACAATCGAAATTACAAAGGAGAACATTATGCTTGTTCTTAATTTTTTAAACCACATAAATTGAGGAGAAAAAACATTACAGGTCATCATTGACCAATATGCCCACCAGTATGGTCCAGTTGCTCTATTTAAAAACGCGTACTGCTCGTATTCAACACCAGAATACCATGCAACAAATAATTCTGTGATATAGGCCACTCCAACTATCGAACCAGTAATCATGATTACAATGTTCATTAACTCAATATGTTGAACCGTAATGTAAGCCTCAAGATTTGAAACTTTTCTCATAATGATAAGCAATGTATTTACCATTGCAAATCCAGAGAATACCGCCCCAGCAACAAAATAAGGAGGGAAAATTGTAGTATGCCATCCTGGAATTACTGACGTTGCAAAATCCATCGATACAATCGTATGTACTGAAAGCACAAGTGGAGTCGCTAAACCAGCAAGAACTAACGAAACTTCCTCAAAACGTTGCCAATCTTTTGCTCTACCACTCCAACCAAAACTTAAAATAGAATATACTCTTTTATTGAAAGGAGTGATCGCTCTATCTCTAAGCATTGCAAAATCTGGTAATAATCCAGTCCACCAGAAAACTAATGATACTGACAAATACGTGGATATTGCAAATACATCCCACAATAATGGTGAATTAAAGTTTACCCATAATGATCCAAATTGATTAGGAATTGGTAACACCCAATATGCTAGCCATGGACGACCCATGTGAATAATTGGAAACAAACCTGCTTGAATAACTGAAAATATAGTCATTGCTTCAGCTGACCGGTTAATGGCCATTCTCCATCGCTGACGGAAAAGTAATAATACAGCAGAAATCAATGTTCCAGCGTGACCGATACCAACCCACCAAACGAAATTGGTTATATCCCAAGCCCATCCAACAGTTTTATTTAATCCCCATGTTCCAATCCCTGTAGAAACGGTATAAATAATGCAGCCAAGTCCCCAAAGGAAGGCTATTAATGCAATTGAAAATACAATCCACCAATGTTTGTTAGCCTTACCTTCAACAGGTGCAGCTACATCTACAGTTACATCGTGATATGATTTATCACCCATAACAAGGGGTTTTCTAATGGTTGCTTCGTAGTGAGACGACATAATCCTTTATATTGATTCTTAATTAATTTATTTTGTACTAGGTATTTCTGACTTTAACATGATAAATCACATTAGGTTTTGTTCCAACGTGTTCTAAAAGATGATACATTCTTTCATCAGCAACTAGGGAAGCAATTTCAGAACCTACAACGTTTATATCGCCAAATTTCATTGCACCTTGCGAACACGCATTTGAGCATGCCGTTTGAAATTCACCTTCATTAACAACTCTTCCTTCTCTCTTAGCTTTTAAAATTGTAGATTGAGTCATTTGAATACACATTGAACATTTCTCCATCACACCACGAGAGCGAACATTTACATCTGGATTTAATACCATACGACCTAAATCATCATTCATGTGATAATCAAACTCGGTATTTTTATTGTATAAGAACCAGTTAAATCGACGTACTTTATAAGGACAGTTATTAGCACAGTAACGCGTTCCAACACATCTATTATAAGCCATGTGATTTTGACCTTGACGAGAATGTGATGTTGCAGCTACAGGACAAACCGTTTCGCATGGCGCATGATTACAATGTTGACACATTACAGGTTGAAAAGAAACTTGAGGATTTTCACCTGCGCTTTCCATCTCATTAAATGTAGATAATGAACTACCTAATCCAGAAATATTTTCTTTACGTTCATTGTCACCTGCAAAAGTACTCTCCGAAGAATAATATCTATCAATACGCAACCAGTGCATATCGCGACTTCTTCTTACTTCTGATTTTCCAACGACAGGAACATTATTCTCTGCATGACAAGCAATAACACATGCCCCACATCCTGTACAAGCATTTAAGTCTATTGACAAATTAAAATGATGCCCTACAGAACGATCAAAAGACTCCCATAAGTCAACCGTAGTTGCTTCAACTTCTTTATGATCTAATGAAACTACTGGCTGTTTGTTCCAAAATTCAGCATTCTTAGTATTAAAAATCTCTAAAGAAGTTTCCTTAATAATATCTCCTCTACCCATTAATGTTTTCTGACCTTGAACACAAGCAAACTCATGTTCTCCTCCAGCATTAGCAAGCGTAATTGACTGCACATTATTAAAATTTTTATATAATGGATAGGCATTTACACCTACCATCATTTCCTCTTTCATAGCTTTCATACGGCCGTAACCTAATGCCAACCCAACTGTTCCAACTGCTTGGCCTGGTTGCACTATAACAGGAATGTTTTCTACTTTTGAACCGTCAGTTGTTGTAATAGTTGCATAACTACCATTCAAACCACCGTTGGCAACTATTTCATTAGACATTTCATATTTATCAGCATCAGCTTTAGATACTGTTAAATAATTATCCCATGAAACTCTAGTTATTGGATCTGGAAATTCTTGCAACCAAGGATTATTTGCTTGTTGCCCATCTCCTAAACCTGTCTTGGTATATAAAACAAGTTCTAGTCCTTGAACTGCTTTTGATTGGCTTAAAGCATTTGCTGCAGCAGTAAAATCTGCTGAACGAGCTGCGATGTTTATATTACTACCAACATAAACACCATCATGTAAGACTTTATTCCATGAAGAGCCTGTTATTATTGATGCTGAATTTGTTTTTATAAAATCATAAAAAGAACCTGCTTGACCGTTTAATGATAATAATACATCTTGAAATTGTTTCGTATTAAAAAGTGGTCTAATGGTTGGCTGAGTAATACTGTAATTTCCTTTTACAATACTTAAATCATTCCAAGATTCTAAATAGTGAGGAGTTGCAGCTGCAATTGTACTAATTGATGCAGTTTCGTCATCTTTTAATGAAAAAGCTACAGAAGTTTTCACTTTTTTAAGACCGCTAACAAAAGCAGTGCTGTTTGGTAAGCTATAAGCAGGATTTATTCCACTCATCAATAGAGTGTGAACTTTACCAGCGTTCATGTCGGCAACTAATTGTTCAACTTTAGCATTTGAACCTTTTCTAATTTGTCTAACTCCTAAAGTAGAAGCAGCTTCACTAGATAAAATTTGATTAATAGATAAAACTAAAAGTTGTGCGTTTTTATCTTGGATCCCAGATACTAATAGACCTTTAGATCCTGCTGCTTTTAATTGTTGAGCTGCTTTATTAACATCTGCTTTAAATGAAGGGTCCAACTTAACGGCAACAACTGAACCAGACACAACGTTGTATATATGAATTAATGCTTGCTTTTGATTTGCAGTTGACATTGCAAGACGTTTATCTGCAGCAGCGCCAGAAAGTGTCATATTGGACTCCATCTGAAAGTGACGAGACATTCTACCGCGTTTTGGAATCCTCCCTTGTGCGTAACCAGTAGCATATCCGCCACCTTGCCAATCACCTAGAAAATCAGCTCCAACTGATACAATTAATGATGCTTTTGAAAAATCATAATTGATTAAAGCTCTCTCACCATATACAGTTTCAAAAGCATCTAATGCCTCTGATTCCGAAACTGCATCATAAATTACATGTTTTGCATTTGGATTTTTACCTAAAAACTCAGTAATTAATTTTTCGGTTGAAGGACTTGCTAATGTATTTGTGAAAAGAACTACCTGACCTCCTTTAGCAGAAGCATCAGCAATACTTGATTTTAATTTAGAATCTACAGTACTCCAATTTGAAGCTGTACCTTCAATTTTAGGCTCCTTTAACCGCGTACTGTCATATAACGAAAGTATAGAGGCATGAATTCTCGCATTAGCGCTAAATGCTGCACCTGCAATAGTATTATTGTCTATTTTTATAGGACGTCCTTCACGAGTTTTGATTAATAGGTTAGCAAAATCAAAACCATCAAAAACTGATGTTGCATAGTAATCAGAAACTCCAGGAATGATTTGCTCTGGTTGAAGAACATAAGGTATTGACTTGTTTACAGGACCTTCGCAAGCTGCTAACGTTGCCGCTGCAGTACTAAAACCAACGTACTTTAAAAAATCGCGACGTGATGTTGATGATGATGCTAATGCACTGGCATTTCCTAAAAATTCATTGGTAGGAATTTCTTCAACAAACTCGTTATTTTTAAGCGCCTCAACAATAGAACTATTTTCGTCTAGTTCTTCAACACTTTTCCAGTATTTTTTGTTTGATGACATATATAAATATTAAAATCTTAATAAATTGATTAATAATGGCATTTACCACATTCTAAACCACCCATTTGTGCAGCAGTCAGTTTGTCTACACCATACTTCTTAGAAAGTTCCTCATGAATTTTAGTATAATATTCATTTCCTTCCATTTTAACTTCCGTTTTTCTGTGACAATCAATACACCATCCCATAGTTAATGGAGCAAATTGTTTTTGGATTTCATATTCCTGAACAGGACCGTGACATGTTTGACATTCAATACCTGCAACAGTAACGTGTTGGGAGTGATTAAAATAAACAAAATCAGGTAGATTATGAATACGAACCCATTTCACAGGTTGTGTTTTTCCAGTATAGCTTTGTGTTTCTGGATCCCAACCAACAGCGGTATATAGTTTCTGGATCTCTCCATCGTAAAATGCCTTACTGTATTCTGGAGTAGCTGTACTTTCAGCAACTTCACCAATATTTTTATGACAGTTCATACAAACATTTAGTGATGGAATTCCACCATTTTTACTTACTCTGGCAGCTGAGTGACAATATTTACAATTAATCTCATTATCACCAGCATGAATCCTGTGCGAATAATGTATAGGCTGTATAGGAGCATAATCTTGATCTACACCTATCTGCATTAAAAAACCATAAACAAAATAAGCACTAGCCAAAAGAAAAAATACTGAAGTAACTAAGACTAAAAATTGATTTCTTGCAAATGCTTTCCATATAGGAGTAGTAGGTGTTTTAGGAGCAACTACAATCCCATTTGCCTTAGCTACAGATGTAAGTACTTTATTCACTAAGAATAACATAACAACCAAAACAATCATTACCAATGCTAAAGCTCCTAATATTATATTATTAGACATGGCTCCATCTGCAGGCGCAGCACCGGCAAGAGCTTCTGCTCCGGGAACAGTTGCAGCGGGCGCTTCCATTTTTGGCTCTGAAGTGTAGGCTAATATATTATCGATATCAGCATCAGACAATTGAGGAAAAGCAGACATTACTGCCTTGTTATACTCTTCATAAATTTTTATAGCTTGAGGATCACCAGATTTAATCAAATCTGAACTATTTCTAATCCACTTGTAAAGCCAATCAGTGTCGTATTTATCAGCTACACCTCTTAGTGCTGGACCAGTGGCCTTACCATCTAACTTATGACATGCAGCACAATTTGCATTAAACAATTCCTTACCTTTAGCAGCATCACCTGCACCGGCAGCTATAGGAGCAACATCAGCGGCGGCGGCATCTGCAACTACTTCCTGAGCAAAAGAATTTAGGGAGAAAATTAATGATAAAGCAAAGCCTAAAAATAATTTCCGTGTGATCGAATTATGGTTACCCACCTTTTTCATATTGTATAAATATTATCTAATAAAAATTGGCACAGTTTTTAGAACCATTTTACTGGCCTGTTCCTTCTTTTAAAACTTGTACAAAAATACGACTAAAGAACTATTCTCAAAACCCAAAAATGGCCTTAAATTCAATTTATATTTATTCTAAATAACGCTTACTTTTAACTATATGCTATTAAATAGTAAATTTGCAAAAAAACAATCACATAATGAGAATTTTAGCTATATCCAACACTTCTTTGACATCCCTTTTTATAACTTTAGCTACTTTCACTGTGAATGCACAAGTAGCAAACATTAATATTAAACAAGATATTAAATTTGAACAATTATTAAATGAGAGGAGAAAAAACACAATTTCGCCTCCTACTGATGAAAATTACCAGATTCAGATTTACAGTGGTGATAGCCAAAAAGCAAAATTAACGCTCAATGAATTTAGACAAGAATTTAAGGATGTTGATGCTACAATCTTTTTTTTTACTCCTAATTATAAAGTTTGGGTTGGAAATTATAGCAGCCGTATTGAGGCTGAAAGGAACTTAGTTAACATCAGAAAAAGGTACAGCAATGTACATTTAATCAAGCCCAAGAAATAGATCTGATTTTTATTGTCATGATCTTTTTAAGCTTTCTTTTTAATAGTTAATTTTAAAAAAATGGTGAATTTACAGCTTAAAATAATAGTGTAAGTTATGTTTTAAAATCCTTTTAGAAGTTAAAACACTCTATTCCTTAAAGCTTCCAGCCTTTTAAAGGTTGGAAACTTTATTAACCTAAGTTTTTTTTTTGAGTTAAAATAGTACCATTGTTTAAGGCATCTCATTATTTGCTATTTATATGAGCGAACTTACCTATAAAATACTTTGCTTCGTAAAGCTTCCAGCCTTTGAAAGGCTGGAAGCTTTGTTAAACTATTTTTTTTGAATTAAAATTGTACTATTGTATAAGTCTACTAATTATTTGATATCAAAGTTATTAGGTTTGATTTTAAGATATTCTAATCCTTAAAGCTTTCAGCCTTTGGAAGGCTGAAAGCTTTAGCAAAAATTTATTTTTTAAGAAATCTACTGAAATGCTGATTTAATTTTAAAATTCCACTAATTATTAGCTTAGTTTTAAGCGCTTTTCAAGGATTACACTATCTCATTAAATCTCATCTTATACTAATTCTTAAAAGTACATTTACATTTTAACACTTATTATAAAGTGGTTTCTCATTATATTTCTGATTCTTTTAAATCTGTTTCCCAAATTTACTCTATTAATTTTCTAATTCAATTACGTTCTTTACTACGTTTGAATCCTATAAACCCACAAAATTTCTTTTCAAATTTTATATTATTTCTAAAGCTATCAAGTATTGTTCTCATTGAAAATCCTTCTTATTACTAATATTGGCACCGTTTTCAAATCGGTAATATTAGAGCAAAAAAAATCCCGACGAATCGGGATTTAAATAATATTTATTTAGAAATTTTATTTCAATTTCTTCTTAATGGCAACTTCGTGGTACGATTCAATAACATCTCTTTCTTCAATATCGTTGTATCCTTTAACTTGAATACCACAATCATAACCTTTAGCTACTTCTTTAACATCATCCTTAAATCGTTTCAATGCTAAAAGCTCACCAGTAAAGACAACTACTCCGTCTCTAATAATACGCATTTTCGCGTTTTTAACAATCTTACCATCCATAACCATAGAACCAGCAATTGAACCTACTTTAGAAATTTTGAATATTTCTCTAATCTCAGCAGTACCTAGAATTTCTTCTTTCATTTCTGGCGCTAACATTCCTTCCATTGCATCTTTTAAGTCATCAATAGCGGCATAGATAATAGAATAATAACGGATATCAATTTCTTCCTTATCAGCTAATTGTCTAGCATTTCCTGCAGGACGTACATTAAATCCAATAATAATTGCATCAGAAGCAGAGGCTAACATAACATCAGTTTCAGTAATTGCTCCAACACCTTTATGGATAATATTTATTTGTATTTCCTCTGTAGAAAGTTTAGAGAACGAATCAGATAATGCTTCAACTGATCCATCAACATCACCTTTAAGGATAATATTCAGTTCTTTAAATTGACCTAATGCAATTCTTCTTCCAATTTCATCTAATGTAATATGTCTTTGTGTACGTACGGATTGCTCACGCATCAATTGAGATCGTTTAGAAGCAATTTGTTTAGCTTCTTTTTCATCTTCAAAAACATTAAATTTATCTCCTGCTGTTGCTGCGCCATCAAGACCCAGTACAGATACTGGTGTTGATGGACCTGCGACCATTACAATATTTCCACGTTCATCATGCATGGCTTTAATTTTACCATGATGCTTTCCAGCTAGCATATAATCACCAACTTTTAAAGTACCATTTTGCACTAATATAGTTGACACATATCCTTTACCTTTATCTAAAAATGCTTCCACAACTGTACCTTGCGCAGCTTTATTAGGATTTGATTTCAAGTCCAAAAGTTCAGCTTCCAGCAATACTTTCTCTAATAAGTCTTTTACACCTGTTCCAACTTTAGCAGAAATATCATGTGATTGTATTTTTCCACCCCAATCTTCTACCAGTAAATTCATACCTGCTAATCTTTCTTTTACTTTTTCAGGATTAGCATTTGGCTTATCGATCTTATTGATAGCAAAAATGATCGGAACATTAGCGGCTTGAGCATGGCTTATCGCTTCTTTTGTTTGTGGCATTATATCATCATCAGCTGCAATTACAATAATAGCAATATCCGTAACTTGAGCACCACGAGCACGCATCGCTGTAAATGCTTCGTGACCTGGTGTATCTAAGAATGCAATTTTTTGATCATTATCTAAAGTTACTCCATAAGCCCCAATATGCTGCGTAATTCCTCCACTTTCTCCTGCAATAACATTCTCTTTACGAATGTAATCCAGTAAAGATGTTTTACCATGATCTACGTGACCCATCACAGTAACAATAGGAGCTCTAAAAACTAGATCTTCCTCTTTGTCTTCAACAACTTGAATTGCTTCCTCAATATCTACAGTGATAAATTCAACTTCATAACCAAATTCATCAGCAACGATTGTTAATGTTTCTGCATCAAGACGTTGATTCATTGTAACCATGATACCAAGTGACATACAAGTACCAATAACTTTAGTAATTGGCACATCCATCATTATTGCAATTTCACCAACTGTTACAAACTCAGTAACCTTTATAGTTTTACTTCCTTCGTCAATAGCTCTTTGCTCATCATCAGATTTCTGACGGTGTGTGTCTCTTTTATCTCTTCTATATTTAGCCGCTTTAGATTTACCACCTTTACCTTGCAGTTTCTCTAAAGTCTCTCTAATTTGATTTTTAACTTCCTCTTCCGTAGGCTCTACCTTGGCTACAATTGCAGGTCTATTTCCTTTTACAAAACCAGGTCTTGCACTGCGATTAGCATTGTATCCACCTCCACCTACATTAGGTGTAATCTTATTAGGATTTGGCGCACCTGGAACTGCTGGCGGTCTTGGCGCACCCGGTTTAGGAGCAATCCTTTTACGTTTATTTTTATTTGCATTAGCCGCAGCTGAACCTGGAGCTCCTGGTTTATTTGGAGTGATCTTTGGCTCTTCTTTTTTCTTCTTAGGCTTATTGAACTGCGACAAATCAATTACTTGACCTGTTGATGTTGTTCCAGATAATTTTTGGTACTGAGTAGTAATTGTTTCATCAACAGCTGCTTCCACTGGTTTTACAGTTTCTGGAACTACTTCTTCTTTAAGACCTGCTGAAGATTCCTTGATAGGTGTTGCTTTTATTTCTTTACTTGCAGCGTTTGGTTTTATCAAATTGCTGTTTGTATTACTTTTCTGTTGTAGAGGTTTAACTTCTACTGGAATTTCAGCAATAGGTTTGGCTTCAATAATAGGTTTAACTGCCTCCACTTTTTGCGACACATTATCCTCCATTACTGGTTTAACTTCAGCTACTTTTGGCACTACAGCTGGCGCTTTTTCAACTACTTTATTGGCCGAAATTATTACAGGTTTTTTCGGATTTAGATCTATTTTACCTACTTGAACAGGACCGGCAATAACAGCTCTCGCTTTTATCACTTCTTGTTTTTTAAGACGATCTTCCTCTACCTTGCGTTTTTCTTCAATTTCTTTTTCACGCTCTAATCTTAGAGCTTCTTTTTCCTTTCTTTTTTCTTCTCCCACTTCCTTAGAAGCTTCTTTGTTCCCTTTGTCTCCAGCAAATTGACCGCACAGAACATTGTATATATCATTAGAAATTTTTGCGTTTGGATTTGCTTCAATAGCAATTCCATTATCTTTTAGATAATCCACAGCTCTTTCTAAAGAAATATTCAATTCCCTTAAAACTTTGTTTATTCTAATAATTCTCTCTTCAGACATAAAACCTTTTTATTATTACCTTTTTGTTATTCCTCATTTTACTCTCGCTTAATACCTACTAAGAAAGATTTTGTTGTAAAATGGCATGTTTATAGTTGAAGAATTATTGACTAACTGTCAAATTCTTCTTTTAATATTCTCATTACATCTAAAATCGTTTCCTCTTCTAGATCTGTTCTTTTCACTAAATCATTTACATCTTGTTTCAAAATACTTTTTGCAGTATCTAAACCTATTTTTGCAAACTCTTCAATAACCCAATCCTCAATTTCATCTGAGAACTCAGTTAATTCAACATCATCTTCATCTGCTGTTGCACCAGCAACATCGCCTTCACGAATAACGTCTAATTCATAACCGGTTAACAATCCAGCTAATTTAATATTGTGACCACCTCTACCAATTGCTTTTGAAACCTCTTCCAATTTTAAGAAAACTTCTGCTCTTTTAGTTTCTTCATTAATTTTTATCGAAGAGACTTTTGCTGGACTCAAGGCTCTTGTAATAAACAACTGAATATTACTAGTATAATTGATCACATCTATATTTTCATTTCCTAATTCACGAACAATTCCATGAATACGAGAACCTTTCATTCCTACACAAGCTCCTACTGGATCAATTCTATCATCATAAGAATCCACGGCTACCTTTGCTTTCTCGCCAGGAATTCTCACTACCTTTTTTACCATGATCAAACCATCGAACACTTCTGGTATTTCTTGCTCAAATAATTTCTCTAAGAACTTCTCAGAAGTACGAGACATAATAATTTGAGGCTTATTCCCTTTCAATTCAACACTTTCAATTATTCCTCTAACATTATCGCCTTTACGGAAAAAGTCAGAAGGTATTTGCTTTTCTTTTGGCAAAACAATTTCATTGCCTTCATCATCCACTAATATGACAACTCTTGGACGCACATGGTGTACCTCGGCTGTATAAATATCACCTACTAAATCTTTAAATTGCTTATAAAGGTTTGTATTATCATGTTCGTGGATTTTTGAAATTAAGTTTTGACGCAAGGCTAAGATAGCTCTTCTTCCAAGATCAATTAACTTTACTTCTTCAGAAACCTCTTCTCCTATTTCAAAATCAGGCTCAATTTGTCTGGCTTCAGTTAACGTGATTTCAAGATGATCAAAGTCCAAGTCTTCATCAGCAACGATTACTCTTCTCTGCCAAATTTCCATATCTCCTTTATCAGGATTTATAATAATATCGAAATTATCGTCTGATCCGTATTTTTTTTTCAATGCATTTCTAAATACATCTTCTAAAATTGCCATAAGCGTTACACGATCAATGAGTTTATCATCTTTAAACTCTGAGAATGAATCGATTAATGCTAAGTTTTCCATGCGAATTCTTTAATTAAAATGTTACTGTAACAATTGCTTCTTTAATAGTACCATAAGGTAGCTTCAATTCTTTTTGAACTGTCTCCTTGCCTTTCCCAATTTTCTTAGGCTCTCTAGCTTGCCACGACAAAATTACAAAATCATCATCAGCATTAACTAATTCTGCTTCAATTATTTCTGATTCTGTCTTAACAATTAAAATACGACCTATATTTTTTTTATACTGCCTGATTTGTTTTAATGGTGAACCAACACCTACTGACGCCACTTCAAGAGAATAATCTTGCTCCTCACGATCTAAATTAACATCTAGATAACGACTTACATCAATGCAATCCTGCAATGCAACACCATTATCCCCATCTAAATTTACAATCACTTTGAAGGAATCAGTAATGATTAAATCAATTAAAAAAATTGAAGGTTTTTCTTTAAGGCATTCTACCAATGCTGTATTTACTTTGTCTTTGAATGTCATAATTTGTATAAAAAGAGGGGACTTAGTAGTCCCCTCATTATCTAAATTTTAATAAATAACGGTGCAAATATAGTGCTTTTTTTTATAAAATTAAAATTTTAGATTGATCGATAATAAATTTATACCTTTATGAACTAGAATATCTATTTTTTTTAATAAAATTTAACACTTTTTACTTATGAAACGTATTTTAGTTCCTACTGATTTTTCTCAATATGCGGAAAACGCTCTCAAAATGGCGGCTTTAATAGCCAAGAAAAACAACTCAGAAATATTTTTACTTCATTTACTAGAATTACCGAGCCAAATGCAGGACGCAACCACAGACGGTAGCAGTATTCCAGAAGTGATGCATTTTATAAAAAAAGCAAATGAGAAATTAGATGATATAACGCAACAACCATATCTAAAAGATGTAATCGTCCATTCATCAGTTAAGTTTGAAAAAGCTTTTAATGGTATTCTTTCTTTTAATGTGAAGAATAATATTGATTTAATAGTAATGGGATCACATGGCACTTCGGGATTTGAAGAAATATTAGTTGGCTCCAATGCTGAAAAAGTAGTTCGATTGTCTGACATTCCAGTTTTAATTATTAAAAATGATATAAGTGAATCTAAATTTGACAATTTTGTTTTTGCCTCTGACTTTTCAAAAGAAATAAAGAGACCTTTTAAAAAAATGTTAGAATTTTCAGAGATTTTTAATGCTAAACTTTCGTTAGTTATGATTTGTTCTCCTAGTAGTTTTAAAACAACGCTTGAAGCTGAGAAAATAATGAATAAATTTGTAAAAAAACATGACATTAAAGATTATTCGTTACATATATTTAACGATACCAAAGTGGAAAATGGCATTATCAATTTCTCAAAAAAAATCAATGCCAGTTTAATTGGAATATGCACTTATGGCAGAACTGGATTAGCTCATTTTTTTAATGGAAGCATAAGTGAAGATATAGTCAATCATACGGTTAGACCCGTAATAACATTTAAGATATGATCAATTAAAAAACATGATTATTACATTAAATCAATTTTAAATATAGTTTAAGAACACAATGTTAAATATAGGTAAAGCTTGTTTAGTCAAACATTTGTGATAGTTTAAAGATGCCGTAATCAATAATAAATAGCGTTTATTTAGCTTAAAATTAAAGAGACAATTAACATGATAACAATTTAAAATGGCATTATAAAAATAGCAAAACTTTATACTGTTCCATTGATACTAACACTACTAAGATTTAATTAATACGCTTTACACAGCTTTATATTTATACAAATTAGATGTACTTAGGCTGTATAATGTGTGCACAAATTGACATTACTGCTTATTAGCAACTTTATTTATTTTATTAGAAATACGCTCAAAAAATGACAGTGTTTTACCAACTGTGTAAGTTAAAGAATTATATTAATAAATTAGTTTCGCCCGATAGTAATTTCTAACACTATATTTCATCATGAGTTGCCTATTCCTTTTTAAAAACCAAATCCTTATTATTGGAGTAAGCATTTTTATGTAATTTCTTAGTATTATTATATTCCCATTTGTCAAACTACAATTCATAAATTACTACAAAGAATTGTAAATTTTCTGACATAAATTAGATCAATTTTTTTATTAGAAGATTGACTTAAAAGGTACAATCGTCATATTCCATTAAATTCTAATAGAAAATTATGCAAATTGATTCTCACATTTTTTTTTACTAAAAACGGTGAATTTATTTACTTTAAAACAATTAATGTACTTTATCGATTAAAATGCACGTTACATCGTGTATTTTATATATTAATTTATTAGGTTTGAATAAAAAAAATGAAATCATAATTTTTTTTAAGCCGTTAGAAATAAATAAGTTGATATTATATTAATTTGAAATAATAGAAGTTAATAAAATACTTGTTAATAAATAAAATAATGAAAATTACAATTGTAGGAAGTGGATACGTGGGTTTAGTTACAGGAGCTTGTTTTTCAGAGGTTGGTATTGATGTTGTATGCGTTGATATCGATCAAAGTAAAATTGATAATCTTAATAAAGGGATTATTCCAATTTACGAACCAGGGCTAGAAGAGATGATAGCTCGTAATATGAAAAAGGAACGTCTAAAATTTACTACCGACATTGCTGAAGCAGTTAAGGAATCTGAAATTATTTTTATTTCAGTAGGAACGCCACCTGATGAGGACGGAAGCGCAGATTTAAAATACGTATTAGCCGTTGCCCGTGATTGTGGCATGTATATGGATAAATATACTCTTGTAATTACTAAAAGTACTGTTCCTGTTGGTACTTCTTTAAAAGTAAAAAAAGCAATACAAGAGGAGTTAGATAAAAGAGTTGAAACTATTGAATTTGATGTAGCTTCGAATCCTGAGTTTCTTAAAGAAGGAGCTGCAATAGATGATTTTTTAAAACCAGATAGAATTGTAGTTGGTATTGAAAGTGCACATGCAGAGGAGTTATTAAAACAATTGTATAAACCTTTTGTATTAAATGGACATCCTATAATTTTTATGGATATTATTTCAGCCGAAATGACAAAG
The DNA here is from genome assembly GCF_035985025.1 of Flavobacterium sp. PL11. Lineage (NCBI taxonomy): Bacteria > Pseudomonadati > Bacteroidota > Flavobacteriia > Flavobacteriales > Flavobacteriaceae > Flavobacterium > Flavobacterium sp. PL11. Next base: position 76,676 of record NZ_JAXCIA010000001.1, read on the forward strand.
TATGCTGCAAATTCTATGTTAGCTACTAAAATTAGTTTTATTAATGATATTGCAAATCTTTGTGAATTAGTTGGAGCAAATATCAATCAAGTAAGAAAGGGAATAGGATCAGACGGCCGTATAGGCAATAAATTTATTTATCCAGGAATTGGTTACGGAGGATCTTGTTTTCCAAAAGATGTTCAAGCATTGATTAAAACTGCAGGAGAATACAATTATGATCTACAGGTTTTAAAGGCAGTTGAAGCTGTTAACATGGCTCAAAAGTCAATCTTATTCCATAAAATAATGAATTATTTTAATGGAGATGTCAAAGGTAAGACAGTCACCTTATGGGGATTGTCCTTTAAACCTCATACTGACGATATGCGTGAGGCTCCATCATTAGAAATAGTGCGTAAACTTTTGAAAGAAGGAGCACATATCAAGGCTTATGATCCAGTTGCAATCCCAGAGGCGAAACATCATTTTGGTGATACCATTTCATATTATGATGATCAATATGAGGCTTTAATAGATTCAAATTGTCTAGCTATATTAACAGAATGGCCAGAATTTAGAATTCCAAATTTTAATGTTATTAAAAAATTATTGAAAGCACCTGCTGTTTTTGATGGAAGAAATATTTATGATAAAGAAGAAATGAAACAAAATGAGTTTGATTACTTCTGTATTGGGATTGATACATCAAGATAAGTTTATAAAATTAAAAAAATCTATAACTGAATTTTAGATAATTTATTTTCTTAAAAAGAATGATACGTAAAAAAGTGCTTGTTACTGGTGGCGCAGGTTTTGTAGGATCGCACTTGTGTGAACGTTTATTAAATGAGGGTAATGAAGTATATTGTTTAGACAATTTCTTTACTGGTCAAAAGCGAAATGTGGTACACTTATTAAGCGATCCTTATTTTGAACTAATCCGTCATGATGTTACAACTCCATTTTTCATAGAAGCTGATGAAATTTACAATCTAGCTTGTCCAGCTTCTCCAGTACATTATCAATACAATCCTATTAAAACCATGAAAACTTCTGTAATGGGAGCAATCAATATGTTAGGATTAGCAAAACGAATAAATGCTAAAATCTTGCAAGCATCAACGAGTGAAGTATACGGAAATCCATTGGAACATCCACAAACAGAATCTTATTGGGGCAATGTAAATCCTATAGGAGAACGCTCTTGTTATGATGAAGGCAAGCGTGCTGCTGAAACCTTGTTTATGGATTATCATAAACAAAACCAAGTAGATATAAAAATTGTACGAATATTTAATACTTACGGTCCACGCATGCATCCCGACGATGGAAGAGTAGTATCTAACTTTATCGTTCAGGCATTAAAAAATCAAGATATTACTGTTTATGGCAAAGGTCAGCAAACTAGAAGTTTTCAATATGTTGATGATTTAGTTGAAGGAATGGTTAAAATGATGGCTTCTTCAAATGGTTTTACAGGACCAGTAAATATTGGAAATCCAGATGAATTTACGATTATGGAGTTAGCGAAGAAAGTAATTGCAATTACAAATTCTAATTCTAAAATAATATATAAAGCACTACCATCGGATGATCCCTTGATGAGAAAACCAGATATCAGTCTTGCAAAGAATGAACTTAATTGGTCACCAAAAATCAATTTAGATGATGGTTTAATAAAAACTATAAAATATTTTGAATCAATTTTTAATTAAATTTTAAAATAAGGTTATGAAAAAAAAGATATTAGTTGTTGATGATGAAGCCATGATATGTTTTCTGTTAGAAAATTTCCTTTCTAAAAAATATGAAGTGACAGCAGTGAATGATGGTATTGGAGCTTTAAAATGGTTAGACAGTACGATTCCTGATTTAATAATAAGTGACATTCAAATGCCTAATATGGGTGGTTTTGAATTTCTCACTAAGTTGCGACAACGTGGCTTTACGAAGCACACTCCTGTTATCATGCTTTCAGGAAGATCAGAAAGTAAAGAGCGCATCAAGTGTTATCAACTAGGAGCACAAGATTACCTTACTAAACCATTTAACCCTGAAGAACTTGATGAATTAGTTAAAAAAAACCTATTCCCAATTCATTATGCATTAGAGTGGTAACATTCTAAAAATTTTAATCCCACTTATACCTACAAGATGAAGCCCCATCTCAACCTCCTATATATTGGTAACAATCCTAATTATTTTAATAACATAAAAGACAATGAAACTATTTCTCTAACCATAATGGAAAATAGCATCAAAGCCATACAACATTTAACATCTCACGAAGTGACAGATGCTATAATTTGTGATTATAATTTATCTGGAAATAATGGATTGTATCTTTATGACTGGATTAGAGAGCGTGCAGAGTTTAATACAATTCCTTTTATTATTCTTACCAAAGAATTTAATATTGAAACTTATAAAAATGCATTTATAAAAGGTGTAAGCGATTATTATATACTAGCAGTAACTCCAGTGACCGTTATTTTAGAAAGAATCGCATTTCTTCGTACCCATCAAAACATTGCTATAAATACGACACAATTAAATCAAAAAGATACGGAACAGGGTTATAAAATGCCAATATCTAAAAGGGTCTTTGATATATTTGTTGCTTCATCAGCATTATTAGTAGTGGCGCCATTTCTTTTATTAATAATTGGAGCCATACGCCTAGAATCTTCTGGCAAAGTTTATTACACTTCAAAACGAGTGGGAAGAAAAACATTTGATTTTTATAAATTAAGATCAATGAGAAGTGGCTCTGATCAGCTTTTAAAAAAGCTAGCTGAAGAAAAAAATCAATACAAAGCAAAATCTAAAGCTGAAGACAGTCCACTAAATACTGATTGTACCAGATGTAGTTTATTACCAAATGGACAACGATGTTCCCCAATAATGTTTATGGGCACTGAAGAGATATGTGATTACTGGTTTAATGTACAAAAGAAAGAAGTACTCAAAAATAATTCTACTTTTGTCAAAATTGTAGATGATCCCCGTGTGACAAGAGTAGGTAAATTTATTAGAAACACTAGTATTGATGAATTGCCACAATTGATAAATGTTATAAAAGGCGATATGTCAATTGTAGGAAATAGACCATTACCGGTTTATGAAGCAGAATTACTTACTTCAGGAGATTTATCTAAACGTTTTTTAGCTCCTCCAGGAATAACTGGTCTTTGGCAAGTTGAACTTAGAGGTAAAGGTGGACAAATGTCTGAGGAAGAAAGAATACGGCTTGACAATGAATATGCTGATCAATTTAAAGGAGATAAATACTCTTTCTGGTACGATCTTAAACTTATATTAAGAACTATTCCTGCATTACTACAAAAAGATTCTGTTTAAAAATTATAAATATCCTTTAAAATTTTATGAAGAAATTTCTAATGTTACTTTTTACCGTAACAGTATTATCATCTTATACTATTCAAGCTCAATCATCAAATAATGATGACAGTGAAGATTTTTCTTTACCTGCTCTTTCAATTGTTATTGATTCTGTTTTAAAAAATAATGGGTTACTCCAGTCGCGAAAAAAACACATAGGTGTAAAGGAATTTACATTAGCCTCTGAACGCGTTGACTGGACTCGCAACATAGGCATTCAAACAGACACTAGATATGGAACTCTTAATAACATTTCAACAAATGGTCTTGATAATCTAGCCACCTCTATTGCTACTAATACAAGGCAATTTAATTATAGTGTTGGCTTTTATGTAAACCTAACCGTTTTTAATGTTATAAACAGAAAAAACCAAATAGGATTAGCTCGATTAGAAGTCGATGAGGCTAAGGATATGGTGCAGTTTCAAGAAGATGAAATACGACAAAATGTTATTAAATTATATCAAGATTTACTTTTAAAGCAAAAAATCTTAAGAATAAAATCTAAAAATTTAGGCGATGGCAAGGTAAATATGCAAATGATAGAAAAAGAATTTAGAAACGGAGTAGTTCCTGTTGCTGAATATGTGCGGATCACAAGTATAACGGCTGATGTAGAAGTAGATTATGAATTAGCAAAATCTGAATTTATTACTTCGAAAAAAATATTAGAAGATATGGCACGATTCACATTTTAAATCAAACTAAACATCATAAACTGGAATTCCGTATTAATAAAATTTCTTAATAGTAGTAGTATTGATGCCACCTATAGCCTTGAGCTTTTAGCACGCCATGCTGCCGCTATTTTTTCGAATTACAAATTATAAATTTAAGCAAACATTGAAAATAAAGGTATTGCATATACCCTTATAAATCAGTAACCAACATATATGAAAATAATTGATTTTATCAGACTGCTTTTAAAGCATTTAACTCTTTTAATTGTAGTTCCCTTACTTTTAGCTGTTTTAGTTTTACTATTAACTAGCAAACCAAGTTTAAAGTATACTTCCCAGACCATATTATACACTGGTCTTGCCTCTGGTTCTAGTATTGAGATGGAGAAAACCTTTAATTATTTTGCAACAAATACTGATTTTGACAATTTAATTAATATTGTAAACTCTAGAGAAACACAAGAGGAAGTAGCTGTCAGATTGCTAGCCACACACTTACTATTGCCAGCTGCTGACCCTAAATATATTTCTAAGAAACATTACGATGAAATTAAGTCAAAGGTGCCAACTGCTCTATACACTTACATAAAAAAAACCCCAATTAGTAAGGTAGACAATAATGTTATGCCTTTGAGTAATGCAATTCCTGCTGCTATTAATCCATATCAGTATGAAAAAACAGTAGAAAGGCTCTTACAAATCATGCGCAGTAGTAATGATAATTACATTTATGAATTATTAAATTATGAAGGTGACGATCATTACTCACTAAAAGCTTTATCTACTATACAAGCAGTTAGAATAAACAGTAGTGATTTAATTAAATTAACGTATACGGTAAACGATCCAGGAATTTGCCAGCAAACCCTTCTTATTTTTAATGAAATCTGTATTAAAAATTATAAAACCATAAAAGAAAATAGGTCTGATGATGTTGTTAAATACTTTGAAGAGCAGTTAAATAAAGCCAGTACTGACTTAAAGCTTGCTGAAGAAAAGCTGCTACAATTTAATAAATCCTATAATATCATCAATTATTACGAGCAGAGTAAAGCAGTTGCTGTGGTAAAGGAAGAAATGGGGGTTGAATACAATGATAAAAAAGCACAATTAGCTGGAACAGAGGCGTCTGTTAAGCGATTAGAAGAAAAATTAAGAATACAAGAATACATACAAAAAGAAAATAATATCGTTTTAGAAAAAAAGAAATTACTAGGCGATATTAACTATAAAATTGCGGTAAGCGAAGCAAATTTACAATCTAATAAAAATGAGGAATTACTCACTAAACTGAATTCATTAAGAAAACAAAAAGAAACTTTAGCAGAGGACATTAAAAAAAGTGTTGATGACATTTATAGCTATCAAAATTCCACAGATGGAGTACCATTAAGCAAAGTATTACCAGACTGGATGACTAATGTTGTTGAAGCAGAAAATTTGAAAGCTAAAATTAATGTAATGGATCAACAGAGCAGAAGATTTGAAGATCAATATGCTATGTATGCACCAGCGGGCGCCACAATTAAACGAATTGAACGTGAAATTTCAGTATCAGAACAAGGATATCTTGAGCTTTTACATGGATTAAATCAGGCAAAACTAAAGGTTCAAGACAATCAAATGTCCTCAAACTTAAAAGCCGTTGACCCACCCTATTATCCATTATCAGCAAATCCAACTAAGAGAGGATTGCTTATTGTTATAGCAGCTTTTCTAGGCGGCATTATGACCATAGCAATTATACTGATAATGGAATATTTTGATGATACACTAAAAAATGTAGAGCGAGCAACTAAAAAATTAGGACTTTCCCCACTAGGTATTATTCCTAAAATTGTATTAAACCCTGGAGATTACAATTTAAATTATATTCAAAAGAGATTGCTTGAAATCATTGCACAAAAAATAGGTTTATTTCTTAATTATAACCCAGCAGAGCAATTAGTAAAAACAATTGTAATTTTTAGCACGCAACATAGCGAGGGCAAATCAGTTGTTGCTGGTAATCTAGCTAAAACTTTAAAACAGGAAGGTAAAAAAGTTTTATTGTTACAAGAGCACACCGTACAACAAGAGCAAATAAAGCAACGAAAATTTCCGATGATACATAAAATTCTTGGTTACTCAGATCCAAGAGTAGATTTAAAAAATTCTTTTTTAGCTCCTATTTCAACCTATTTAGATCCACAAGATTACAGTACCTATACCTTAAATCAGTCATTTTATGAATCTACCAATTACAAGGATTTAGTAGCCACTACTACCCTTAGTTTAAATCACAAACCTGATTTTGTGATCATTGAGTTACCTGCTTTACTATACAATAATTCTCCATCACACTTACTTGCTACTGCGGATCTAGGTATTCTTGTTTGTCGTGCAAATAGAGTTTGGACCGAGGCTGATCAAGCAGCAATAGAAGCCATTTCGACACTCTCACGGGATAAGATCAAATTTATATTGAACGGTGTAGATATAAATGAGACTGAGTCAATCTTAGGAGATCTTCCTAAAAAGCGAACTGCTTTTAGAAAAAAAATTAAATCCATGTTTGAGTTTCAATTTTTCTCTAAAAACCAAATCTAATTACTCTTCATGAAAATTTTAAAAAAATTACTGCGAGAGGATAATTTTCTGTCATTATCTGGAAACATAATCATTGCCATTTTAGGCATTGGTGGTTTTGCGTTATTAGCCAGAAATTTATCGATAACTGTTTTTGGCGAGTGGGTTTTGTTTATTACAGCAGGCTCTTTTGTAGAAATGTTCCGTTTTGGAATTACAAATACAGGTTTAATTAGATTCCTATCAGGAGCTGAGGCTCCTGATAGAATAAAATTAATTGGCAGTAATGCCTTAATAGGTCTTGTGGCAACAATAGGCATTGCCCTTATTCTTATTTTATGTAATCTCCTTTTTTCAGAGGCAATACAAAGTTCAGGATTTTACCTGTTTTTTAAGTGGTACCCTATATTAGCTTTTTTAAATCTTCCGTGGAATAATGCTTTAGTTTTATTACAAGCAGATCAACAATATGGTAAGATGTTAATAGTAAAATTTATCAATAGTAGTTTGTTTTTTTTGGTGATTTTGAGTAACTTTTTGTTTTTTGAATTAACATTAAATCAGTTAATTATTGCACTACTTATTATCAATGGTCTTACCTCAGTAATCACTTTGATACTAAAATGGGATGGAAGTACATATATCACAAAGGCTGATGTAGCAACTAATAAAACCTTACTACATTTTGGGAAATATACCACTTTTACCTTAGTAGGATCTAATTTATTACGCAGCGCTGACACGCTGATAATCAGTTTAAGTCCCATGGGTAGTGCAGCTGTTGCCTTATATAGCATTCCCTTAAAACTCACTGAGCTACAACAAATACCTTTACGCAGCTTTGTAGCTACTGCTTTTCCAAAAATGTCCAAAGCAAGTGTCTTAGGAAAAGTAGATGAGGTTAAGGATTTATTTTATACGTATTCAGGAGCACTCACCTATTTATTTATTGGTATTAGTGTGGTAACATTTGTATTTGCAGAATTTTTAGTGTTTCTGCTTTCTGGACAGCAATATTTAAAAACTGATCCTATAACTGGATTTAATGTGGTCGATATCGTTAGAGTATTTGCCATATACGGCTTGTTACTGCCTATTGATAGAATGACAGGAATAGCTTTAGACAGTATTAACAAACCTCAAATAAACGCTATTAAGGTATTTGTAATGGTTGTAGCTAATGTTATTGGAGATTTTATCGCCATTTTTATATTTAAGTCCTTACTACTAGTTGCAGTAGCTTCTATACTATTTACGGCTATTGGTATATGGATGGGGATGTATTTTCTCAATAAAAATTTTAAATTATCGTATAAAGCTATTTTTAGGAATGGATTTTACTTTTATGAAAATCTATTTCATAAAGCCACACACAATCGTTATTTACCATCACATAAAATTAGCAAATAAAAAAAATTGAATATAAACAGTTCTGATACTAATCCTTTTGAAAAATTAACAGGTTCGTCCATCTTGGCGAATACTAAAGCTATTGTTATATTACTAACTGTTGTCACTCTAATTGCTTTATTACTTGCCAAAATGCAAATTATGGGAGCCGGTTTGGTATTTGCTCTGCTATTTGGTTTAATATTTCTGTATCTATTGTTTCAAAATCCTATTATTGGTTATTACACGGCTATAGGTTTAAATTTCATATTGCTGGGCTTAAATCGTTATATCGTTGGTTTGCCATTAGGTTTTGGTATTGATGGAATACTACTGTTAACTCTATTAGCATTAATTTTTTCGAGGTTTAGGGATCGTGTAGATTGGTCTCCAGCAAATAAAGACATTACTATATTAGCAGCGTTGTGGTTAGGATATTGCCTTTTACAACTTGTAAATCCAGAGGCTCAAAGTGTGGAAGCGTGGATTACTGGAAGAGGAATAGGCTTTTATTTCTTTTTCTTTGTGGTCCTTACTTTACTGTTTATCAATACGGGTAGAAAATTAGATACCCTCCTGTATGTTTGGGGAGTTTTTACGATTATTGGTACCTTAAAGGGAATTGTTCAATTATATATAGGAGTTGACGCAGCTGAGCAAGCCTGGCTGGATGACGGTGCAGCTCAAACTCATGTGCTCTTTGGCAAATTACGTGTATTTTCATTTTTTAGTGATGCGGGACAGTTTGGTGCTAATCAAGGATTTTCAGCCGTTGTAGCCATTATCTATTCCATGAGTAAAAGGGGATTTGCAAAAGTTTTCTTTATACTTGTGGGATTATTTGGTATATACGGCATGATGATTTCTGGAACAAGAGGCGCAATTAGTGTTCCACTTGTGGGCTTTATGACATTTTTTGTTTTACGCAGAAACTTAAAAGTATTAGCCTTTGGTGTTTTTATTTTAGCCATAGTATTTGTGTTTTTTAAATATACAACTATTGCTAATGGCAACGATCAAATAAGGCGTATGCGTACTGCCTTTGACCCTAATGATGCATCGCTACATGTTAGGCTTGACAATCAAAAACTCTTTAAAACTTATTTAGCTACTAGACCCTTTGGAGGTGGTTTAGGTCATGCTGGCGATAAGGCAAAACGCTTTTTGCCAAATGCTTTTTTATCTAATGTTGCCACGGATAGCTGGTATGTTCAAATCTGGGCTGAATTAGGTATAGTTGGATTGGTACTTCATTTAGGTATCCTTTTTTATGTAATGGGAAAAGCTTCTTTCCAAGTGATGTTCAGAATTCGAGATCCAGATTTAAAATTAAGAATCTCCGCGCTCATTGCTGGAATGGCGGGTATTATGGTTGCATCGTATGGAAATGCAATTTTAGGACAAATGCCTACAGCCTTATTATTTTATGCTGGCATGGCCATTATATCAAATACCGCTGTACTAGATAATGAAGCTACTGAGCCTGTGAGTAAACTGCAACATAAATTTATTAATTAATATTAGCATGATTAACTAATTTACTACTTATATAAAACATTACTATGTACTATCGCAACGTCAAAGATTTAAATAATATCATACTCCAAAAACTAAGTATCCTTCCGCGTGATTTTGACTTAATTGTGGGTGTGCCAAGAAGTGGTATGCTTCCCGCTAATTTACTAGCACTATACCTTAATAAACCGTATACTGATATTGATTCCTTTATCAATGGGCATATTTATAAAGCGGGCGCTAGAGGACAGTTTTTTGACATTTCTACTTTTAAAAATATTTTAGTTGTAGATGATAGTATCGCATCAGGATCTGCAATGATCGAAGTACAAGACAAGTTAAAGCACCTTACCAACCAATTTAACATAAAATATTGTGCTATATATGTGATCCCTGGAAAAGAAAAATTGGCAGATTATTGCTTTGAAACAGTTCCTTTACCTCGTTATTTTCAATGGAATATTCTAAATCATACTACTTTAGAAAAAGCTTGTTTTGATATTGATGGGGTGCTTTGTGCAGATCCACTACCGCATCAAAATGACGATGGAGAAAAATATATTGACTTTCTATTAAATGCACCTCCTTTATTTATTCCTGGAAGTAAAATAGGTACTATTGTTACTTCTCGCTTAGAAAAATATCGGAAAGAAACTGAAACGTGGCTTCTAGCTAATCATATTAAATATAATGATTTAGTGATGCTAGATTTACCTACTATGGAAGCCAGACAACGAGCTAATAATCACGGGGATCATAAAGCTAAGGCTTATATGTCTAAACCGTACGTTTTATTTATTGAAAGCGACTACAATCAGGCTCTTGAAATAAATAGAATTAGTAAAAAACCTGTACTTTGTACAGCTAATTTTGAAATGATTTTCGAGTCGGAATCATTTATCTATAATTTAAAAAGCGGTAAACACTTGCCCTTCCTTAGAAAATATGCTTTGAAGATGAGAAATAAAATAAAAGCACATTTATAAAGATTTTTATTCAAGAAACGATTACATCATGCTACTACTAAATATTGTTCAAACCATTTTATTAATTTTTTTAGGCTTAGCTACCTTGTACATCTTAGTTTTTTCATTTGCAAGCTTGTTTTACAGACAAAAGAAATATAAAGATCATGGTAATTATAAAAAAATAGCAGTTCTTATTCCTGCTTATAAAGAGGATGAAGTAATTATTGAAGTTGCCCATAATGCATTAATGCAAGATTATCCAGCTGAATTATATGATGTTATTATCATTGCCGATTCTTTAAAAAGTGAAACAATTATAGCATTAAACCATATGGCTATTGTGGTTATTAAAGTAAAATTTGAAAAAAGCACAAAATCAAAGGCGCTTAATATGGCTATGAATTCCCTAGAAACTAGTTATGACATTGCAGTTGTTTTAGATGCTGACAATATAATGGCTACGGATTTTTTAAAAAAAATGAATGCTGTTTTTGAAACCCACCCTATGGCTGTGCAAGGTCATCGTACTGCAAAAAACATGAATAATTCATGGGCTATACTTGATGCGGCAAGTGAAGAAATAAATAATAATATTTTTAGAAAAGGTCATCGCGTTTTGGGACTTTCATCGGCAATAATTGGTTCGGGGATGGCTTTTAGATATGATTATTTTAAAACAATGATGTCTACTGTTACTGCGGTAGGTGGTTTCGATAAGGAAATTGAGCTTAAGATGTTGTATGAAGGACATAAAATTATGTACTTAGATGATGCCCTAATATATGATGAGAAAATACAAAAAATAGAAGTGTTTAGCAATCAACGTCGCCGATGGCTGAGTGCTCAAGTTCATTATCTTAGAAAAGATATAGTGAATGCTTGCAAGCAATTAGTACTAAAAGGAAATATTGATTATTTTGACAAAGCAATTCAATTTTTACAACCTCCACGCAGTATACTTTTAGCAGCGGTGCTAGTTTTTAGTTTTGTATTTTTAATACTGAATTACTATTTCAATAATCAAATAGTTTACTCTATTTCATGGATTATAATATTACTTAGTTGTATCCTTTCATTTGTATTTTCCATACCTAAATCATTTTACAATTTACATACCTTGCGTGCTCTTTTACACTTGCCTACGGGTATATTTATCATGTTTATGTCATTGTTAAATATCAAAGGGGCTAATAAAACCTTTATTCATACTAAACATACGGCATTCGTAAAAAAAAGTGATTCTAAAATAAAGTAGCATACGCAGTGATAGCAATATCAATTTTAAAAAGAGATTAATTAAAATTTAAACTAGAAGTATACCATAACTTACTTTTTTAAAGCAATCCATAATAACATTAATTTTATGATAATAGGTATTGAAGGACAAAGACTTTTTCGCAATAAGAAACACGGTATGGATATGGTTGCGCTAGAACTTATCAAAAACCTTCAGCAAATAGATCGTAAGAATGACTATTATATTTTTGTAAAACCAGATGAAGATCGCTCCGTTTTACAAGAGACTGCTAACTTTAAAATCATTGAATTAAAAGGTGGTTTTTATCCTTTATGGGAACAAATAGCATTACCTAGGGCTGTGAAAAAGTATGGTTGTGATGTGTTGCATTGCACAAGTAACACAGCACCTCTGTTTACTTCAGTGCCCCTAATCACTATTATTCATGATATTATTTACATGGAAAATAGTTATTTGCAAATTCTAAAAAGCAGCTCTAGTTTATATCAAAAATTTGGCAATGTATATAGAAAATTTATAATTCCAAGTGTTTTAAAGAGAAGTCAAAAAGTGATTACAGTTTCTCATTTTGAGAAAAAAAGAATAGCTGATTTTTTTAAATTAAAAGACAGTCTTAAACTAGATGCCATTTATAATGGGGTAAGTATACATTTTAAACCTATTACTGATGTAGCTGAACTACAACGAATAAAATTAAAATACAAATTACCTGATCAATTTTTCTTTTTTTTAGGTAATACTGATCCAAAAAAAAATACCAAAGGAGTATTAAAAGCCTATTCAGATTTTTTAAGGCAAACTAATTATAGACACAAACTAGTTATGCTAGACTATGATAAAAATGAATTGCATAAACTTTTAATTGAGATTGAAGATCCTGAATTAATCAATCATATTGTATTAACAGGCTATGTAAATAACAGCGATTTACCAGCAATTTATACACAATGTGATGTCTTTTTATATCCTTCGCTTCGCGAAAGTTTTGGCATACCTATGCTTGAAGCTATGTCCTGTAATGTAGCTGTAATTACCTCTAACACCTCATCTATGCCAGAAATTGCTGGAGATGCAGCACATATTATAGATCCACATTCCCCTCAAGAAATCACTCAAGGATTGATAACCTTATTAAGTAATGAAGCCTATAGAAATTCACTTTGTGAAAAAGGACTGAAAAGGAGTAAAAATTTTTCTTGGAAAAATATGGCTCAAGAATATTTAGAACTTTATAAGGCCACTATCCTAAAAACTAAAATAAAAAAATAGATCACCATGATAGAAGGGAAAGATATTGTCATCATAGCTGTTCAGGCTTGGGATATTGAAATAGGAAGTAATTGTAAAAATATTGCATTAGAATTCGCCAAGAAAAATCGTGTTCTTTATGTTAATCCTCCATTAAACAGAGCTACAATAAAGAATAATAGAAATAGTGAAAAGGTTCAAAAAAGGATCAAAATAAAAGAAGGTTTAGAAGAAGATTTATATGAAATTGAATCTAACCTATGGAATTTGTATCCAAAAAGTATTCATGAATCTATAAATTGGTTGCCCAATCACAGCCTATTTAAAATTTTAAATAAGAGAAATTCTCGTATTCTTTCAAATGATATAAAAACGGCCATTAGCCGCTTAGATTTTAAAGATTTTATCTTATTTAATGATAGTTCTATGTTTTTAGGACTTCATTTAAAGCACTATTTAAAACCTAAAATTGATGTTTATTACATGCGTGACTTTCTAGTCAATGAAGCTTACTTTAAAAAGCACGGGGAACGCCTAGAACCTGAAATTATAAAACAAGCGGACTTAGTTGTCACTAACTCTGATTTTTATGCAGATCATGCTAGAAAATATAATGCTAATAGTGTAATGGTAGGTCAGGGTTGTGATGTATCACTTTTTAGTGATGAGAACAATACTATACAAATCCCTATAGAGTTTAAGGATATTGCTTCGCCTATAATAGGCTATGTAGGATCACTTGTAAGCATTAGACTCGATATTGAGTTGCTAGCTTATATGGCCATCCAAAGAAAGGATTGGAATATTGTGCTTGTGGGTCCAGAAGATCAAGAATTTAAAAACTCTAGCTTACATGATCTTTCTAATATTCATTTTTTGGGAAGTAAAGACGGCTCAGAGTTACCTTCCTATATAAAAGGATTTGACATAACTATGAACCCGCAATTAGTCAACAACTTGACAATAGGCAACTACCCCAGAAAAATAGACGAATATTTAGCCATGGGAAAGCCCGTAATTGCCACTAAAACGAAAGCTATGGAAATGTTTCAAGATCACGTTTATTTAGCCTCATCTAAAGAAGAATATATAACCTTAATTGAAAAAGCGCTAGAAGAAAATACTGCTACACTTTCACAAGAAAGAAAAGAATTTGCACAAAGTCATTCCTGGGAAAACAATGTATTAGCGATTTATAGAGCTATAATAAATACTAAAATGTATCAGTAATGTCTATAAAAGATCTATAATTAGCTATTAGAAATAAATAGATTGCCAGGCAATTTAGTTTAAAAAGCAAACAAGAATTAATATATAATAATCAAATTACTAATTATGTATACAAAATTACATAAACCCTTGGTTTCTATTGTAAGCATAAATTATGATCAGCCTGATGTTACTTGTGAAATGTTAGCCTCACTACAAAAAATCACCTACCCAAATATTGAAGTATTTGTGGTAGATAATGCTTCTCCTACTACTTCTCCAGCTATTATTAAGGAGAAATATCCAGAAGTTCAATTACTTATAAGCGAAAAAAATCTAGGGTTTGCTGGAGGGAATAATATTGCTTTAAGGAAGGCACAAGGAGAATATATTTTGTTGTTAAATAATGATACAGAGGTTAAGCCAGATTTTTTAGAAAGCTTAGTTGACTTACTGCAAGCAGATACAAGCATTGGAATTGTAAGTCCTAAAATTCTTTATTTTTACGAAAACAATACCATACAATACGCAGGAACATCATCGATGAATTCTATTACTTCCAGAGCAGGATCTGATGGAGATAAAAGCATAGATATGGGCCAATATAATCAAATTAAAGAAACATTTTATCCTCATGGAGCTTGTATGATGATGAGCAGAAAGGTATTAGAAGAAGTAGGCTTATTATATGAAGGTTACTTTTTGTATTATGAAGAATATGATTTTGCAGAAAGAGTGAAAAATGCAGGTTATACCATTTACTATCAGCCTAATTCAACTATTTTACATAAGGAGTCTATTTCTACTGGTAAAAACAGCCCTTTAAAAACTTATTATTTAAATAGAAATAGAGTGCTTTTTTTACGCAGAAATAGTCATGGAATCCAATTTTTTCTTGCTATTATCTATTTTTTCTTAGTTTCTTTGCCTAAAAATACGTTAAAATATTTATTTAACATGGAGCATTTAGTGGCTCTATATAAAGGCGTGGCGTGGAATATTAGCAATTATAATCTCAATAACAATTCAAAACTATGATTGCATTAAAAATAGTACATATCCTACTGCTTGTTTACCTAGGACTATCCGTTTTATTTTTGTTTATATATGCTGTTTTAGGGCAAATACCTTATAAAATAAAGAAAGCGACTAAAAACGATTTAAATAAATTTGTCATCTTTATACCCGCTTATAAGGAAGATGCTGTTATTTATAATGTGGCTAAAAGAGCTTTGGTTCAAGATTATCCTTCTGAATGGTTTGATGTTATCGTTATAGCCGATTCACTGCAACAAAAAACTTTAAATGATTTAAGTTTATTACCCATACAGGTAAATGTGGTCTCATTTGATAAAAGCACTAAAGCAAAAGCACTAAATAAAACAATGGCAGAATTGCCTGATAATGTCTATGATATAGCCTTAATCATGGATGCTGATAACATATTAGCACCTGATTTTATTACCAAAATGAATGAATCGTTTAATGCTGGTTATCAAGTAGTACAAGGACATAGAGCAGCTAAAAATATAAATGGTTTTGCGATGCTAGACGCTATTAGTGAAGAAATTAATAATAATATTTACAGTAAAGGCCATAGGGCCATAGGATTATCCTCTCGACTAGCAGGCTCTGGAATGGCAATTTCTTATTTATTATTTAAAAATACAATGAAAGAAATAGATTCCGTTGCTGAGGATAAAGAAATAGAATTACGATTACTAAAGCAAGGATATAAATTTGAATATAGAGACGATGCCCTTTGCTACGATGAAAAAGTGAGTGAAGCTAAAGTATTTAATAATCAAAGAAGCAGATGGATATCAGCACAATACTACTATTTTAAAAGGGACTTTTTGACAGCTTTTTGGCATCTAATTACCAAGGGAAATATAGATTATTTTGATAAAGCGTTTCAAATGATATTGCCACCAAGGTTAATCTTACCAGGCTTTTTATTTATCACGGCAATAATAGCATATTTCGTTAGTCCAGATCTCTATTTTTATATATGGACAGGACTTTTTATTGCCAATATATTGTCTTTTATAATTTCAATACCAAGTAAGTTTTATTCTTTAAAAATGATGTATGCATTAATGCATTTACCTAAAGCTTTCTTTGGGATTTTTATTACTTTATTTAGAATGCGAGGTGCAACTAAAACCTTTGTACATACCCCTCATAGCAATGATGAAAACGAAAATACAAATTAATTATGAGTGCATTGATTCAATTAAAGAATGAATATATCAAATTGAAAGAGGCCTCGCCTCTAAGAAATCCTACACTATTGATATGTAACAGAATTAGCGCAATATTTTGGAGAGTCATTTTAGGTAAATGGTTTTTAAGAAATTGTAAAACTGGTCGCTTTTGTACCGTTAGAGGAATTCCTGAAATCGAAGCAAATGGGGAAATAATTTTAGGTGACAGAGTCAAAGTTTGGTCGCATATTCAAACAACGCAGCTTTCAGCTGGAGGAAAAGGAAAATTAATGATTGGCGACAATACATTCATCAATGTTGGAACCATTATATCAGCTCGTTTTGAAGTAAAAATTGGTAAGAACGTGCAAATTGCTCCTGGCGTAATTATCATGGATAGTGATTTTCATGGGGTTGAAGATCGAGATGCTAAGGTCATTGCAACTCCTATTACAATAGGGGATAATGTGTGGTTAGCCACTAGAGCAATTATATTAAAAGGAGTTACAATAGGGGAAGGATCAACAATTGCTGCCGGAGCTGTTGTGACAAAAGATATTCCTCCTTTTTCCCTCGCTGCAGGAATCCCTGCTAAAGTGATTAAAAGTTTTAAATGAAAAAATACCTTATTGGTTAATTTTAAAAATACCTTAAGCTGTAATAATTTATTAAAAAAAGTACTGCGTTTAGGTTTAGTTAAGGGGATGTAAATCCATAAAAATATAAAGGTATATTAAACTTGATTACATTATTAAATAAACTATCAAATAGTGTAACAATCATTAATCGTTTAGATTGCTTGTAAAAATGCAACCTGTTTTAAAATATCATTGATAAATAATCGTAATAGCTCTGTCAAGGCATTATATAATATTTCGCTTGTCAATAATCTATTTTTTACTGTTAATTATCGTGAGTTAAATAAAAATAATATTACCAATCCAATCTTAAAAAAAATAAAATAGTATGGCAGTTTTAAAAATTATTTTTTGGATTCTCTTATTCATAATTTTTTACACTTACATAGGATATGGAATTCTTCTTTTCATAATTATTAAATTACGTCGATTTTTAAAAATAGGGAAAAAATTGGAGCTAGATTTAACTTACGAGCCTGAAGTAACTTTATTTATAGCAGCTTATAATGAAAAGAATTATGTTGCTGAAAAAATGAAGAATTCATTAGCTCTTGAGTATCCTAAAGAAAAATTAAATATTGTTTGGGTAACTGACGGTTCAAATGATGGAACACCTGATTTACTGAAAGGGTATCATAATACTAAAGTTTATCATTTACAGGAACGAAATGGCAAAATAGGGGCAATGAATCGAGGTATGGCATTTGTAAAAACACCTATTGTTATTTTTAGCGATGCGAATACTAATCTTGGAAAAGAATCGATTAGAAGAATTGTTACTTTATTTGGAAATTCAAAAGTAGGTTGCGTTTCTGGTGAGAAGCGAATTGTAGATAAAGAAAGTGACGTTGCCTCAGGAGCTGGAGAAGGTCTCTATTGGAAATATGAATCAACATTAAAAAAATGGGATGCCGAACTTTACTCAGTAGTAGGAGCAGCTGGTGAATTATTTGCTATTCGAACTGATTTATATCGACACGTTGAAAAAGACACGATTTTAGATGATTTTATAATATCCTTACGTGTGGCTCAAGATGGCTATGTCATACAATACGATCCAGAAGCTTATGCTATAGAAACTGCATCAGTAAATGTAAAAGAAGAATTAAAGCGCAAAATAAGAATTTCAGCGGGAGGAATTCAGTCTATTGTTCGGTTGAGGGCGTTACTTAATATATTTAAATATGGTACACTATCGTTTCAATATATTTCACATAGAGTTTTACGCTGGAGTTTAACACCTTTAAGCTTAGTTATTTTAATTCCATTATTAACTATAATTGCCTTTAATGAAGGTGTTTTGTCGTTTGGTTTATATTCAATGTTATTTTGGTTACAATTATTGTTTTATGCATCAGCATTATTAGGTTGGTTTTTAGAAAACAGACAAACTAGTATAAAAATTTTATTCATTCCTTATTATTTTTTTATAATGAATCTATCTGTAGTATTAGGATTTATTAGATATTTAAAAAAATCACAATCGGTCAATTGGGAACGTTCTAAGAGAGCTATTTAATAAATTCGATAAGAATTGCTTTAATTTTAATATAGGCTTTTTATGATATCATATAGTAAACTACTAAAATTCTTATTTTTTATATCCATAAGCCTTATATTATTATTAATAGGGTTAAGGTATTATATTAGAAAACCATCATATACAATCCAAACATTTGGAAAATTATATATAGTAAATAAGTTAAGTAAAGACATTACCGTATTTGATTTGTATAAAGGAAAGAAAATTGCAGAAATTCCAATAAATATAGAGTCTCATCAAGTAGCTAAGTTAAAAGATCGAGATAAAATTGTGGTAGCAAATTACGATAGCTTTAAAAATCAAGATATAAACCTAACTATCATTAATACACAAACTAATAAAATTGAAAAAACCATAAAGTTCAATCAAACAAATATAGATGCAGATGGCGTTTTAGCCTTGACAGATTTTAATAAAATTGGTATAGTCAGTAGAAATACTAATGAATTTTTAGTAGTCAATCTCGATTCAGAATTGATTGAAAATAAAATAGCTACTCAACAAAAATCGAGTCATTTTGCTATAATGCACCCTACTAAACCATTAACTTATATTACCAATCAAGATTCTGGTACGGTCAGTGTTATTGATCTTACTTTAAATAAGGTTATAAAAATAATAGCTTGTGGAGCGGGAAGTGGCGGTATTGTGATAACTCCCGATGGAAATGAAATTTGGGTGGCCAATAAAGATAAAAATTCAATTAGCATTATTGCCACTTCAACTAATGAAGTGATAGAAACCCTTAAATCTGATGATGAGCCATTAAATTTAGTATTTTCAATAGACGGAAAATATTGTTTGGTACCTAATGGAAATGATGGAACAATTGCGGTGTTGAACCGAGAGACCAGACAGCAAGTAAAAATAATTAGAATTCCAGGTAAAAAGGAATTGTTAGAAAGAATTCTGTATCATACGCCCCGACCCGTCACTATTATTATGCACCCTAGTGGCAAATATGCATTTGTTTCCAATTCAAACGCTAATAAAATTGAAGTGATTGACATGAAGACTTTTGCGATTGTTAGCACCATAGGTACTGGAAAAATACCAGATGGATTGATCTTTATAAATTAAATGAAACAATAATGCAAAAGGATTTTTATATCAATAGTGTGTTAACGTTCATTGATAATGAATTTCCTTTTAACTAGTAATAGCGTAACCATCATTAAACTGACAACCATTTTTCACTTACGTATTAAGATATAAAATAAATTCTATCGTTGTAAAATAGTATATAATCAGATATGACTTATTTATCTTTGACAATACTAACTGATCATTTATATAGACTAGCGAGCATATCACTAATAATTTTCTAATAAAATAAAAATCTTCCTAACCCTTGCTTTAATAGTTCATTAATCAATGTAACTATTTAAAATAGCTTTATTGGGAAATTTGATGTCTGTTATAATCAGAAAATCAACAAGTTTAAGAATAGATTAATTCAAAAGAATTATTAAAAATGCTCACTACTTTGATTGTAAATTTTATAAAATACCTTTACAGTAAAAAATTTAAAAATAGTATGGCATTTCAGTTTAAATACATTTTAAATCTATTTAAAATATGTAAAGTGATTTATAAGAAAAATATGGTTTATATTTATTGTCTATGTACTTAACAATATTAGTGATGTATAGCTTGAATTTTTATTAAAAATAAGCACTATAAACAAAGAATTATATTTAAAGAAATATGATTTAAATAGGTTAAATATCTTCTTAATTCAAAAATAAATCTATTTTTGCTAGTACTTGAACTTTCTTAAATTCTATAAAAAAAATAGATGTAATTATTGTGAGTAAGCAATACTTAAACTAATATTTTTTATACGTTTTTGAATTAATATTATTTTAAAGTCAAATACTGTTTTAAATGAAAACATTACCTCAACCCGATAATGAGAGTCAAAGAATAGAAAAATTAAAAGAATATTCCATATTAGATACTTTAGCGGAGAAGGAATATGATTCTATCACAAAATTAGCTTCTTATATTTGCGAAACGCCTATAGCTTTAGTGAGTTTAATTGATGAAAACAGACAGTGGTTTAAGTCAAAAATAGGTTTAGACATCTCAGAAACTTCAAGAGATTTATCTTTTTGCCAATACACTATAATGGGTGATGCTATTTATGAGGTTACGGATACTAGAGAGAACGATTTATTTCATGATCACCCGCTAGTTACTGCAGGGCCAGAAGTTAGATTTTATGCAGGTGCTCCATTACGTACTAAAGAGGGCCTAAATATGGGTTCATTATGCGTAATTGATACGAAGCCTAGAATATTAAATGAGAATCAAAAAAAGGCCTTAACTATATTAGCAGATCAGGTTGTTACTTTACTAAAATATAGAACAAAACAAGAAACATTACGTAAATCCCAGCTGGAATTACAAAATTTTATTGATCTATCTCAAGATTTAGTTTGTATTGCAAACTTAAATGGATTCTTTCTTAAAGTAAACCCTGCGTTTTCAAATGTTTTAGGTTATGATACTGATGAATTAGAAGGTTTTCATTTTACTGATTTTGTTCATACTGATGATATAGCCTCATCTTACAAAGTAGCAGCAAAACTTGCTGCAGGAGAAGTAACTTTAAGTTTTGAAAATAGATTTCGATGTAAAAATGGTGACTACATAACGCTTAGCTGGAATACATCTCCAGATCCAATTACAGGCAATCTATATAGTATAGCAAGAGATATAACTAAAGAAAAAGAGGCTGAAGAGCATTTAATAAATACAAATAATTTATTAGAAGAATCGCAAAATATTGCGAAAATTGGAAGTTGGAAATTTGATGTTAAAAATAATGATCTTATTTGGTCTAACGGTCAGTACGCAATATTCGAAATGGAAAAACTTCCTCCTAATGAATTGTATAAAGCATTTAGATCACGTATTCATAGAGATGATATTAAAAAATTAAATGAAACAAATATAATTGCATTAAAAACTGGTGATAATTTTAAAACAAACTACAGAATTGTTTTTCCAAATAAGAAGATTAAATATATTACAGAAATCGGACAGCCTTTCAAAGATGAAAAGGGAAATGTAATAGAGATCAAGGGAGTAATACAAGATGTTACAGAAATCACAATTGCTGAGCAAGAAATTATTCTAAAATCCAAGGAAATTACTGATATTAAATCAGCTCTTGATGAATCCACTATTGTTTCTATTATTGATAAAAAAGGATTAATAACATATACTAACGATAACTTTAGTACCATTTCTAAATATCGCAAAGATGAGCTAATAGGTAAAGATCAGCGTAGCGTTCTCGGGTTACTGGATAAAGAATCAGCAAAAGATATTTTATCAACAATTTTTAATGGAAAAGTTTGGAAAGGGGAATTACGCAATTTAGCTAAAGATGGATCCACTTATTGGGAGAAGACAACCATCGTCCCATTTTTAGATCAAAATAATAGACCTTATCAATATATTTCAATTGGTGCTGATATTACTGATCAAAAAAATGCAGAAAAAAAATTAATAGCTACTTTGCTAAGACTTGAGAAAACTAATAAAGCTTTAGATGAATTTGCTTATGTTGTATCTCATGATTTAAAAGCACCTTTAAGAGCGATCAATAATTTATCAGAATGGATTGTAGAAGATATGCCTGATATGCCTAAAGAAGTAAGTTCAAATTTTGATTTACTGAGAGGAAGAGTGCTTCGAATGGAAAATCTGATTAATGGAGTTTTAGAATATTCGCGAATTGGTAGAATTGAAATTAAAAAAGAAGAAATAGATTTAAAAGTCATGCTCAATGAAATTATAGATTTTATCGTACCAAAAACAGGATTTGAAACTGTTGTTGGAAATAATTTTCCAAAAATATATTCAGAGCGAATTTTATTAGAGCAAATTTTTAGTAACTTGATTAGCAATTCAGTAAAGTACAATAATAAAATAATTGGGAAAATTGAATGTATTTATGAAGAGTTTTCTACCTTTCATAAATTTATTATTAAGGATAATGGTCTTGGAATAAGCCAAGATTATCATGAAAAGGTTTTTAAAATATTTCAAACTATTACAGCAAGAGATATAAAAGAGAGCACAGGCGTTGGCTTATCTATCGTTAAAAAAATTATTGAAGAAAAGGGAGGTACAATTTCTATACAATCACAAGAAGATCAAGGATGTAGTTTTATCTTTACTATCCTTAAATAAATTAAACATGAAAGACTCAGAACTAAAATGTCAAAGTGAGCTAGGGGAATTAAAAAAAGAATTTGACGATTTTATTTATATTGTTTCTCATGACATAAAATCTCCTATGAGAGCAATATCAAATTTAACGACTTGGATTGAGGAAGATTTTGACAAAGGATTGAATCAAGATATGTTGTCAAATCTTGTATTATTAAGAAACAGAGTCAATCGTTTAGAAAACATGATGAACTCTTTATTAGATTTATCTCGTATAGACAGAATGGAATTAGAATTTTACGAGATTGATATAATAAAAATGATTGAAAATACGATTCAATTATTAGATATTAATTCTAATGTAGAATTTAGGATCACACCTAATATCGAAAATAGAACCTGTTTTACCTTAGGCACTAAATTAAAAAAAGTAATTCTGAGCGTTATTGACAACGCCATTCAGTTTACTGACAAGAAAGAAACCAAAGTAGCTATTTCTATTATAGAAAATAAAAGTGATTATATTATAGAAATTGCTGATAATGGACCTGGAATACCAAATGAACTCGTAGAAAGAATTTTCACGATTTTTTATACTGTAAATTCTAAAGATATTGTCAATAGCACTGGTGCAGGATTAGCGCTTAGTAAAAAAATTCTAAAATTGGTTGGTGGATCAATTCAATATTCGCTAGGATTAGAAACTGGCTCCATTTTTACAATTAATTGGCCTAAAAAAATAACTCTAAACAATTAAATTATGAATCAAAAAATATTAAATATTTTATTGGTTGAAGATGACGAAGTGGATATTATGAACGTAAAAAGAGCGTTCTCTAAAAATAATATTACGAGTCCACTTTTTGTAGCTAATAACGGCGTCGAAGCTTTAGAAATGCTTGAAAAGCAGATAATTCCGTTACCAAAAATCATTATTTTAGACATTAATATGCCAAAAATGAATGGAATTGAGTTTCTAAAAATTATTAGAGAAGATGAAACATTTAAAAATATATCCGTTTTTGTTATGACCACTTCAAATGAAGATAGTGACAAAATAAATGCCTATAATTTGAATGTCGCTGGATATATTTTGAAGCCCTTGTCATTTGAAAAGTTTTTGCACTCAGTAGGAACTCTTAAAAATTTTTGGCAATTATGTGAAATGTAAATAGTTTAATTGGTTTGTTATGATAAATACAAGTATCTTATTAATTGATGATAGAGAAACTATTATTGAAAGTATTGATAAATCTTTCAAAGAAATTAATTTTAAACATAAATTAATTTCAGTAAATAGTACGGCAAAGGCTTGGTTGATGCTTGATGGAAATAATAAAATTAATCCTGTACCAAGGATTATGTTAATTGATATTAATAGGATATCAAAGGATGGTATACAGTTAATAACGGCAATTCGTAATAATTCTAATTTAAAATCTATGCTGATTTTTGTACTAACAAATTCTCACAATCAAAAGAACAAGACTGACATCCTTAAATTGAATGTTGCGGGATATATTGTTACTTCATTTGAAGAAAAAGATTTATTACACTGCTTAAATGTGTTGAATGATTATTGGAATATTATTGAATCTTAAGTTAAAATTAGAGTGCAAATGGGCGTAGATTTAAAAATATTAATAATAGATGATGACAAAATTGACAGCATAACTATTAGCCGATCTATATTACAATCTGGCATTAAGGCAGAAGTCGATAGTATATTTTCTGCAAAAGAAGGAATTGAAAAAATCAAATCGTTTCAATATGATTTAATATTTTTAGATTATATGATGCCTGATACTGACGGCATTTCTTTTTTAAAAAAGATTATAGATTTAGATATAGATACTCCGGTGATATTTGTAACCTCGCAAGGTGATGAAAAAATAGCTAGTCAAGCGATACTCAATGGTGCTTTTGATTATATCCCAAAAACATTGTTAACTCCTGATGGTGTTTCGCAAAGTATAAGAAATACTTTAAAACTGCACAAAAATTTACAATCCCGAAAAATCACTGAATTGGCGTTAAAAATTAATTCTAACCGGCTAATTGAAGCTCAAAAATTAGCTAAAATTGCCAGTTGGGAGATAAATTTAAACGATAATTCAGCTTATTTTTCTGATCAATTTTATTCCATTTTTGAAGTAGAAAATGAAATAAATACATCGGTTGATTTTTTTAAATCTTTTTTTAATACTGCCGAAGATTTGTCATTATTTGAAAACTATTTAAAAATGACTAAAAGCTCACAATTAGAAATACAATTTAATCATGCGGTAACCACTAAAAAAGGAACCGTTAAATTTATAAACCAATATATTAAATGTTTATATGATGAAAAAGATAGACCCACTAAGATTCTTGGTACTATTCAAGACATAAGTGAGCAAAAACATATCGAATCAGAACTTATAAAAGCTAAAGAATTAGCGGAACAAGCTGTTATTATCAAAGAACAGTTTTTAACGAATATGAGTCACGAGATTCGAACTCCTATGAATGGGATCATTGGGTTTGCTAAAATTTTAGAGAACACCATCTTAGACGATAATCAAAAACAAAGTGTTGAAGCTATAAAAATAGCCAGTATTAATCTAATGAATATTATAAATGATATTTTAGATTTTTCTAAAATTGAAGCTAATAAAATGACATTTGAAGAAATTAGCTTCTCGATAAGTGAAACAATTAAAACTATAATACAGTTATTAACTCAAAGCGCTAAAGATAAAAAAATTAAACTTTTATATCAAATTGATCCTAAAATTAATGATTTTCTTTTAGGAGATGCCGTAAAACTATATCAAGTTTTAATTAACTTAATCGGTAATGCTATTAAATTTACTGAAAAAGGTTATGTTGAACTAGTAGTTACTCAAGTATTCAAAACAGATTTAATTTCTTCATTAAACTTTTCTGTAATAGATTCAGGAATTGGAATTCCAAAAAATAAATTAGCTTCAATATTTGATAGTTTTAATCAGGCTTCAAATGAAACCACAAGAAAATATGGAGGTACTGGCCTTGGATTAACTATCACTAAGAAACTTATAGAATTGCAAGGTGGATCAATAGACGTTAAAAGTTCTGTTTCTGAAGGAAGTGAATTTTCATTTTCTTTAGAGTATAAAAATTTGAAAAATAGAAATAAAAAACAAAAATTAAATTTGAATCCTATTAGATCTGCTGATTTTCTTAAAACCAAGAAGATACTTTTAGTGGAAGACAATGAGCTAAATCAACTTTTAACAATAAAGGTTTTTGAAAAATGGAATAAAGAAATTGATATTGCTGCTAATGGCAAGATAGCAATAGATAAAATAAAAGAGAACTCCTACGACATTATTTTGATGGACATTCAAATGCCTGAAATGGATGGTATAGAACTTACAAAATATATTAGATCAGAAATGGGGCAAAAATCATTGATTCCTATCATAGCCTTAACAGCTCACGCCACAATGGGAGAAGAAGAAAAATGCATTGAAGTAGGTATGAATGATTATTTATCTAAACCATTTAACTTTGATATATTACTTGATAAACTATACATTCATCTCATAAACAATGATTTATATAATTTAGACACCACAGAAATGCAAAGCGAAGAAGAGCAAGCTCTGAAATTATTTGATTTAGAATACTTAAAAAAATTCTCCGCAGACGATGATACTTTTATAAAAAAGATGATAACCATGTTTATAACTAATACTCCAGAATCACTTAATATAATTTTACAGTCAAGTAAAAATGATGAGATTATGATCCTAAAAAATGAGATTCATAAGTTTAAATCATCGTTAAATTTATTAGGTATGAGCAAAGCAGTAGAATGTGTAAATAAAATTGAAAAGCAAATTAAATTAAATCCGAATGATGATAAAATAAAAACAGAAATTACAGTTTTAAATGAAATATGTACCTCAGCATTAGTGCAGCTGAATTTAAAATTAAAAAATTATTGATTTTTTTTAGGTTCTTTGTTATAGTTCTACATATTGAAAAAAAATAAATTACCGTTCGTTTTTAGCTATTAAGAGCTCAATAAATTTATAGTCCTTGTCGCGATGTCAGCGTTCTTACTATCTATTTCCAGTAAAATCTTTATACGGTATAATTCAAAATTTAAAAGTATAATTACCTTGCTAACTTACTATTAAGCGGATTCTTTCTTTTAGTGGAAAGAGCAGTTCCAATTATTTTCAATTTGTCGTCCACCAATCTGTTTTGACTCGCTTTGCTCGCCAAAACCTCTTAAAACAGAATTAATACTGCTTTGTAATTCTTGATCGCGCATTCTTATTCGGTTTCTAACTGAATGGTATTTTCCCACCTCTCTAAGTTTTTCAAACTGTAAATGCAAGTTGAATACCACGGTACAGTATGGCGCCTTCCGAGCTAATCTATAACTTTTTGGGTGTAAGCTAATCATATAAAAAGCTTTGCCCTTTAAACTAAAACTAAAGTTTAGATCATTCAGATTTTGACTCACACTTGGATCCCATTTTTTATTATCTTTTTGATATAGTTTTTGTAGAAAATCCTATAACGCTTTTTAAAACTCTATTTCAGTATCAAAACTATCATTTTTAAAACAAAAGATTAATGATTCAAAAATTTTAGAATCACAGTCATAACTATTTAGATATTTTTCAACATTTGCAAGTATTGGTGTAATAATATCATCTGACTTTATGTTATCATAAATTTTTAGCTGGTATTTTTCCATTCTAAAAACTGTATTTGCCATTAAACATGGCTGCTATTTATCGATAATAAAGTTTTTGAATTCATTTTCTGTAGTATTAAATGACTGCGTGCTCATGGCTACTTTGTTTAAAATTTCACATTTATCTCATCTTTTATTTCCACTTAAAGAATACAACTATTTTATTAAAAAATTTGTTGATCGAAAATTCTATTGGATAACATGTAAATTAAATAAAATTTTGATTTCTAAAAATTGATCGATGCTTGGACAATTATTGTGTAACTGACTCCCCTTGAACAGTGGAAACGTAAGCTTTGTATGCATGCCCGAATGGGTAGAAAGGACATACGCCGTTACAGCTACTTCAACAACCTGACTACCCGTGATCAGCATTTATCACAAGCATTGATTCAATTTTTTCTAGTAATAAAATTTATTACTAACATTAAAATCAAAATATAGGGTCAATAAATCTTTAAAAATGAGTTATCAAATATATTGTTGAATTGTACTTTGTAAAATTAATTAGGAAGCAGTAAAAGTGTCAAATAGAATTTTTAGTTTGATTTATAAAATTTGTCTCAAAGATTTCAGCCACTAAAAACATTGACATTAATATTAAAATTGTCGTTTTAAATTACTTAAATAGTATTACCGACCATAAAATAATTGAGCTAAAGTTTATTTTTAGATGAAAAAATAGCATGATATTATGATCATGCAATACCTACCAAATTTCTTCTTAATCAATAATTTATAACTAATTAGAAATGGAAAGAGGCACAACTTTTACATCTTATATAGTAAGATTTCATTTAAGACTTTGATCCACAGATATAATGAGATATGAAATATGCAGCTTCTAGCTCTATTACAATATTTACTAACCACAAATCCACTTTCAATAATTATAAGTGAAAAAGTTGACTACTCTGACAGGATTTTTAATAAAAAAAAAAAGACAATAGATATTTAAATTGAAGCAAATAAATATGTAGGTTTCTTATTAAATTGAACGGCTACAATGTTTAAGTATACTTTAAATCATAAGATTGAATAAATTTATAGAATGACATTGAGATATTATATGATTAAATATACTTCATAGAAAACGAAAAACCCCGCAAACGTAATGTTTGCGGGGTTTTTTAATAATACCAGTTGGTCTACTAGGACTCGAACCTAGAAAGACTGCACCAAAAACAGTTGTGTTACCATTACACCATAGACCAGTATTGTTGCTAAGCGAGTGCAAATTTATAATAAATTTTAGTTTGCACAAACTTTTTGTGTGATTTTTTAAAAAAATGATTGATTATTTTGAAATCTAAATCAGCAATGAAATCGAATGCATTATAGATCAATGATTTATCAATTTAATAGAGTTTTCAAGAAATTTTTGTTAATGACTGCAACCTTAAACAAAAAAACATTTTCTTTGCAGCTGATATAAATTAAAATTTAGTACATGGATAAAGTAACTTTCAATTTCAATAAGTGGAACATAATCATTGGTTGGTTAGCATTTGGAATCGCATTATTAACTTATACTTTGACTGTTGAACCTACCATGAGTTTTTGGGATTGTGGAGAATATATTGCTACTGCAGCTAAACTGCAGGTAGGTCATCCTCCAGGAGCACCTTTATATCAAATGATTGGTGCGTTCTTCGCCATGTTTGCTACTGATTATACTAAAATCGCTTTGATGGTGAATATGATGTCAGTATTCTCAAGCGCATTTACAATACTATTTTTATTTTGGTCGTCTTCTATGATATTGCGCAAATTAGTTCTTCGATTTGCAGCGTTAGAATCTCAAAGCGAAACTAATAATCAACTTACTACAAGCAATAATATTGTTATATTAGGAAGTTCATTTGTAGGGGCATTAGCTTACACGTTTTCTGATAGTTTTTGGTACAATGCAGTGGAAGCCGAAGTTTATGCAATGGCATCATTGTTAATTGCATTACTATTTTGGTTGGGTTTGCGATGGGAACAAGACATGCATAAACCACGAGGAAATAGATGGTTATTGCTGATTTCACTTGTTATTGGATTATCTTTTGGAGTTCACTTTATGGCGCTCTTAACTATTCCAGCGATTGGATTTTTATATTTTTTTAAAAATTACAAAACAGTTACAGTAAAAAGTTTTCTTCTAGCTAATGTAATTGTAATTGCAGTGCTACTTTTTATTTTTAAATTACTTCTTCCTTTGACCATGGGATTCTTTGGTGATACCGAAGTTTTCATGGTAAACAGTCTAGGATTACCTTTCGACTCTGGAACTATATTTGTCACTATAGTCCTGATTGCTTTATTTTATTTCGGATTGAATTATACTCGAAATAAGGGAATGGTTACTTACAACACCTTAATTTTATGTATTCTTTTTATCTTAATTGGATTTTCTACATGGATGATGCTTCCTATTCGCGCCAATGCTAATACCGTAATTAATGAAAATAAACCTTCAGATGCACGCGAAGTTCTTGCTTATTACAATAGAGAGCAATATGGCGTAAATCCATTATTTTATGGCCCACAATATACAGAAGCTTTTGGCGGTTTAGACAAAGACAAACCATATTTAGACAAAGCTCCTAATTATGAAAGAGACTACAAAACGGGAAAATATATTATTGTAAATAATTTTAAAAACGCCGATCAGAATACCGCTGATATTCATAAAACAATATTGCCTAGAATGTGGAGCGGCGATCATATTGAAAATTATATGAACTTTACAAATCCACCTGAGTTCAAAATTGATCCTAATTATGATTACAGTGATGATTTAGCTAAATATGGCATTGAAGCTAGCCAACTTAGTGAAGAAGATTATAATAAAGCAATCGCACAATTAAAAAACGAGACGGAAAAAACAATAAACGAATTCCGACAAGCTTACGCACAAAAACAAATTGACAACGAAGGCTATGTGAAATTTTTAAAAAGTTATGGAGATTATTTAATTGTAGATAAACCTACAACTATAGATAACTTAAGCTTTATGGTTGAATACCAGTTTGGATATATGTATTGGAGGTATTTAATGTGGAATTTTGTGGGTAGGCAAAGTGATGCTCAAGGTAGATATGATTATCTTGATGGAAACTGGCTAAGTGGAATATCATTTATAGATAAATTGCATTTAGGAAGTCAAGACAATCTTCCATCAGATGTTTTAAATAATAAAGGTCGAAATGTGTATTTCTTTCTTCCGTTTATTTTAGGATTAATTGGATTAATGTATCACGCTAATAAAGATTTAAAAAGCTTTTATGTACTGCTAGCTTTATTTTTATTTACGGGAATTGCACTAAAAATTTATCTAAATGAAAGACCTTTTGAACCAAGGGAAAGAGATTACGCATTAGTGGGATCATTTTATGTGTTTGCCATTTGGATTGGTTTTGGCGTATATGCCTTATACGAAAGCGCTCGAAAATACATCGCTCCTAAAATTGCTGGGCCTATAATTATTGCTGCCAGTTTACTTGCCGCTCCAATACTAATGGCTGCTCAAAACTGGGATGACCATGATCGTTCTGGAAAATACACAGCTTTAGCGATGGCAAAAGCATATTTAGAATCCTGTGATGCTAATGCAATATTGTTTACCATTGGTGACAACGATACCTTCCCGCTCTGGTATGCTCAAGAAATTGAAAATATAAGAACTGATGTCAAAATTGTAAACACAAGTTTATTTATGACTGACTGGTATATTGATCAAATGAAAACTAAAACCTACGAATCAGATCCATTGCCCATCTCATTTACTCACGATCAATATGTAGGGGATAAATTAGATTATGTTGCATACATTCCAAAAATAGATAGCCGATGGGATATTAAAGACTTGATCACTTTTATAAAAAATCCTAAAGCAACCGTTCAAATGCAGAACGGACAAACTATTCATTTTTATCCAACCAATAAGATTAGAATCCCTGTTGATAGAAATACAATTATTAATAATAAAGTAGTAGATCCTAAATACAATGATTCAATTGTTCCTTATATTGATGTTGATATTAAGGGAAATGCGCTTTATAAAAACCGGTTAATGATGCTGGATATTGTTGCTAATAACAATTGGAAACGTCCTATTTATTTTAGTGGAGGCGCTTTTGATAATGAAGATTATATTTGGATGAAGGAATATCTTCAGCTAGAAGGTATGGCTTATAAATTAGTTCCTATTAGAACAAAACTACCTACAGATGGCAGCCCGCTTGAAATGGGGCAAATAGATTCAGAAAAAATGTATGCTAAAGTGATGAAATGGGATTGGGGAAATAGCGAAAGCCGTGAGATTTATCACGATCCTGAAACAAAAAGAAATAGTATCACTTATAGAACTAATCTTGCTAGGTTAATGAATCAATTAATTACTGAGGGTAAAAATGATAAAGCAAAAACAATTATCAATCTAGCGATGACTAAAATGCCACTTGAATTATTTGGCTATTATTCACTCTTAGAACCTTTTACAGATGGATATTATAAAATAGGTGATAAAGATAAAGCACAGATGTTATTACAACAACTTATTGGAAAATATCGAGATAATCTTAATTATTATGGCCAATTAAAAGCCTCAGAGCAAAATGACATTGCAACACCTATTATAATTGATATTGAACGCTATAGAAGTTTACTTCAAGTTATGAAAAAAAATGGTGATATAGATTTCTATAATAAAAACAAGGTGATTTTTAATACTTATATCAATATGTTTGCCCGTTTTGAACGTGAAAAGGAGTAATTAAAAGTTAAATAAAGTAATCAAATGATGAGTTAATTAGAATAAATGCAATAATGCAGTTTCTAATTGACTCATTTTTTTTTAAAGAACATCTCCATTAAATCATTGTATTGTTATGAAATTCTATTGGATAAAAACACACTGGATTATAAAAAAGATTTTTAATAATTATATTTGGGATGTTTCCAATGACAAAAAAACCGTCTATCTTACTTTCGATGATGGTCCAATTCCTGAGGTGACTACTTGGGTTTTAAATCAATTACAAGAGTATAATGTAAAAGCCACCTTTTTTTGTATAGGCGATAATATCAATAAACATCCTGCCCTTTTCATAAAAATAATTACTGATGGACATGCAGTAGGCAACCATACTCATAACCATTTAAATGGATGGACAACGCCAAATGACACTTATATAGAAAACATAAAAAAATGTGAAGAAGTCATGCATTCAGATACTTTTATAAATTCACAACCAAAAATTTTTAGACCGCCTTACGGCAAAATAACGATGGGTCAATCTAAGCTACTTAGAAGTCTAGGATATAAAATTATTATGTGGGATGTCTTAAGTGCTGACTTTGATCAAAAAATTAATAAACAAGAATGCTTAAATAATGTTTTATCGAATATTGAATCAGGAAGTATAATTGTTTTTCATGACAGCATTAAAGCGTTTAAAAACCTTGAATATGTATTGCCGAATACTTTACGTTATCTACAAAACAATGATTTTGAATGCGCAATATTATAACTTAGAAACTATAACTGCTCTTGAACCATATTTATTAAAGTATTTGCATCTAACTCACCTGATTGTCTCCACATCATTTTACCTTGTTTATAGATCATGAGTGTAGGCAAGCTTTTAATTCGAAGTGCATTGGCTAGTTCTTGATTTTTATCTACATCAATTTTAACCACCCTAGCTTTATCTCCAAGTACAGCTGCTACATCTTTAATGACATTGTGCATGGTTAATGAAGATTCATTCCACTCGGTATAAAAATCTATTAATACCGGTAACGGCGTGTTTAAAATTTCTCCGAATTTTGACATAAAACTAAAAGTTTGAGTTATTAAAAATTCGCTTCTAAGCAATATTAATATTACAAATGTAGCATTTTTAACGTATTAGGCGACATTTCCGCCTTTTTTTAATTCTATTACCGTTATTTCTGGCATAATCCCTACTCTTCCTGGATACGCATGAAAACCAAAACCCCTATTTACATAAACATAGCGTCCCATATTTTCATATAAACCAGCCCATTGCTTATATACATATTGTGCTAAACTCCACTTGAAGTAACCAGGGATTTCAATACCAAATTGCATTCCATGAGTGTGACCTGAAAGTGTGAGATGATAATGTTTAGCATCATGTTGTACCACTTTATCCCAGTGTGATGGATCGTGACTCATCAATATTTTAAAATCTTCTTTGTTTAATTTTTGAGATGCTTTACCTAAATCTCCTGCTTGCTTAAAATTATGACCCCAATTTTCCACTCCTACTAGCGCAATTTTATCTTCTCCTTTTTGAATAAAAGTATGCTCATTTAATAAAAGTTTAAAGTCAATTTCTCCATAAAGATTTTTTATAGCCTGAAAATTATCTTCTTTGGCCGCCTCATTAGGCCAAGTAATATACTCACCATAATCGTGATTGCCTAAAACCGAATATTTCCCATACTCATGTTTTTTTATTCTATTAAAGGTCTCTATCCAAGGGTGCATTTCCTTTGCATGCGTATTGACTATATCACCTGTAAACAAAATCAAATCTGAATTTTGCTCATTGACAAGATCAATGGCATAATTGATTTTTTCAGCATCATCAAAGCTACCACTATGTATATCAGAGATATGTGTAATTGTAAAACCATCAAAAGATTCAGGTAAATCAGGAAAAAAAATACGTTGCTTAATTACCTTATAATTATATTTTCCTGCAACAACCCCATAGATTAAAGATAAAAAGGGAACAGCTGCTAGGCCTAAACCTATTTGGCTAACAAACTTTCTTCGTGAATTTAAAAAATCAGCACTTTTATCAGGGTTGATAAAATAATTTACTGTTCCAGCACCTAATCTAAAGATATCTTCTCCAAGTAAAATTAATGTCAAAAATAATTTTGGAACATATACAATTAATAATAGTGCCATTACAAACATGGTGCGGTGCGTTTGCCCTACACTTCGATCAAACTGAGATAAAGAATAAACAATGTATATTAAAAATACAATACTTATACTTTCAATTGTAAATTGTAATGGTTTGGATCGCACTAAAGTTTTTAATACTTGAAAAAAATAAACCTCTATAATAAATAAGATTAAAAATACGAATACGATGCGAAAGATCATTTTTATTAAATTTTAAACAAAATAACAAATTATGAAATTACAATGCCTTTATATTAATCTAAATTTAACTAAAATACAAGATGCTAATTTTCATTATGCTCCCTACAATCTATTTATCCAGTGAAGAACTGCCTATTTTAGTAAAAATTAAAAATAGATACATTTACTTCATTAAACAAAGGAATTACTAACTGGAAATAGCAACTATCCATTAATTTTTTATAAGAATTGCGCATCTCTCTCGCTTACTTTGTTTTATGAAATTATTTTTTAATTAAAGATTTGTAATAGAAATTACTGATTGGTTATCTTCTTTATATAACCAATTTTGTACTTTTGAAAACAATACAAAAACAAACTCATGTCACAACAAAAACGTTTATTCCTTCTTGACGCTTATGCTTTAATATTCCGTGGTTATTATGCTTTTATAAAAAATCCTAGAATAAATTCTAAAGGCATGGACACATCAGCAATCATGGGTTTTATGAACTCCTTAATGGACGTTATTAAAAGAGAAAAACCAGATCACTTAGCAGTAGCGTTTGATAAAGGAGGAAGCCAATTACGAAATGATATTTTTCCAGAATATAAAGCGCATCGTGACGCAACACCCGAGGCAATTAAAATTGCAGTTCCCTATATTCAAGATTTATTAAAAGCGATGCATATACCCATAATAGAAGTGGCAGGTTATGAAGCAGATGATTTGATAGGTACAATTGCAAAACAAGCCGAAAAAGAAAATTACAAAGTTTTTATGGTAACTCCTGACAAAGACTTTGCACAGTTAGTTTCAGAAAATATATTTATGTACAAACCAGCTCGAATGGGCAATGGTATAGAAATTTGGGGAATCCCTGAGGTTTTAGCTAAATTCGAAATAGAACGACCTGAGCAAGTTATTGATTTCCTAGGAATGATGGGCGATGCCGCTGACAATATTCCAGGATTACCAGGAGTAGGCGATAAAACTGCCAAAAAATTTTTAAAAGAATATGGCTCTTTAGAAAATCTGCTTGCTAACACGCACCAACTCAAAGGCGCAATGAAAGATAAAATTGAAGCCAATGCAGAGCTTGGCATTTTATCTAAAAAATTAGCTACCATTATATTAGATTGTCCTGTGACTTTTGATGCAGCAGATTTTGAACTTTCAAAACCCGATGCAGAAAAAACAGATGCATTATTTATGGAATTAGAATTCCGCCAAATGAAAGCACAGTTCGATAAATTATACAATCCTACAAGCGCCGAAGGAGAAATTGACAATGAGCCAACACAAAAAACGATTGCTAAAAAATCAAATGAAGATCAATTTGACCTATTTGGTTTTCATGATGACACTTCCGGTGAAATGATATCTAATTCGCTTTATGCCACTTTAGAAAACACTGATCACAATTATCAAATAATTCAAGGTGATTTAGGATTAAAATTATTTTTACAAAATTTAAACAATCAAACTTCGGTAAGTTTTGATACAGAAACTACGGGACTTGACGCCTTAAATGCTGAATTGGTAGGATTGTCATTTGCAGCAGCAAAAGGAAAAGCGTTTTACGTTCCATTTCCAGATAATCGTGATGAGGCTCAGGCTTTAGCCAATAAATTCAAACCCTTTTTTGAAAATGAAGCTATCGAAAAAGTAGGGCAAAACATAAAATATGATTTAAAAGTATTGACAAAATATGGTATTCAAATAAAAGGTAAATTATTCGATACGATGATTGCTCATTATTTGATTAATCCAGATATGCGTCATAATATGGATATTTTAAGCGAAACTTATTTAAAATATACGCCAAAACCCATTGAAGACTTAATAGGCAAAAAAGGTAAAAATCAAAAATCGATGCGGGATGTTTCTTTAGAAGAAATTAAAGAATACGCCGCAGAAGACGCTGATGTAACCATACAATTAGCAACGGTTTTTAGTCCAATATTAGAAAAAGCCGAAACTAAAAAATTGTTTGATGAAATCGAAATTCCTTTGATTCCAGTTTTAGCTGCAATGGAATTAGAAGGCATCAATCTTGATGTTCCTTTTCTAAAAGAAATGTCCACTGAAATGGCAAAGGAAAGCAGTGCATTAGAACAAAAAATTTATGAAACTGCTGGAGAACAATTCAATTTAGCGTCGCCTAAGCAACTTGGAGATGTTTTATTTGACAAAATGAAAATTGGCGCTGCTAAACAAAAGAAAACCAAAACGGGTCAATATGCCACAGGAGAGGAAGTGCTAAGCTATTTAGCAATCAACAATCCTATTGTAAAAGATATTCTGGAGTGGCGCCAAATGGTAAAACTACAAAGCACCTATATCGATGCTTTGCCAAATCAAGTAGACGAAATTACAGGTCGCGTTCATACTGATTATATGCAAACAGTGGCTGCCACAGGCCGATTGAGTTCTACAAATCCTAACTTACAAAACATTCCTATTCGGACAGAAAAAGGTAGACTGATTCGGAAAGCCTTTATTGCTCGTAATGAAAATTACACCTTGCTTTCTGCGGATTACTCTCAAATTGAACTTCGTATAATTGCCGCTTTATCTGGTGAAGAAAATATGATTGCCGCTTTCCAAAATAATGAAGACATTCATAAAAGTACAGCAGCAAAAGTCTTTAATGTTCCCCTTGAAGAAGTTACCAAGGAACAACGAAGTAATGCCAAAACCGTAAATTTTGGAATTATATATGGTGTTTCAGCATTTGGACTATCCAATCAAACGTCGCTTTCAAGAAAAGAAAGCGCTGATTTAATTGATGCTTATTATGCTACTTATCCTAAACTGAAAGCCTATATGGCAAATCAAGTTGATTTTGCTAGAGAAAATGGGTATGTACAAACCGTTTTAGGAAGACGACGCTATTTAAAAGATATTAATTCAGCGAACTCGATCGTGAAAAGTGGCGCAGAGCGTAATGCTGTAAATGCACCTATTCAAGGAAGTGCCGCTGATATTATAAAAATTGCAATGATTAATATCTATAAAAAGCTAACTTCTACGAATCCCGATGGTTCAGGATGGAAATCAAAAATGTTATTGCAAGTGCATGATGAACTTGTATTTGATGTTCATAATGATGAGTTGGAGAAAATTAAACCTATGATTAAATACGAAATGGAAAATGCTTTTAAACTGGATGTCCCTTTGGATGTTGAGATTGGTGTAGGAAAAAATTGGCTGGAAGCTCATTAAGCAGTGGTCAGTAAGCAAGCGTGCATTAGGTAATTAATTATTGCGCGGAGTTGTGAGATGCGAAGCAAAAAAATTGAATTCAAATTAAATTAACTGGTAAGCTAATTTTAAAAGGTAACACTAAATATATATTCAAAAAAAATCCATCTTTTAGATGGATTTTAGCTTTATAACTTTCTTGTAGATTCTCTTTCTTTTAATTTTGTTTTGATAACCACCGTTTCATAAGGAATATATTCCTCTTTAGATTCTAATCGATCAATTAATAGTTTAGCAGCAACTTCTCCTATTTCTATTCCGTGTTGACTTACAGTTGTCAACCTTGGTGATAATCTTCTGGAGGCGAGAATCCCATCGGCAAAGCCTATTATTGATAGCTCTTCAGGGATTTTATATCCTTTTTTAAGTCCTATTTTTAGAGCAGCAACTGAATCGGTTTCATCTAATGCAAAAATACCGTCAATTTTCATATCCTCTAAAATCGCTTCAATTTTATTATTTAAATCTTCTTCGGAATCGGTTCTAATAATAATAGAGTCATTAATGGTTATATTATTATTTTCTAAAGCTTTTAAATAGCCTTCTGCTCTCAGTTTACCCACACTTAAATTATCAATAGAAGAAAGTAAAGCAATATTTTTACAACCCAAGTCAAGTAAATGCTGCGTAGAATTAAGTGCTGAATCAAAATCATCAACTATTACTTTATCACAATCTACCGTATCCGCAATTCTATCAAACATTACTATTGGAGTGCCGTCATTAATAATACTAGAAAAATGATCGTAATCACCCGCTTTTTGAGCTTCTTCAGAAACTGAAACGATAAAACCATCAATAGTTCCATTACTTAACATTTCTAGTGTGTGTGTTTCTTTTTCCAAGGATTCATTAGAAATACACATAATAACGTTGTATCCTTTCTCATCAGCCACTTTTTCGATGCCACTAAAAACTTTCGCAAAAAAGGAATTTAAAATATTTGGAATAATAACTCCTATGGTTTTAGTTTTTCTATTTTTAAGATTAAGTCCTATAACGTTTGGCTTATAATTTTTGAGTTTAGCATATTCTTTAATTTTAACTTTAGTCAAATCACTAATTTCTGGACTATCATTAAGCGCTTTTGAAACTGTAGAAACAGAAACATTTAGTTCTTTTGCAATTTGTTTTAAAGTAGCTTTGGCTTTCATAAAGAAAATTTATAATAGTTAATAGGTTAAAAAGAACCCAATAAAATAATTAAAAACAAATATAGGTGTGATTTATAAAAATACCTATTAATAAATAGATTTTGCAATGAAAACGGAACAAAAGTTCATTAAAATTAAGAAAAAGAAAGATCCTTCTCTATATATATATTTTGCACACCGTCCACAGGAATTATAATTATACCATTTATATCAATATGCATTTGATAATCAGCACTAAAAGAGAAAAGAAATAATCTTTTAAGGTATTTGTATTTAAAATAATAAATTGTACTTTTGCAACCCCTTTATTGGGGATGGAATGTTTAATTAAAATAATATTATGGACGCATTAAGCTACAAGACAAAATCAGCAAGCAAAGCCACCGTTACAAAAGAGTGGATTGTTGTTGATGCTGATGGGCATAACTTAGGACGTATGGCTTCAAAGATCGCAATGATCTTGAGAGGTAAATACAAAGCAAGTTATACACCACATGTTGACTGTGGAGATAACGTAATTGTTATCAACTCAGAGAAAATCAACCTTACAGGTAACAAAATGGACGAGAAGACTTACATTCGTCACACAGGTTATCCAGGAGGACAAAGAACTTTAACTGCTAAAGTATTGCAATCAAAAAACCCTGCATTATTAGTAGAAAAAGCAGTAAAAGGAATGTTACCTAAAAATAAATTAGGAGCTGAACTTTTCAGAAATTTAAATGTTGTTGTAGGTTCTGAGCACAAACAAGGCGCTCAAAAACCGAGAACAGTTAACCTTAACGATCTTAAGTAATGGGAGTTATTCACAAAATCGGTAGAAGAAAAACCGCTGTTGCACGTGTGTATGTTTCGGAAGGAACAGGAGTAATCACTGTAAACAAAAAATCATTCGAAACTTATTTCCCTACTGCAACTTTACAGTACAAAGTATTACAACCTATGTCTATGACAGAAAATGTAAGCAACTTTGATGTAAAAGTTAATGTTTATGGAGGTGGTTCAACTGGTCAAGCAGAAGCTGTAAGAATGGCATTAGCACGTGTTATGTGTGAAGTGAACGCTGAAAACAGAGCTGTATTGAAACCACAAGGTTTATTAACAAGAGATCCAAGAATGGTTGAACGTAAGAAATTCGGTCAGAAGAAAGCTCGTAAGAGATTCCAATTCTCTAAACGTTAATATTACTTGTCTTGTTCAAGTAGGACAAGACATCATCAATTATTTATTGAAATTAAAAAACACAGTTGTTGTTGCTCTCCTACCGAGGTAGGGAATAGTTTAGCATCTAAATAAGCCGAAAGTCTTAAAGTCGAAAGTCTTAAAGTCGTATCAAAGAAGCATATTGCTAATCAACAGAACGTAAACTAGAACAAAAAATGGCAAACAAAATAGAAGTTAAAGACTTACTAGAAGCAGGTGTTCACTTTGGACACATGACTAGAAAATGGGATCCAAACATGGCTCCTTACATCTATATGGAACGTAATGGTATTCACATTATCAATCTATATAAAACTGCAGCAAAAATTGAAGAAGCAAATGACGCTTTGAAAAAAATTGCTGCATCAGGTAGAAAAATATTATTTGTTGCTACCAAAAAACAAGCAAAAGATATCGTTGCTGAAAAAGCAAAAGCTGCAAACATGCCTTATATCACTGAAAGATGGCCTGGTGGAATGCTAACTAACTTTGTAACTATCCGTAAAGCCGTTAAAAAAATGGCTACTATTGATAAAATGAAGAAAGATGGTACATTCTTGACTCTTTCTAAAAAAGAGCGCTTGCAAGTAGATCGTCTTCGTGCTAAATTAGAGAAAAACTTAGGTTCAATCGCTGACATGTCTAGACTACCAGCTGCTTTGTTCGTAGTTGATATCAAAGCGGAACACATCGCTATAAAAGAAGCTCAAAAATTAAACATTCCAGTTTTTGCAATGGTTGATACTAACTCTGATCCACGTGAAGTAGAGTATGTAATTCCTGCAAATGATGATGCTTCTAAATCAATTGATAAAATTTTAACTTTAGTTACAGCTGCAATCGTTGAAGGACTTTCTGATAGAGGATCTGACAAAGAAGGTGAAGCCACTACAGAAGTTGCTGCTCCTGCTGCTGAAACGGCAGAAACTGCTCCAGTTGCTGAAATTGCTCCTGTTACAGAAGCTGCTGCTCCAACTGCGACTGAAGAATAAAAACAAATTTTAAGTTCCAAATTTTAAATTCCAAATTCCATAAAGATTAGTAACCACAAGTTAATAATTGATTAAAATTGGGATTTGGGATTTAAGAATTGGAATTTTTACTTTTATAACATTTAACACAATATATTATGGCAACAATTACTGCTGCAGACGTAAATAAATTAAGAACAGCTACAGGTGCAGGTATGATGGACTGCAAAAAAGCCTTGGTTGAATCAGAAGGAGATTTCGATTTAGCGATTGAAAACTTACGTAAAAAAGGACAAAAAGTAGCTGCAAATCGTTCTGATAGAGAATCTACAGAAGGTGCTGCAATTGCTGTTGTAAATGCTGATAAAACTGCTGGAGTTGTAATCACATTAAACTGTGAGACTGACTTCGTAGGTATGAACGAAAGCTTTGTGAAAATGGCCACTGAAATGGCTAATCAAGCATTAAACTATGACAACTTAGAAGCATTTTTAGCTTCTGATTTTAATGGAATCACTGTTGCTGAAAAATTAATTGAGCAAACAGGAGTAATAGGAGAGAAATTAGAAATCAGAACTTTTGAGAAATTAGAAGGTGCTTTCGTTGGATCTTATATTCACTCAGGTAATAAAATTGCCACTATTGTAGCGCTTTCAGCTAAGGTTGATGGTGCTGATGATGTTGCAAGAAACGTAGCGATGCAAGCTGCTGCAATGAACCCAATTGCTTTAAACGAAGCTGGAGTTGATGCTGCTGTTATCGAAAAAGAAATTGAAATTGCTAAAGATTTGTTGCGTCAAGAAGGAAAACCAGAAGCAATGTTAGAAAACATTTCTAAAGGAAAAATTCAACGTTTTTACAAAGACAACACTTTAGTAAATCAAGATTATATTAAGGATAGTTCTATGAACGTTGCTTCTTATGTAAAATCTGTAGATGCTAACTTAACAGTTACAGGTTTTAAAAGAGCTGCTTTAGGATAAATAGATTTTTGATTTACGTCCCGAAACGATCGAGATGATTTCAGATTTTTAAAAACTCCATTTCAAATCAGTTTGAAATGGAGTTTTTTCATTTATATTTGAGATTTAGATTTAAATATGGAAAATATAAATCGCTGCAAGTGGTGTTTATCAAGCGAACTTTACAAACAATATCATGATCAGGAATGGGGAATTCCCGTCTTTGATGATGCAGTTTTATTTGAATTTTTAATCTTAGAAACCTTTCAAGCTGGACTGAGTTGGATAACTATTCTAAACAAAAGAGAAAATTTTAGAATTGCTTTTGAACATTTCGACTTTAAAAAAATAGCTAACTATCAAGAAGAAAAAATTCAGGAATTACTTTTAAATGCTGGCATTATTCGCAACCAATTAAAAATTAGATCAGCTGTTTCTAATGCGGTTGCTTTTATAAAAGTTCAACAAGAATTTGGTAGTTTCTCTAATTACATTTGGCAATTTACCGATGGGAAACCAATTATAAACCACAGAAAATCATTAAATGAAGTTCCCGCTACCGCTCCACTCTCTGAATTTATAAGTAAAGATTTAAAGAAACGAGGATTTAAATTTGTAGGCCCTACAGTAGTTTATGCATTTATGCAAGCTGTAGGGATAGTCAATGATCATGTGGAGAGTTGCTGGAAAAGTTGTTAAAAACCAGTGGTCAGTGAATACAAAATGTATACTGTAACCATGTTCTATTCTTCTTTCAAAATTTTTATAAATGCATCTCGCTCAATTTCTCTACATCCTAAACTTTCTAGATGTGGATTATACACTTGACAATCTACTAGTTTGTAGTTTTTCTTTCTTAATATTTCTACTAATGCGATAAAAGCAACTTTTGAGGCATTAGAAACAAGCGAAAACATGCTTTCTCCACAGAAAACATGTCCTAAATCTATTCCATATAATCCGCCTACTAATTCATCATTTTGCCAAATCTCAACCGATGTGCCAACTCCCATTTCATGAAGCTTAACGTATGCCTCAATCATATCATTTGTAATCCAAGTGCCATTTTGTCCTTCGCGTTTTACTTTTTGGCAATTTGATATTACGTCTCTAAAATTTTGATTAAAAGTGATTTTAAAATTATTCCTATTGAGAATATTTCGCATGCTTTTGGAAACTATTAATTCGTCTAAAAAAAGCACCATTCTTGGATTTGGCGACCACCAAATAATTGGATCTTTTTCGTCAAACCATGGAAAAATACCGCTTTTATAAGCAAGTAGTAATCGCTTCGTTGATAAATCACCACCAAAGGCTAAAATCCCATCACGATTGGCTTGCGATACAGCTGGGAAAAATAAATCTTTAGTTAAGTGATACACGTTTTTTAATTTTAGTAGCAGTATCAATTTTATCTGCAATTCAATAGCATTATTGAATGAAAAAAACCAAATTCCAATTTTGAGATATACTCAATTTGAAATTTGGTTTTTATAAATTTAGAATTATATTTTAGAATGGCAAATCGTCTGCTTCTTCCTCATTTAAATTTGTAGCTGGCGCAAATGTTTGTGCAGCTGGCATAGGAGGCATTTGAGCAGCAGAAGGATTATCTCCTTGCAATTTAGCTATTCTCCAACCTTGAATTGTATTAAAATAAACAATTTCTCCTTGCGGATTCGTCCATTCTCTACCTCTCAAATTAATGTCGATTTTTACTGGTTCTCCGACTTGAAAATCATTTAGCAAATCACACTTATCTTGAACAAATTGTACTAAAATGTGCTGTGGATATTGCTCATCAGTAGTAACAACAATGTCTCTTTTCTTGAAACCTCCAGATCCAACTTCCTTAGTTTGATCAATCATCTTAACTTTTCCTGTAACTTCCATCTTCGCTGTTTTTTATTGTTTGG
Source organism: Flavobacterium sp. PL11 (assembly GCF_035985025.1). Classification (NCBI taxonomy): domain Bacteria; kingdom Pseudomonadati; phylum Bacteroidota; class Flavobacteriia; order Flavobacteriales; family Flavobacteriaceae; genus Flavobacterium; species Flavobacterium sp. PL11. The sequence goes on from NZ_JAXCIA010000001.1 coordinate 120,794, forward strand.
CTCTATTTATTTTTTTGCTAAAAGCACTTTCCATGCCGTTAACACTTCATTTTTAAGTAGATAATCTTTTGCAAGTAGATGTTTTTTAATAATATCATCCGCACTTAAAACACCTTTTACTTCAAAGTTATCTTTTACAAATATAGTAATTTCTTGCTCAGTTGGCAAAGCTTCAACGTTTCCTAACATGCCTAAATCATTTCCATTAAAAACAATACTTTGCTTTATTGAATTTGGAATTGCATCTACTCCAATTCCTAATGTCGAAACTGGTTTTGGCACTTCAAAAAGTCCTTGATTGGCTCTTGAATACCAATTCCCTCCTAATCTTGAAACCAAATCAATTTTATACTGATCAATTGCGCCATTCTCGTCTAAAATATTTTGATCAATATGGATTCGCAACACTTCGCATAAAATTAAATTTCCTGCTCCACCTTCTGATCCTAAAGCAATAATTTGAGTTACTTTACACTCAAATTGCACAGGCGCTTCCTTCACTCTAAAAGGGCTTACCACCTCTGAAGCAACAGGAGTCAAACCTGATTTGATAAATTCATCAACGCCATCTGCATACTCGGTGCTAGCAAGCGAAATTTGTTGTACCATATCATAATTAACAACGTTGATCACAACTTCCCTTGTTGCCTCAGCATTTATTAGTGTGTGTTTTATAGAATTGTCCCGAACACGTCTGGCTGGTGAGAAAACAAGAATAGGCGGATTGGCACTAAATACATTAAAAAAACTGAATGGCGAAACATTTGGATTTCCCTCTAAATCAATTGTACTTGCAAAAGCAATTGGTCTTGGACCTACAGAACCTTGTAAATATCCTTGTAATTTGGCCGTAGTTATTGTTGCTGGATCAATAGTAATCATACCTTAATTTTATTTCTTATCATTACAAAAGTAATCAAATGGTTTTAGTTATAAAGATTGTAGTACATAATTACGATTAGTAAAGCACGCAATAATTAACACTTTGAAATCTTAGACTGAAACTAAAATATTTACTTATTTATTTAGTTATATTTATCATTAAAATTCAATTTATGCAGTTTTCTGAAAGAATAAATTCAACTCGTTGGATCATTATTTTCGCTTCCTTTTTAATAATCTCTTTAATCCTATGGAATACTTATACTTTTTTTCAAATCTTTAAAAATGAAGAACGTATAAAAATGAATCTTTGGGCACTCGCTCAGAAAACATTAATCAATGCAAGCGAGACAACCGATGTGAGTCTTTCTCTTCAAATTTTTAGCAATAATACTTCAATTCCTATTATACTTACCGAAAACGAGCAAATAATAAATACCGTAAACATTGATGAATCTATTGTAAAAGATAAATCTCAAGCTCTAAAATTTTTAACTAAGCTTAAAAGTGAAAATAACCCTATTGTAATTGAATATGTGCCTGGCAAATTTCAAAAACTGTATTATGGCAACTCCGCCTTACTGAATAAATTGAAATATTATCCCGTTGCACTCGTACTGATCATTGTTCTTTTTAGTGGTTTAGTTTATTATTTTTATCGTACCACAAAAATGGCTACTCAAAACAAATTGTGGGCAGGAATGGCTAAAGAGACGGCTCATCAAATAGGCACACCACTTTCATCATTAATTGGTTGGGTAGAAATTCTTAAAAGTGAAGATGTGGATGAAAGTACTACTCTAGAAATCGAAAAAGATATTGAACGCTTACAAACAATAACCGATCGCTTTTCAAAAATAGGATCGGAGCCAAAATTAGAAACTAAAGATATTATTGCCGAAACACAACAATCTTATGATTATCTGCAATCTCGATTTTCAAAACAAATTGAGTTTTTATTTATTGCTCCGCAGTTTCCAATAATGGTTTCTATTAATCCTACTTTACATAGTTGGACTATTGAAAATTTAGTAAAAAATGCAATTGACGCCATGAAAGGAAAAGGCAAAATTACTTTAGAAATAGCTAATTACGGTGATTATGTTAAAATAGAAATCTCAGATACTGGCAAAGGAATTGAAAAAAAACTATTTAAAACTATTTTTGAACCTGGCTTCACCACTAAAAAAAGAGGTTGGGGTTTAGGTCTTTCATTGACTAAAAGAATTGTAAAAGAATATCACAAAGGCACTATAAAAGTACTAAGTTCTGAAATAGGAATAGGCACTGTCATACAAGTTTGCTATAAAAAACAAATTTAATCGATTACAATTTCTGATTTTAAAATTTTAAAACCTTTTTAGATTTTTAACAAAATTAAATTTAGAATTAGCTTTTCTTAAAAATCTAAATCACCTATTACATGTGGTTTAATATTTCTTTTTTAAATGCATCGTATTCCCCTTGCAAAATCAATCCATTGTCGAGTAATTTTTTATAATTCTGTAATTTTTCAAAAAGTTCGTCTTGTGACAATCCTTTTAGCATATCTTGTGCTGTATTTTCGATTGGCGCTTCTAATTTCTCGTTATTTGAATTATATAATGACGAAGTACTAGGCATTATATCTAGAAAACTAGTTACTTCTTCTGTTTCGATTTCTTCGATAACTTCTAAATTATCTCTAGTATCGTCAATAGTTTCTTCTATAATAACGGCATTCATTACTTCTACATTGATCACCATTTCTAGTTGTTCTTTAGCGTAAGTGTAAATTTTTCGAGCCTGCGTTTTTGGAAGATAGTCAATTGTAATTGTCATCTCCACATTCGTAGCAAAAGAAAATTCTGAACCTAAAATATTTTCCTTTACAAATACATCCTCGATAGTATCCCAATTGTAATCAATGAAATCCATTGACAAGCCAAGATTTTTTGGTTGGCAAATAATAATTCGTTTATTAGTTAGCACAATACTATCTGGTAAAACGGTGATGGCGGGCTTTTTTTGAACAGCTATATACCCTATCTCTTCATTCTTCATCAATAAATCACTCAATTTAGAAGCTATTTTCTCTATTGCTTTAGGATCTTGCTCTTCGTTTAAAAAATTCTTAAATTGCTCTTTCATATAACACGTTTGATTTGTATTTTACTTTTTTCTATTTATCTTCTAAAGTAAAAGTAAGACCTAATTTTCTAATTCTATAATTTCCTGTTGTAAAATCTTTTTTAAAGAATTAAAAATTAATTCATAAGAATGATCTATTAATTGTTTTATCAATTCATCTGAAGCAGATTCATTGACTGCTATTGTATTCCAGTGCTTTTTATTCATGTGAAAACCAGGCTGAATAGCATCATGTTCTATACGAAGCGCTATTGCAAGTTGCGGATCACATTTTAAATTGATTGATGGCCTTCCATTTTCCCATTGCGATAATGAAGATAAAGCAAAAATTTTTTCACCCAACTTAAAAACTAATATATCATCATCAAATGGGAAATGTTCAGTCACCCCTTTCTTTGATAGACAATAATTATAGTAGTTTTCTATCCCCATGGGTTATCCTTTATACGTTTGTTAAAGCATATAAAATGGGTTTACTAGGACTGGCATCATTCTCAAATGATGATATTTGTAAATTAAGTAAATAATCTCCATCTAAATTCTTATTTTCAACAAAGATCATCTCGGTAATCGTACAATCAATACGTGCCTCTTTGTTTAAATGATCAATATCTTTAACATTCCAAAAAGCTTTATGTGCTAGCAATTTACCATCATCTTTTTCTTTATCTACACTAGGCAAATCAATTAATAAATGCTGAATGCCGCTTTCGCAAATGAAACGCGCGGCAGCTTCACTCAAAAATGGTGGATTACTATTAGAATATTTTCTAGATACTTTATCAACAGAATTTGCTAATGTCCTAATAACGATTGCTTCAGGGATTGATCCATTTAATGCTTGTTCGACTTGATTTTTTGAAATTACAAAGTCATCATTGATTTGTTCTGGCTGAATTGTAATTAATTTAGCTGTAAAAAAGAATTGTTGCAAACACTGATTAATAGAATAAAACTTGCGTGTAATATGTCCTAAACATTCGGTATGAGTGCCATGACCGTGCGGATTAAATTGAATATTATTGAAATTTGTAGAAGCACCTTTTTGCACGCTGCCAATCCATTCTCCAAAAACAACAGGTTCTATTACCGGTTTTTCAATATACCAAGCAATTGGATTTTCATCTGTATTTGTTAATGGAATCGAAATATCAATAGGTTTTGATAAATTGACCTTTAAAACCTGATTTTTATGTTGGATCGTTGTTTGCACTTGATGATTTTTCTGCTAAAAAAAACTGAAAATAAAAATTTAAAAAGGATTTCTTTTTATTCCATACGAGTTTTTTAGCGAATTAACTTATTCCAAATTTAAGTAAAACAAATCACTTGCGATTCCATCAGTTAAAAACTTTCCTTTTTTTGTTGGTCTTAGAATTTTATTTTCAATAAACAGCAAATCATCTTTTAAATACTTGGTCGCTTGTTTATCCAGATAATTTAAATAATGAATTCCAAATTCCTTTTCAATTTTATCCAAAGACACTCCCCAAATAGTGCGCAAACCTGTCATAATATATTCATTATAACGATCTGAAAGTGAGAGTATTTCTACTTCACTTGGTAATTCATCCTGATGAATAGATCGTAAATAAATAGAATTATTAGACACATTCCAACTTCTAGAAAGTCCGTCATAACTATGTGCCGACGGACCAATCCCTATATATTTTTTACCTAGCCAGTACGCCGAATTATTTCGAGAAAAATAGTCTTGTTTACCAAAATTTGACAATTCATAATGTACAAATCCTCGACTTTCTAGCGTTTCCACTAAAATTAAAAAATGCTCAGCAGCAACTTCATCACGTGGGGGGGGAATTTTTCCGGTTTGGATTAATTTATATAATGCAGTCTTAGGTTCAACGGTTAATGCATAACTAGATATATGCGGGATTCCAAATCTTAAAGCTATTTCAATATTTTGTTTCCATTTTTGATTACTCATTTCAGGCATTCCATAAATCAAATCAATTGAAATATTATCATAATATTGAGTAGCTACTTCCAAACATTTTAACGCTTCCGCCGAGTTATGAGCCCGATTCATCGTTTTCAAATCGTCCTCACAAAAAGATTGAATGCCAATGCTCAATCTATTAATTCCAATAGCGCGATATTCTTCAAAAATATTTTTAGTATGTGAATTAATTGAAAGGTTGACTAAATCATCTGGATTTGCTTCTAAAGTAATCTCCACATCCTTAGAAACTTGATAATTTGCCGTTATTTTGTCAATCAAAAATTTCAGTTCTGAAACCAGCAATACTGATGGTGTTCCTCCACCAAAATAAATGGTTTCAACAACTTCATTTTCAAACTCTTTACCGCGTATTGATATTTCTTTGGCTAAAGCCAACACCATTTCTTCTTTCTTTTTCATAGAAGTAGAAAAATGAAAATCACAGTAATGGCATGCTTGCTTGCAAAAAGGGATATGTATATATATTCCGGACATTTTTAAATTAGATAATTTGGAAATTAAAAGATGAGTACATAATTAAAATTATTTAATTGACACACTTTCTAATTATCACATTACTTTTTCACTCTTACTTCATTTTGTTTTACAAAAGCATCCCAACCTGTGTAGCTCTTATCACCTATTACTTTTCCTGAATTAAAAAAATGACATACTGCGGCGGCTAAGCCATCCGTTGAATCAAGATTTTTGGGTAATTCTTTTAAGCCTAATAGTTGTTGTAGCATTTTAGCAACTTGTTCCTTAGTGGCGTTTCCGTTTCCGGTTATCGCCATTTTTATTTTCTTTGGCTCATATTCAGTAATAGGAATATCTCTTGAAAGTCCCGCGGCCATAGCTACCCCTTGCGCACGACCAAGTTTTAACATCGATTGCACGTTTTTACCAAAAAAAGGAGCTTCAATAGCAATTTCATCAGGATTATGAGTGTCAATTAATTCAATGGTACGCTCAAAAATCATTCTCAATTTTTGATAATGATTTTCATATTTGGACAATTGCAATTCGTTTAGTTGTAAGAAATACATTTTTTTATTGACTATTTTTATCAATCCAAAACCCATGATTGTAGTTCCTGGGTCAATTCCTAATATAATGCGTTCGTTTGCCATTTTGTTCTGGGATCGTTTTATGCCTACAAAGGCTCAAAGACACAAAGCTTTTTGGGATAAAAATTCTTTTAAAAGACAGCAAAAGAGTCGCCACGCTACTTTAATAGCTCGGGAAAGCATTGCCATTTTTTTGTGAATCTTTGTAAAATAGCTTTTACGCTTTAATTTTCCTTTACTTTGCATTGATGATTTCAATTCCCCACAAAACTAAGCAATTCCTTGTACTTCTAATCAAACTTTTGATTGTAGGCGGAGCGTTTTATTTTATTTACAATCAATTAGCCAATAATGAAAAACTAGATTGGCAAAAATTTATTGTTTTATTCCAAAAAAATCAGTCAATTGGAGGCATAGTGTTTATTTTGCTTTTAAGTGTTTTGAATCGATATTTTGAAATTTTAAAATGGCAGAATTTAGTACGCGTAATCCAAAAAATAAATGTTGCCGAAGCTACAAAACAAGTTTTAGCAGCATTAACAGCTGGACTTTTTACTCCTAATGGTGTGGGAGAATATGCTGGAAAAGCGCTATTTTTTGAAAAAAAAGACACAAAGAAAGTAATTTTTTTAAACTTAATTTGCAATGGCATCCAAATGGTTTTGACTGTTATTTTTGGAATTTTTGGATTGCTCTATTTTAATACGCAGCATGCGGTGATTACTTCTGAAACAGTTATTTTAGTATTTGGAGCACTTCTTTTACTTATTGTTATTTTATTTTCAATTAAGAAAATCACCTTAAAAGGATATTCGATTGAAAAACTAATTTATAAAATTAATGAAATTCCAAAATCGATTCATCAAAAAAATATATTCTTAGGAATTTGTAGATATATCGTTTTTTCACATCAGTACTATTTTTTATTTGTAGCTTTTGATGTTGATTTACCCTATCTAACCTTGATTGCAACCATTTCTTCCGTATACTTTTTAGCATCTTCATTGCCTACATTTCAGTTTTTAGATTTTGCTGTAAAGGGAAGTGTTGCAGTTTATTTCTTTGGGATTTTAGGAGTAAATGAGTGGATTGTTATCTTTATTTCGACTTTAATGTGGTTTTTGAACGTAGTGCTGCCCGTGATCATTGGAAGTTATTATGTATTAAATTTTAAAAGTAGAATTCCCGTGAAAACGGACTCAGTAAACAAGAGTAAAACTCCTTTTGAAAAATGATTGCCTTGCTAGTAAGTACTGTAACGCTACTTTATATTTCTTTTATTGGACTTTTACTGTATGGCTTTAATAAAGTAATTGATATTGATTCAACTAGTTTAAAGCCAAAATTTAAGTCTGCTTGTACAAAGTTTACAATTATAGTTCCTTTCCGCAACGAAGCACAAAATTTACCTGTCTTATTAGATAGTTTATCTAAGCTTAATTACCCTATAGATTTATTTGAAGTTATTTTAATTGACGATGATTCAGATGATCAATATAAAATTACAGAAAAAAATTACAGAATTAAAATCATTAAAAATATTCGAGTATCTCACTCACCTAAAAAAGACGCTATTACTACTGCAATGGAATACGTAAATTCAGATTGGGTAATTACCACTGATGCTGATTGTGTTGTACCTATAAATTGGTTGTCAGCATTTGACCATTATATTCAAAAAGAAGATGTAACAATGATAGCAGCGGCAGTAACCTACAACTGCACGAATTTTTTTATACACCATTTTCAACAATTGGAATTGGCTAGTTTACAAGGAGCTACCATAGGAGGCTTTGGTATAAATAAAGCGTTTATGTGCAATGGTGCCAACTTTGCTTACACTAAAACACTTTTTAAGACACTTGATGGGTTTAATGGAAACAACAATATAGCAAGTGGCGATGATGTGTTTTTATTACAAAAAGCGGTTGCACGTTTTTCAGAGCAAGTCCATTATTTAAAATCAAAAGAAGCAATTGTAACCACAAAACCATTGAATAATTGGAAATCTTTATTTTATCAAAGAGTGCGCTGGGCATCAAAAACGAGTTCATATCAAAGCGTTTTTGGTAAGACTACAGGTTTAATTGTTTTTTTAGGGAATTTGAGTGTTATAGCTAGTCTGACCCTGCTAATTATAGATTACTTATCTTGGAATTACTTTTTTATCCTTATTTTATTAAAATTCACAGTCGATAGTTTATTGATATACAGATCAAATAATTTCTTGACTAAAACTAAAATACAGCACTTAATTTTGAGTAGTTTATTATATCCTTTTTTTAGTGTTACCGTGGCTATTTATTCTATATTTGGAAAGTATGGATGGAAAGATCGGCGATTTTAAGACTTTCAAGTTATCAAAGATGATTTTATTGAAAAACTGTCAATTGTTTATAATTTCCATTATCAACATTAATTGATTACTCCACTTTTATGATTACAGGAAGTATAAATTGAGTTTTTACAGGAATACCCCTTTTTATTGCAGGATTTACTTTTGGAAAATTAACTAAACGCACTTTTAAAATGCTATCGATTTTAATACGATCATAATTTAAAGAATCATTTGGAAATTGCGGTTCAAACTGCATTGTAGCATTTGGAAAAATAGTGACTTTTACTTCTATCGTATCAAGTTTTGGATAAAGAAGTGAAAGAGTATCAATATTTAATTTTTCTTGAATTAATTGGGTGAGTACCGTAAAAAAGCATTGTTTTCTCTGTGCTTTATCTTCAATTTTATCGCACCCTGCAACTGATGGATATTCATCAACCTCTTTCCAGTTGATAGCTTTCAATTCTTTTTGCAACAACTCCTTTTCCGACGGCACTTGTTTATCAAACAATTGACAGGAATTAAAAAGTATAATTATTAAATACAGAAAATAATGCTTCAAGATTTCGGTGTTTCAGATATAAAATTACGGTATAAAAATACAATTATTTTTTGTGCTTAGCTTGTTAAAGCAAATAATCTTCATTTTTTAGATACATTGCTTTATAAAATAAAGCAATTAAAATTACAGACCTTTAGTGTAGTAATCTTGTTTTTAACATAAGCTAATACTTTACACCTATTATTATAATTGTAATGGCGCTCATTCAACTTTAAAATTAAATAACATTAAATTCTTTTTATTAAGTTTGATTACATTTACTTTAGAGCGATCAGTTATCTTTATATTATTTTCTTGGATTTAACATTTATCAATAAAAGTCAAGTAGTCAATAAAAGGTAACCGTTCTATCGCTACCATCAAGTGACAAACTGCTAAATTTTAGAAAATAAATTTATGGATATTTTATTTGTATCATTTGGTTTCTCATTTATGCTATTGGGATTGTTAGGAAGTTTTCTGCCTGTTATACCTGGGCCAAGTATTAGCTGGCTTGGTTTGGCACTACTTTATTTTACTAATGCTATTCCAGCTAATTACTGGATTCTTGGATCAGCTTTAGTCATCACAATTATTATATCGATTTTAGATTATATAATTCCTTCTAAAGGAACTAAAAAATTTGGAGGAAGCTCTTATGGAATATGGGGAACAAATATTGGCTTAGTAATTGGAATAATTGCGCCTATCCCTTTTGGTTTTCTCATTGGTCCATTTTTAGGCGCATTGATTGGTGAATTAATTTATGATAATAAAGATCATAAAAGGGCATTGAAAGCCGCTGCAGGATCTTTTGCGGGTTTTTTAGCTTCTAGTTTTTTGAAATTTATAATTTGTATAATGTATTTAGGATTATTTTTATGGATCGTGTGGGAACACAAATCTCAATTGTTCTAATAGCTCTTAAACTAATTTTTACTTCGTAATAGAGTATTATAATTTTAATTGGTTTTTTTATGGAAATATAAAAATACTGGAACAGCAACCATTTTTATAGTTTGCGAAAAAAAATGTTATTTAACTTTGAATCGTATATAAATAAGTTTGGCAGGACTTTTAAAACTTTACTTAAATACCATTATTTTCACGCTAATTTAGATAAATAATGAATTACAAATAGTATATGATATATTAAAGTATTTATTTAAACTTGCACCACTATTAAAAATGAAATTATTACTTCTCGCTAATTTAAATCAAAGTGAGCTAAAGTTTATAATTCTAATTGCAACAATTGATTTAGCAAGCGGGGTTAAAATATTTTTGACGTAAACATTTTACTTGGACTATGCAATATTGCATATTCAAAATCATAAACAGAATTTATAAAAAACATACGGAACACATTATGTACCAACTTAACAATTGCCCAATTTGTAATTCAACAACTATAAATTCTTTTATCCAAACAACGGCTCAAATGCATTCAAGCAAAGATTTATTTAATTTTGATCAATGCGCCGAATGTCAATTAGTTTTCTTAAATCCCAGAGTTGCTTTAAACAAATTAAAAAATTATTACACCTCCCATTATTTACCTTACAGGGGTTCAGAAGCTTGGAGTAAATTCGAAAAAATAGTTGAAGGAAGTCAGCATAAGTTAGATTCAAAGCGAGTGAAAGTCGTGAAAAATATTCAAACCCTATCATCAAATCCACTAATTTTAGATATTGGATGTGGCAAACCAAGTTTTTTAAAAGCTTGTCAGCAAAAGCTCAAATGTCAAACTATGGGAATTGACTTTAGTGATGAAGGATGGAAGGGCCAAGAATCTAATTATAGTGAACTGGATTTACAAGTTGCAGAAATCAAAGATTTGCCAAGTGATTTGCAACCCGATATAGTTACAATGTGGCATTATTTAGAGCATGACTATACACCATTAGAAAATCTTACCTATTTAAAATCTATTGCAAAGCCATCAACTACCCTTGTCATTGAAATTCCTAATTTTGATTCGACTAGTAGAAAAAAATATAACGAAAAATGGGCAGGTTGGCATACACCTCGTCATATTTCTTTATTTTCTCCCAATAATATAGAGCTGTTACTCAATAAAAGTGGTTGGAAAGTAGATAAATTAGTAACGTATGGTACAATGAATCCTTATTTACTTTATTGGATGAGTGAAATGGAAGAAAAAGGAATTGAATGGGATAAAAATATGCAAGACGAATTTCTAGGATTTATGGTGGGAATGGTACAATTTGTGCCTAAAAAATTAATGGAAAAGAAATCATCACTTGGTATTATGACTATAATTGCAACGCCACTATAAATCATTTTAGAGACTCAAAAGATCATTTCCTTCCCAAGTTCCTGTTGATTTATAAGGCTGAAATCTGGAGAAAAGTTCTTCTGAATACCATTCATATTTCCGTGTTTTCTTAATAGCCTCTTGATGTTGCTTGCTTTTATAAGCAAATTGTTTTACCGATTCAAAATCTTTCCATAAACTAAAGGTTGCCATTTGAATAATGGGAACTTCCCCCACACCTTTAGTATAAATTAATCCTTCATTTCCATCTAATCCTTCTTCAGAAGTAGGTACGTACTTCCAAAATTTATATAGCCAATTCCACTTGATTGTTGCTCTAGTTATAATGGCAATCGGTAAATTTAGATCTAAATCAGCCGTTTTCTCGAAAGGATTCTTGCCAACCCAAGTCCCAGACGCGGATATATTTTTCATATAAAGAGTAAACAGTTCCTGGGTATGATTGTTATATTGCTTTATTAAATCTGAAGAGTTGAAAAAAGTTTCTGCCGCTGCTTCAGATTCCCAAACTTGTAATAGACAATATACAGACCAATCAGGCATTGGATTAAAACCTCTCCCCTTTCCACTACCCATTAATCTATAAAATGTGAGTCCTTTTATTTGACGTAAATCTTTATTGGCAAATTGCATCATCCCAAAGCCCCACGCTTTGTCACTTAGCGAAGCATATTTAAAAAAGGTAATAGTGGTGATTTGTTTGCTCATTTTAAGAATGGTACTAAAAATTTTTTATCTACTAAAGATATTATGGAATGCAATAAACTATGAACTACTAATTAATATTTAGGTAATCAGAGCATATAAAATGGTAAAAAAGAAAAATTGAACAAATAAAACGACAAAACTGATTTTAGCATTTATTTCTGGACGGAAATAGTAGATTATTCCATGAATTAATGCACTTGTTACAAACCACATCACATAATTTTGAAATGGAATTATATTGTTTTCCCAACCCCAAAAGCCCAATTCCATAGCAACTGGTTCTATAAAAAAGTCCAAACCAGTCATTATTAAGGAGGGAATGATGATTAAAAGTATTGACTTTTTGGTAAAATATTGAACAACTCCATGAGAACTTAATGCTAAAAACAGCCAATTGACACCAATCAGTAATGGAGTTTCAAAAAGTTTAATTCCAAAATATTTACCGTAGGAATAACTTCCAAATAAAATTCCTGTTGCAACGCCTATCGCCTCAACTGAATATCCAATTAAAAAAATTATAAATGACAGCAATAAAAAACGTTTACTAAAATCATTATTCACTTTATAAAATATAAAAAGTGTAAGTAATAAATTGAAAGGAGTAAGTGGCAGAAAGAAGTGTTTAAACTCCTCAGAAGATATTCCTAGTGTTCCAAAAAAATAGAACAAAAATAAAAGTCCAATCCAACGGTTTTCTCTACTAATGTTTTTTATCATTTTACTAATTTGTCAATAATTTTTGCAGATAATAATGCCAGTGGTATTCCACCACCAGGATGTACGCTTCCGCCACAAAAATAAAGGTTTTTATATTGCGATGAAAAATTCTTATGCCTAAAAAATGCTGCAAATCGATTGTTACTTGATGTTCCGTATAACGATCCTTTAAAAGAATACGTTTTATCTTGTATTAGTTGTGGAGTTAATTGCTGTTCAAATTGAATTAAAGTCTCAATATCCTCGCCTAAAACTCTTGAAATTTTGCTTACAATATTCCTTCTAGCTTCTGCAATCATTTTGTCCCAATCTTGCCCGTAAACTGAAGGTACATTTATCATTACAAACCAGTTTTCTTTTCCTTTCGGCGCATCACCTTCAATCTTTTTACTAGTAATATTGATATAAACTGTAGGATCTTCATAGATAGTTTTAGATTCAAATATATGATCAAATTCTGTTCTATAATCCTCAGTAAATATAATATTGTGAACATCTAATTGCGGAAATTCTTTATCGATTCCCCAATAAAAAATAAGCGCTGAACTTGATCGTTCTTGTTTATCTACTTCTTTTAACTTCTTGGCTGAAGGAATTAATTTTTCGTAAACAGTGTGAATATCAGCATTACAAACTATAATATCAGCAACATAATTAGCAGATGTTGTGCTAACGCTCTTTGCTAAATTACTTTTAGTTGCAATAGCAATAACTTCCTGATTAAAATGAAATTCAACCCCAATTTCCTTGGCTAATTTCACTAAGCTGTTTGTAATTTCATGCATACCACCTTTAGGTAGAAAAGCACCCAATCCAAATTCCAAATGGGGAATAATGTTTAAAATTCCTGGAGCTTTATATGGATTTGATCCATTATAGGTAGCATATCTATTGAATAGTCTAATTGTTTTGCTATCGTTAAATACACTTTGATTAACTTGATTCATGGAACTAAAAATGTTTAAAAAGGGCATTTTAAACACAGCAATTAATGTCGAAAGAGAGAAAAAAGAACTTAATTTGTGAAGTGATTTGTTAAGAAATTGTTCTTTAGTAGCGCCATATATAAAGGCACTTTTTTCTAAATGTCTTTTTACATTTTCGGCAGAATCGTTTGTTTTACGTTCCATTTCTTGTGCAAAGGTATCTATATCTGAGCTTGCTATGATTTGCGTCCCGTCCTCATAAAAGTAATTACATAATACGTCAAGCTGATCAAAATTAAAATAATCAGAAGATTTCTTTCCTGAAAGTTCAAAAAGCTCCGTAACTAAATTAGGCATTGTAAAAAGAGAAGGGCCGGCATCAAACCGAAAACCACTCCCTGATAGTTGAGTAAGTTTTCCGCCAGGATAGGCGTTTTTTTCAAGAACCTTTACAGCGTAACCTTTATTTTGCAGTCGAATTGCAGCGGCAATACCCGCAATTCCTGAACCAACGATAATTGCCTGCTTCATAAAGATTTACATATTAAAAAAATGACAATATTGAGATTATTATAAAATTAATTTTAAACTCTCAAAAGTAATATGATATCTAAAAATTTTGAAATTTGAAGCTATTGCAAATCAAATTTTTAGAATCGTTTATATAGATTACAAAATTAGCTGTTTTCTTTTTTAAGTTCCTGTTTTAAAAATTTCCACGGAACAATTAACATCCCAAAACATTCTCCTTCTTCTTTACCTCTATGTTTGTGATGCACCTTGTGAGCGCGACGAATGGCTTTCAAATAAACATTATTCGTATTTCTAAACCATTTGAACCTTTGATGAATAAATACTTCATGCACTACAAAATAAGCAAGTCCGTAAGCTAAAATACCAAATCCAATATACATAACCGGCCAGATACCGTACATGGAACCCAACATAATACACAACCAAGAAGGAACTGCATATATTAGAAAAAACGCATCATTTTTTTCAAAAAACACTTCTTTATTAGGCGTATGATGATCAAAATGTAAATTCCATAAAAAACCATGCATAACATATTTATGGGTCATCCAAGCCATAAATTCCATTCCCCAAAATGTTAAAAAAATAATTAGAAACCCCATACCTATATTGTTTAAAATTTGAACTGATATTAAAAATCTACTTCCTTGAAATTCTAAATACTATTATAAATAATAATTACCTTATCTGGCTACTTAATCCTTTAATTGATCAAAATTAGTATTTGAAGATCATTTTTTGACAAAAATAACAGCTAAAAAATCATTATCAATTTATATTTTTTCAAGGGTGTAAAATTAAGAATTTAAAAATATATTAAATCAAATTTTTTGAATTTTTTAATATATCATCTCATTTAGTACAGGCGTTTCCGCAATTAATAAATATAAAAAAATGCAGACTGATTTTTAACAATTGTTTTATAAAAAAAGTCAATAAATCTTTATATTTTGCAATATAGCATGTTCTTAAAAAATATTTCATAAATAAAATAGTAGTTAAATATAAAGGACCATCCTTTTTAAATTATGTAAACATGGATGTTATTTGTAATAGTTCGTAATATTGATTGAAAGCAGAAAAGTGTTATCTGGGAAAATAGCTAAACTGTTTACCAAGTATTACTTTCAATTGTATTAGTAATCCGTTGACAAAGATTATAGAAATATTTTGAGGCGAGCACTCTACACTCTATCTAAAACTCTCTTTATTAAAATGAGTATTTGAGTTTTTAAATGGGTGAAATAAAAAACTGTTATATTTAAATCTAATTTTGTTTTATATACCTAGTAACACTTTAAAATAAAAAACGCTTCTAAAGCAAAAAAGCTATTCGCCGAGGCGAAAAGCTTTTCATTGGTCTAACTACTAAACCCGCTACGAGTTACAAATTCGTAGCAAACAACACAACTAACGTTAAAAACGGTAAAGGGGCAAAAAAGCCTTTCCGTTAAGAAAGGCTTTCCCCAATATTGCGGTCTGGACGGGACTCGAACCCGCGACCCCATGCGTGACAGGCATGTATTCTAACCAACTGAACTACCAAACCTCTGCGTTATTGCGGTGGCAAAGATACAATAGATTTCCGTTTACACAAGTGTTTTTTGAAAAAAAATTTCATAAAATTTCATTATTTTATCCAAAGTTTTGTTTCTCAACCAAGTAAGTAAGTAATATTTTTTCAAAACTTTCGTCAACACTTACTGGAATGTACTTTATTCTATTTTGTGAACATGTCAAAGCCAATTTTTCAAAGTAAATTTTTGTTTGTTTTTCGTATTCTTCCTTTACATTATCGGCAAATACCACCACTTCTTCACCTGTTTCTACATCAGTAAATTTTCTAGGAGCATTGTCAAAGTCAAAATTTAGCTCCGTTTTCTTATCGACAACATGAAATAATACAACTTTGTGCTTATTGTGTTTTAAATGTTGAAGAGCATTAAATAAGGCTTCTTGATCATTCAGCCCTGAAAGTGTTTGAAACATATCTGTAAACAATATAATCATTGAACGGCGATGAATTTTTTCAGCTATCTGATGTAAAAACGTAACGGTGTCTGTAGATTTTTGTACAGTGGATTTTATAAGTAAGCTTTCAAGCATGCTTAAAATCATTCGATGATGACGATCACTGCCTTTTTCAGGTGCATAGTACTCATATTTATCTGAAAATACACTTAGCCCTACTGCATCGCGTTGTTTCTTTAAAAGATTCATTAAAACTGCAGCTGCTAAAACAGAAAATCCAATTTTATTTTCAAAAAAATTTTGACTCTCTCCTAATTTTGGATAATGCATGGAGGATGAATTGTCAATAATAATATGACAGCGCAAATTAGTTTCCTCTTCATAACGCTTAGTGTACAACCGATCCGTTTTAGCAAATAATTTCCAATCGATATGTTTAGTGCTTTCACCAGTATTGTAAACTTTATGTTCAGCAAATTCTGCTGAAAAACCATGGAAGGGACTTTTATGCATTCCCGAAATAAAGCCTTCGACTACTTGATTGGCTAATAATTCTAAGTGTTGAAAACTAGCTACTTTTTCTAATTGCGATTCAATTTTCATGTACTAAATATATTAGAATATTATTTTTTTTGCCGTCTGTAATTAAACTATTTACTTTTACATTATTCGCAACTATAAACTATGTAGAATTACTGTATTGTAAATTATAAAAAAATTGCAGCGCAATAAGTCTTAAACAGTTAACAATTACTAAATACCACTATTGAGTAGTTGCAATTTATTTTTTTAGATAATCTTTTTAAATATGTCTTATCCATTAGTATTAAAAAAATCTATGAATTTTTCTATCTAATTACAATTTTTTTTTGCACCATTAAAAAAGTATAATTTAAGCAAAGTATAATTGCAACTGAACTAAAATTATTGTTTAAATAATAGCCATTTTTACTACTTCATATCAACAAACCACAGTTAAAAATAATCGAAGTGTAAACAGAAAGTTGCTAGATAAATCATTAATTATCAGATTCACAATGCAACATATTGATTGCGAAATTTTAATAAAAAACATATTCGTCTATTAGTTAATAAACATAAAATATAAATTTATTAAAATATCATTAACAAATACCACAAAATTTATTCTATATCTCTATTTTAAAATTATAAAAAGATGAAACAATAATAATTGTCAAAGAAAAGACAACTCTACTTTAATGGAATGCCAAACCATGATGCTTTTGAAAACATCGTTTTTCGCACTAATTTAGATTTGCTGAGATACGCTTTAACAAATTCTGAGTGTTCTTCCGCTTGCGCCAAAGTGCTAGCTATTGATTTTTTCATGCCAGACACTTGAGCCTCATTCTCTTTATTGACAGATCCTACTTTATAAATATCATCTAAGCATTTAGTCAATTTCTGTTTTGGTAACTGAATCATCGTACTTAGTTGATCATCAGGAATTACAGGTTTGAATTTATTATTTCTATAAAATATAAAATCATTTAGCAATACCACAGCCTCATTCATTTCATTTACAATTGCATTTAGCTTATCTATGCTATTGTTATTTCTAACAGTAGCTAACTGCGATTTTTTTCCTTGGTAACGCTCAACAATCATCCCGTTTTTTAAGCCGTTTTTCTGAATCCGGTCTGCTGATTCAAACAATTGATCTACTTCACTTAAAGTTATGTGTTTCTCGATCTCTTTCTCAAAATCAAAATACTTTTTAGCTTTATTGATTTGCGTTTTGCCTGCATAAAACTCTACGTTAGTAATAGGATAATTTAAAAATTGCCACAAATAATCAAATGGAATATGTGACACAATCATCTTAGCGGGATCGACTTTAAAATAGCTGTTGTTCAGTTTTTTAAAAAATTTTTCTTTATCGACATAACCAGAGCCCCATGTGGGATCAAATAAATACCACTTATTATCTATTCTTGCAGCATTCCAAGCATGGGCTAAATCTGCTACTCTGCCCTCTTTTTTAGTGTATCCATCAATTACATAGGATTGAATTCCCATTTTGCTATTGATATCATTAAAAATTTCAGCATAATGAATACAAACTCCTTTTTTAGACTTTAAAGTTCCTGATATTTTTTCCTGAATAGTGTTATTGTAATCAATATCAAACATATTGGCAACGTCATAACTGATAGTAGAGGCTGTCCAATAAAATGATGCCCTTACCCTATCTGAATCAGTTTTAAAATTAGATTCAATATATTTAGCAATTTCAGTTGTTGAGGTAATGGAAGCAGCTGGAATAGCTGCCATTTTAGCATCAATTACTGCGTATCCATTAAGAGTTTGGCCAAAACTTATAAATGATATTAAGAAGAAAAAAAATAAAAAAATGTTTTTCATAGTGTAGCGTAGAAATTATATGACAAAAGGGAGTAGTTTTCACTTTCTCCCTTTTAACGAAAACCATACCAATATATTTTAAAGAATACGACCTTATAAGCTATCTTTAATTTTTTGAGCTAAAGTTTCAAATTCCTCTTTAGTCATCGAAACTTTGTTTTGGAAACGCATATCATCCATTTCGTTCAACGGAATTAAATGTACATGTGCATGTGGCACTTCTAATCCTATGACTGCCATACCAATACGCTTACATGGAACCGCTTTCTCTAAAGCAATGGCAATTTTTTTTGAAAACTGCATTAAACCTAAATACAAAACATCATCTAATTCAAAGATTTTGTCAATTTCTTGCTTTGGAATACAAAGTGTATGCCCTTTTGCATTGGGGTTTACATCTAAAAAAGCCAAGAATTTATCATCCTCAGCAATCTTATAACAAGGAATCTCACCGTTTACTATTTTGGTAAATATTGACATTTATAGTTGTTTAAGTAGTTAATCTCTTGAAATTTCTAATATTTCAAATTTCAATACACCATTAGGAACAGTGATTTCGGCAACTTGACCTACTGATTTGCCTAGTAAACCTTTACCTATAGGCGAGGTTACTGAGATTTTTCCGGTTTTTAAATCGGCTTCACTTTCTGCTACTAAAGTATATTTCATTTCCATGCCGTTCGTTTGATTTTTGATTTTCACATTAGATAAAACCAAAACTTTAGAAAGGTCTAAATGCGTTTCGTCAATTAAGCGAGCATTTGAATGTACCTCTTCCAGCTTTGCAATACGCATCTCTAACATTCCTTGTGCTTCCTTAGCAGCATCATATTCAGCATTCTCAGAAAGATCACCTTTATCTCTAGCTTCGGCTATATCAGCTGATGCTTTTGGACGCATAACGCTCTTTAAATGGTCCAGCTCTTCCCTTAATTTTTTTAACCCTTCAGCGGTGTAATACGATATTGTACTCATAACTTGCTTCTTTATATAAATAGAAAAAATCCCATCAGGACGGGATTTCTTTCCACTAAGATTTTACTATTTTTTTTCGTTTATAAATATATGTTAATCATATATAATTCAAAGTTAAATAAATTAAATTTGTTTCACTAATACTTTGACACTATTTTAAAATGAAAAAATATTCCTTCTTTTTATTATCTATTATACTATTAACTTCATGTACTGAACAAGGAATTAGAAACAACAATCCTTACTTACCAAATTATGCTGTACTAATCGATTTGAACCTCAAATTACCCGAATATTCCAGCCTTAAATTTGTGAGTAATGCTGTTTTAATTCCCGGTAAAGGTGTGCGAGGAGTTGTAGTTTTCAACACCGGTAGTGGTTATAATGCTTTTGACGCAGCTTGTCCTAATCAAACTTTATCATCCTGCTCTACTATGACAATTAAAGGAATTAACTTATTATGTCCTTGTGATAATGAAGAATACAGCTTGTTTTCTGGTCAAAGTAAATTACAATATCCGCTGAAACAATATCGAGTTCAAGTAAATGGCGATGTGTTGAGGGTATATAATTAATTATAATTTATAACTTACTGAAAAGAGGAAAACACGCGGTAAAACATAAGTTGTTCTCTCGCTGATTAAATAATCAGAAAAAGAATAATCGTTTTTTAGTTTATTGTCAAATAAATTATTAGCAGTTAGCTCAAATCCAAAAGGACTATTTTTCTTTTGGTAACGTAAAGAAGCATTAGCAATATCATAAAAATTGCTTTGATTTGCGTTATTTGTATTTTTCAAGTTTTCATATTCCAATTTAAAAATCCACGATTTAAAAAAATTCACATTTGCATCTGCATTTATTGCATCGGTTTTGTAATTTGACTTTGTTAATCCTGAAAGCTGACTAAAACCTTTATTATAACCAATGCTGAAATCTGGCCATTTGCGATAAGCCGTTTTAAATACCAAACCTAAATTTTGACTATTTCTATCATTTGTGCTAACAATAGCATTTATAGTTTGACTGTAATTGAACCAATTTAAACGTGTATTTAATTTCAAATTAAAACGATAAATCCGTTTACTAAAAGAACCATTTAAACCATAAGTAGTTTCTGGATTATCACTTAAAATTGGCGTGTTAAATTGATCAATTCCATCTAATTGAATCTCATTTCGAATGCTTTTTACTTTTTTATTGAAATTAGCCATTGCATTCCAAGTAATACCTCGATACATATTCATTTTGGAATACCTTAAATTAGCCGTGTGGAATTGTTCGTTCTCTAAAATTGAATTTCCTTTGTACACCAAATTGTAATTTTGCAAAGTATAATTAGTAGCTAACTGGCTTACTTCTGGAAAATTATTTTCTAATTTATAAGTAAAATTAAGCGTTTCAGATTTATTAAATTCATACTCGCTATTCCATTGTGGTTGTAAAAGTGTTTTAGATACGTGTTGTTCTTTACTATTTTGATCCGTTTTCAACTTATAAAAATGGAGATAAAGACCAGGTTTATTAGTCCATTTTCCTATTCTAAATTTATACTCAACGCCAGCGTAAGCATCATTCAATTGGTATTTTACATCGTTACCAAATCCAGCCGATGCAAAATCATTACTAGTTCCGTTAGTAAGAATTTGTTTTTCGGCAGTTACAAAACTTGAAGTACCCAAATTATTCCCAACATTAGTATACAAATGGTTGAAATTATTAATAATCCAATAATGCTTAAATAAAGCATCAATACTATTAATTCTTACTTTTTTGATTTGGTTAATCGTGTAAGAAACATCATTTTGCAACGGAATTAAGCCTACAAAAAAAGGTTTATCAGTAAACCATTGATTTTTTGGTGTATTGTTATCATACGCTTGGTTTATTACAAAAGTAGTAGTGTGCTGCTCATTGTAGCTTTTGTGCCATTCTAAATATTGCTTTACCGAAACATTATCTGCCTTGCTGATGGTTTCAAAAACAGTTGAATTTGCAGCTGTTATTGAATTTACAGTGCTCGATAAATCATTAGTACTAGATTGATATTGGGCGTTATAATACCATTTCTCTTTATTACTAGGCGAATAATCTAGTTTGACATTCCCTATTCCCAATACGGAACGATTTTCGCCATTTTGTAATTTATTTTCGAAAGCAATGGCACTATTTTGTAGATATTCGTTTTTACTTTCTGTTTTGGTTGTAGTAAATACTTTAGAAAAAATACTAAAACCAGAAATCGTTAATTTTGAAGAGGTTTCGTGGCTAAAATTTAAAGCTGCAAATTGCGATTGATTGGTTACCAAATCCGTATTATCGTTAGCAAAAGAATACAGATTAGTAAACGATTTTCTACCCGAAAGAAACGTGCTCATGCCTCCGCCAAAACGCATTAAATCATCAAAAGTAAACGTGCTTCTACCGATGTTATTGGCATCGCCTATAAAACTCAAATTTGTTTTGGGCGCATAATAAAACAAAGCAGTATGAGCGAGATAAAAACCGTTATCAGCATTGCCTACTTCGGCTCCAGCTTCGACATCACCAAAGACAAACTTTTTTTTATTGGCTTTTAGTTTTACGTTCATAGCCAGTTCATCACTATCCGAAACTTGTTTCATAAAGCCTACCTCATTAAAGTTATCTATAACTTCAATTTTGTCCATCGCATCCGCAGGAATATTTTCGACAGCTAGTTTTGAGCCTCCGCCAAAAAAAGATTTTCCCTCAACGAGCATTTTGGTTACTTTTTTGCCTTGTACCGTAACATTTCCTTTTTTATCTACTTCAACACCGGGTAATTTTTCTAGAATTTCTTTCATTTTGCGCTCGTTACCGTTGGCAAAACTTTTAACATCAAATGTCATCGTGTCTTTCTTGATGACTATAGACTTAAACTCATGTTTGATGACAATTTCTTTGAGTTGTTCCCCCGTAGGTTTTAGCTTAAAATTATGACTTGTACTAGTGTCTTCAGGTTTCATTATAATGACCTCTTCTACAAAACCAATATAGGAAACAGTGATTTCGTATTTTACGTCTGCATCTAGTTCTAGACGATAGCGCCCTTTGTTATCTGCAATAGCAAATTTTAGATTGGCTTTTTCTTGCAATGGTTTTGCAATAACGTTGGCAGATTCTAGTGGTTTATTTAGATCGTCAGAAACCACACCAGTTATTATACGGCTTTGAGAATAAGAAAGTGTTGTTATTAAAAAAAAGAATAGGATTTTAAACATGATGTATTAGATAGTATGGAGAATGAAACTTGCCTAGCAACTTGTATTAATTTAATTTTTCTCTTTTGCTTCTTCTCTTTTTTTCGCAAGTAAAATACCACCAATACTGCTTTCCATTGCGTTTTGATAATCCTTTTTTGTTATCGTATTCCCTTTAGGGAAAGTTATATTCAAATCTTCTTTTTCAATTGTGATTTTGCTAGCTACATATGTGGTTATTCTATTTGCTGCCAATTCTAGAATAAGGCCCGGTAAACCACAAAAATTCTCTGGGCCAAAAGCATAGGGTAAACTAGGTGCAAACCAAGCTTCTATTATTTTAATTTTTGATTCTCCAAATCTATTAATGTAAGGCGTCTTTAGAATTGCTTTATAGCATAAATAGTCTCCTATTTTTTTTGATTCGTTAAGAATTTGCCAGTTTTTATTAATAGTATCTTGAACTATAGTACCATCTCTTTTTTTACTAAACTCAGTATTGGTGTTTAAATCAATAAATACATCATCATTAGATGTATACGCAGATTTTGCTAATTTATTTATTTTATCGTCAAAATTTATATCAGAATTTAACCTTTCTTTATATTTAAAACTTGATTGATTCTTGCCAAATATCAATTCAAATTGTTGCATCATGGCATATTTATTCATTTTCATATCTATATCAGCCCATTCCTTTGTTAATTTAGATCTAGTTTTATTATGACCTGTGGTATCTAATTGTATAGAATAAATAACGACCCCTGACTGTGCAAATAAAATATTTGCAAATAATAGAAATAAGTAAAGTATATTTTTCATAAGTATTGTTCATATTTAAAAAACACTATCAAAATGTATTTTTGATAGTGTTTACATTTACCTTTTTAATGACATAGTCCTATAAGATCGTTTAATAAATCGATGTCGTCTTCTTTGTCATATCTATTACTAATAATTACTTCATAAGCATCAATAGCCGCGTCTTCACAAGGTGTCGCTTGCAGCATCTCAGCTTTTTTAACGGTACTCTGCAAAGTTGCAACTTCTTTTACTTCTGCAGATTTTGCCATTGCAACTCCACTAAATGCTACCACTGCAAAAGCGGTAAATACTAATTTTTTCATAATTAAATTATTTTACAGTTATAAATAGTTTTTTGGTTAACCAAGGTAAAGATGAAAAAAAAAAAAAAACTAATTAGTAAGTATTTTTTTTAATAAAAAATTAACAAGTCTTATCGCTTAAACCACTAAACATGCAGATAAGTAAAATTCCTATAAAAAATTAAAAAAGGCTAGAAGTTCATAAACTCCCAGCCTTCTTCAATATAAAGTTTACTTTAAATTAAAACTTCAAAGTCAAACCTACTAAAAAGTTAATTCCTGCTTGTGGATAATAACCTGCGCCTTCTACTGTAGCAATCGCTGGCGGATTAGAATAATCATCATCGAAGGTGTAGAAAAAACCATTCGAAATGTATTTATAGTTAAAGATGTTGTTCACTAATGCCGAGAGAAAAATTGATTTAAAAACCGCTTTTGGTGTAAACTCATACGAAAAATTCAAATCATTCGTAAAATAGGATTTTAGTTTAGATCCTTCTGAATCAATGTTGGCCATATACTGCTCTCCTACAAACTTTGATAAAAATGATATTTGAAGATTTTTTAGTGGCACGAAGCTCACAATATTTCCTGCAATAAAATCAGGTGAAAAAGCAATATTCGTATCACCTAATGAAGTTAAAACTCCATCTCTTTTAAAGAAAAAATCTTTATTTTTATTAGTACTTACGGTCACGTTTGGTCTAATAAATAAATTATCTAAAACTGAAATCGTTGCATCTAGCTCAACTCCTAAACGGTAACTATCGCCACTATTTTCACGTATTGGTGCTCCTACATCGTCTAGCGCTCCAGTTACAATCAACTGATCTTTGTATGCCATGTAATAAATATTAGCATTCAGTTTTAATTTTGAATCTAGATGACGCAATCCTAATTCAAAATCATTTAATTTCTCTGGTCTTGGACTTCCATTTTCATAATCAGATCTATTGGGTTCGCGATTAGCTCTAGCGTAGGAGATATACAAAGCATTTTTATCGTTAACTTCATAATTTAAACCTGCTTTTGGATTAAAGAAATTAAAATTATCATTCACTATTCCTGCCTCTGCACTATTGGCTTTATAATGCACATTTCTAATTTGTAAATCACCGTACAAGTTAAGCTTTTCAGCGATTTGATAATTGGCTTTCGCAAAAAGATTACCATCTGTTTTTGTTGCAAAATCTTCATAATAACGATCATCTAATTCCGATTTTGAAGCATATCGAGCCCAGATAATTTGCCCGTAATGATCGCCTTCATATTTATTATAACCGCCACCTAAAACAACATTTAATTTCTCCTGTTTATAATTGGCTGAAAAAGTGGTTCCATAAAAGTCGTTTTCCAACCATTTTTGGCGAATTAAATCAGTTTTATTAATGGTAGTTCCTCCAACAACTATTGGAGTTAAACCATAACTAGAAAATTTTGCGTTCTCTTTATAATTTTCATAATACCCCTTTCCCATTGTGTAATGAACAGCAAGATTGGTACTCCATTTTTCATTTATTCTTTCATTCCAGTGCAGCTGATAATGATCTTGCTGGTAATTATCGGTTTCATTTTTATAAAAACGCTTTTTTCCAAATTCATCAGTAAACTTTCCGGCAGGATTGAATGTTCGGTCATTTCTTAATTTATCCAAATCTTCTAAACCATTCCAGGCTTGATAAGTTTGCTCATTTCCGCCAAAAGCCAAAGCTTTTATCAAAGTAGTTTTCCCAACATAAGTTCCCTGCAAGAAATACGATTTTAAATCAGAAAAAGCTCTGTCAATATAACCATCTGATTTTAATGCAGACACACGTCCTGCTAATTCAAAATGATCGTTTAATAATCCTGTGCTGAATTTGACGGTGTGTTTTCTGGTGTTAAAGCTTCCAAAAGAGTTTGAGATTTCGCCAGAGCTTTCGTTAGAATAACTATCAGTAAGCATATTCAAACTAGCCCCAAAAGCGCCAGATCCATTTGTTGATGTTCCTACGCCTCGTTGCAGTTGCAAACTTTCTAAGGACGAAGCAAAATCAGGCATGTTTACCCAAAAAGTTCCATGACTTTCAGAGTCATTGTACGGAATTCCATTTATGGTAACGTTTACGCGGGTTGCATCACTACCACGCACTCGGATTCCTGTGTATCCTACTCCATTTCCGGCATCTGTAGTGGTTACAACTGAAGGTAAAAAGTTCATCAAGATAGGAATGTCTTGTCCAAGATTACGAGATTTAATATCCTTTTTGGTTAAATTACTAAAACTGACCGGCGTTTTAGAAGTTGCACGAACAGCAGAAACTAATACAGCATCGAGCTGATTTACCTCAGTAGTATCTGTGACTTGTGCGAAAGAAAGAAATGAGAAAAGTAAAAAGAAAATAGACAACAAATAAGATACACTCTGTGTCTTTGTGCCTTTGCGGCGAGAGAAATTTGAAATAGTTTTCATCCGTAAAAGTTTACGAATAAAAGGGGCAATTATTCTTTTTTGTTAATTAATGATTGTTTCCTACGACATAATAATAGCGTGCACTCTACAATTGTATCGTTTTTTCCCTTAGCAACATTACTTGCTCAGGTTCGTTGGGTATAATCTCAGCCTATTTCTGAATTTTAGAATTAAGCACCCCTTTGAGACGCAGCAAAGATAAAGCTATATATTCTTATAAAACAAATTTAAAATTCCAAAAAAAAGAGTAAAAGTTCAGTCGTTTTTTAGCGTAAAATTAAACGAATCAACACCAAGAAAAGTAGTTTAAAAAAAATTTTATTCTTCAAAACGTAGTATACCTTTTAATCTTTTGAATTTGTGTGTTTTGTGTCTGACTTAGATTTTTTAAAACTCTGGTCTTTTTCTATTCTTCTTAATTTCAGAAATGCTTTTCTTATCCTTAATTCGCTTACGAATGACTGATTTTGGAATTCGAGTCGGTTTTCTTTCTTTTGGAATGAACAAAGCTTTTTTTATCAGCTCTAAAAATCTTTTAGTAACAATTTCTTTATTTCGAAACTGACTTCGATCCTCATCACAATTCAAAATCAAAATTGAATCAGTAGTTAATCGGGAGGCCAAATTATTTTCTATTAATTCTTTTTGCTCCTCAGATAAAGCTTGAGAATTTTTTAAATCAAAGCTCAACACCACTTTTGAAGAGACTTTATTGACGTTCTGACCGCCTGCTCCACTACTTCTAACAGCCTTGAAATTAAGCTCTGACATTATTTTATAGATTTCCATTAAATATGCTTTGTAACTAAATTAAAGCGACTGATGCGCTGGTTTCAATAAATCATTCACGGTTTTTACCGGATTAAAAGTAGCGAGCGGGACTTCGACAAAAATAGTTAACCAGCTTGACATTGCTCCGTTCCACAATCCTGGTAATTCGTAGCCTTTTATTTTTTTTCCTAACACATTTTTATCGACTATAAATCCACTATTTTGATCTATAAAAGTGGTTAAATCATATCGTTCATTCTTGTAATTTTTGATTCCACAAACGAGATCTACAGGGTTAAAATGCGTTGCCGACGAGAGAATATTTTTTTGCTGCTCATTGTCTAAATCCACTTGCGAACTCTCCACTATTTGTAGCGAAATTTCACCAGCACTATTTGTTACCCAAAATGGACCGCCGCCTGCTTCGCCTTCATTTTTAACCATTCCACATACACGAAAAGGTTTATTTAAAGTTTTTATAATATAATTATTTTTCAATTCTAAAGTCAATTCATCAAACGAATCACCAACATTGATAAAAAGTTTTTCTTTCAAAAAAGCTTTTATTTCTTCTGATTTTTGAGGAGTTAGTTTACCCTTTTCGACAGTTTCTACAAAGCTAAAAACCTGTTGCTGCAAATCAAGTAAAATTCCTGCCAAAGCGTTTTTATACAAAGTGATTTGTGGATTGTTTCCATAATTAACGTTGTCAATGTTTTTTATAAAAATAATATCTGCGTCTAATCTATTTAAGTTTTCAATTAGTGCACCGTGTCCGCCCGGTCTAAAAAAAAGTTCATTTGAATTATTTCTAAAAGGTTTATTTTCTAAATCGACGGCGAGCGTGTCTGTGCATTTGTTTTGATAAGAGTAGCAAACTGTAATAGCTAAATTTGTCTGCTCTTCTAAATCACTTTTGACTGATTTAACAATGGCTTCAAATTGTGGTTGATGTGCTTCCGAAACCGTAAAATGCAATTGTGAATTTCCATTAGCATTGCAATACGATATACATTCTTTCAAGTGTTCCTCAACTGGTGTAACTGTACTTGTTGTATATTTATGAAAAGGCAAAATTCCCTTTGGCTTGTTAGCAAAATCAAAATAGTCAACAGATAACAAGATTTTTATAAAGTTAAAATTCTTTTCGTCTGTGGTCAAATTAACAAATTCTGGAATTGTATTTTTCAATACCGCAACAATAGTTTCAAAAAATGGAAGTTTCTCTTTTGATTCTATAAAAAGGGCAAGTTCATTATCTTTTTTTCGTTTTATATAATCGCTTATTATTTCATTTTTTAAACTATATTCCTCTAAAAAAGTGATTAAAAATTTAAACATTCGCGTTGCAGCGCCTGAAGCGGGAACAAATTTTAAAAGCTTTAATGAATGCTTATTATTTTCAAAAACAATGGCTTTACTTTCAATCTCTTCGTCTGAAAGTCTAAGTATTCCATCACCAATTACGGCTGGCTTTACTAAGTTAGTTTTAGAGATTCCGTTTTGTAAAAAGTGTAACTGTTGCTTGACGTTTTTTATTGAAACTCCTCTATCATAAATTTGCACAAAATCTAATGACGAAAGTCTTAATTCTTTTGCCTGAGCTAAATCGTCAATTATCGAAATCGCCTTTTTCAACCTCAACTCTTTATCGCCTGATAGCGTTATAAAAGGCTTTTGGTTATCAATTAATGACTGTTTAAATAATTCAAAAACGCTTTCTCTACCTTCTTGTTTGTCTCGTAAATCGTCTTTTTCCCAAGGCACATCGATATCGGTGAGGAAAAATAATTCATATTCATGTTCCGTTGCAGCTTTTTCTAGTAATGGATCACAAAAATTATAATACACCTCTGAAAAAACTTTTGTAACTAGCAAATTAGTATCACAAAAAAGATATGTATTGGCCTGAGCTAACTTTTCATTTTCGAGTTGCACTTGACCATAAGCAATAGGCAACATATCACTACTATCGCAAGTATGCTGATTTTGATTCCATTTTTCTTGCAAATAATCACGTGCAAATTCAGGAGCCCAAACCGTTTTATAATGCAGTGCAAGTTGTTTTGCTAAAGTTGTTTTGCCAGTGCTTTCTGGTCCAAACAAAGCAATTTTTAAAATTGCTGAGTGTTTTTGTTCAAGATTTTTCTCCATTCTAAATAGGCTGAAATTGCCAGTAATGTAAATATTAAATATTGCAGTGATAATATTCCTAATCCGCGGTATGCGTACAAAGGAGTTACAATGATGTCACCGATAATCCAAAGTGTCCAGTTTTCAATTTTTTTATTAGCCATAAACCACATTCCCGTAAAAAATATTCCCGATGCAATGATATCGAAAATATTCTCAAAATGGATTTCATAGTTAAAGTACTTATAAATGCCATAAACGAATACAATTGTAATCAAAAAAAGTAGAATGCCAATACCTTTTTCTCTTGTATTTGTTCTAGTGATGGGCAAATCATCGGTTTGATTTTCTTTTTTAGACCACCGATACCAGCCGTAAATACTCATTATTGAAAAATAGCCATTAATCATCATATCGCCTAAGTAACCAGCAACGTACAATAAATACACTGAAATAATAGTGGCGATCAACCCAGTAGGATATACCCAAATATTCTCTTTTTTAGCAAACCAAACGCTTAAAATTCCAAAGATAAAAACGATAATCTCTAAATTAATCTGAGTTAAAGAAGCATTTTTATAAGCATCAAGAAAAAAATCTATCATATTTTAATAATTGTTTTTTGATTCTATCACAAAGCTCTAAATTAATTTTTACATCTATTAAGAATCAAAGAAATGAATGTTATTTTCAAATGCTGTACCTATAACGATCAAGTCAGCTCCAGCATTATATGCGTCTTGAATTCCTTGCAAACTTACAATTCCACCACCAACAATTAATGGGATTCCAATATTTTTAGAAACTAATGTTATCACTGTTAATGGAATCGATTTTTTTGCACCACTTCCCGCCTCAAGATAAATTAATTTACTGCCTAACATTTCCCCTGCTTGGGCTGTTGCCAAAACTAAACTCCCATTTTCCCTGTCCATTGGTTTAGTTTTACTCACGCGCGCCACTGCAGTTTCATTACCGCTTTCTACTAAGATATAACCCGTTGAAATAATTTCAAGTTTTGTTTGTTTTAATATAGGTGCCGCTTGTACCTGATGCTCTATCAAATAATCAGGATTTCTACCTGAAAGAAGCGACAAAAATAAAATAGCATCTGCTTGATCAGATATTTGTGATGGATTTCCTGGAAACAACACAATTGGTAAAGTAGTTTTTTGTTTTATTTCCAATATCAATTGGTCAATACTATTATTTTCGACTACGCTCCCACCGATAAAAACATGGGATGCTGGAGATTGATTGATTTTCAAAATAATATTTTCTAAATTCTCCCAAATAATTTTATCAGGATCTAGTAAAATAGCTAGTAATTTGCAATTTTCTGACTTTGCATGAAGCATTTGACTGTAAAAATTAATATCTTTATTATTCATAATACAAGCAAAAGTAATTAGTATTCAATAAAAAATAACATTTTATAAATTTTAAATTTTGAGCTTTTAATAGAAATAATAGATACCGATGATTCCTAAAAAACAAATTGAAAACCGCAACGATATTGCATTACTTGTAAAAGAATTTTACAGTAAAGTTAGAGCAGATAATGAAATTGGGTATGTATTTAATGAAACAATAACAGACTGGGATGAACATCTAGAAAAACTTACTGATTTTTGGGAAACAAATTTATTTGGCACAAAAAAATACAACGGAAATCCTATCATTGTTCACAATGAAGTTGACAAACGTTTTAATGAGGTTATCACTTCTACTATGTTTGGAATTTGGCTAAACCATTGGTTTGCTACATTAGATGAATTATATGAAGGCGAGAACGTCAGTATTTTAAAACGAAGAGCACAGAAAATGAGTTCATTCCTGTTTATAAATATATTTAAAAGCCGAGCTAAAAGTTAATTTATTGATCATTAATAGCTCATTGTGTGCTTTTATTCTTTATTCAATATAGCGCAATATCATTGAATTTGGATTCTCATATTTACTGAAAATAGTTCTAGAAAAGCGATTATATATTTAAAATAAATCTTTTATTTCACTTTTATTTAATCGTGTTCTTAAATAAATAAGCATCGAGGTATTGGATTAAAAAAGGAAAAAATTACAGCAACGCAATACAATGTACTTTTGTAGCCTCTTGTAAAATTTGAGATGTAAATTGCGTTAAACAAAAAATAGGATTGGTACGAATTTCACTGAATAATTAATAAGTTTGCACAATAAATCTAAGTAATGGAAAAAAAAATATTTTCAACAGCAGCCGTATTAGGTATGATTGCTATAATATTAGGAGCTTTTGGAGCTCATGCCTTAAAAAAATTATTATCAGTAGATCAATTAGCTACTTTTGAAACTGGAGTGCGATACCAAACCTATCATGCCTTATTTCTACTTATTATTGGAATAATTCCCAACTTGGCACTAAAAACAAAAAGAATAATTTATTACTTCACTATTTCTGGAGTTATATTATTCTCTGGATCTATATATTTATTAGCCACAAATAGTCTCACTTCATTTGATTTTAAAGTTATTGGTTTTGTAACGCCTATTGGCGGACTGCTATTAATTCTAGCTTGGGGAACCTTACTCTTGCATTTTTTTAACAAAAAAACATAAAAACTCAATAATCAAAACTTTTCTAAGATATAATTTCTATTTTTGCAGTCGATAAACTAATCCAAAATATTAAAATTATATGAATAATAACACACCGTTTACGAAATCGATTTCGCTTACAGACATAGGAATCGAAAACGCAAAGATTCATTATCAATTATCAGCCAACGAATTGCACCAAAAAACTATTGAACTTGGTCAAGGAGTTGAAGTTTCAACAGGAGCCCTAGCCCTTGATACTGGTAAATATACGGGACGCTCTCCTGAAGATCGTTTTATTGTTAAAGATGCTACAACAGAAGATAAAGTTTGGTGGGGCAAAGTAAATATCCCTTTTGAACCGGCTGCTTTTAATGCGCTTTATGATAAAGTTACGGCATACCTTTCTAATAAAGAAGTTTATGTTAGAGATTCTTACGTGTGTGCTGATCCAAATTATAGATTAAATATTCGTGTGGTTACAGAAACTCCTTGGGCTAATTTATTTTGCTACAATATGTTTTTACGACCAGAAGAAAGTGAATTGGATGACTTTACAGCTGATTGGACTTTAATATGTGTTCCAAGTTTTATGGCAGACCCAGCTGTAGATGGCACACGTCAGAGTAATTTTGCAATAATCGATTTTACCAGAAAAATTGCTCTAATTGGCGGAACTGGTTATACTGGAGAGATGAAAAAAGGAATTTTTTCGGCTTTGAATTTTATTCTTCCTGTTGACAAAAATACTTTACCTATGCATTGTAGTGCTAATGTTGGAGACAATGGAGACACAGCCATTTTCTTTGGTTTATCTGGAACAGGTAAAACGACACTTTCTGCAGATCCTGAAAGAAAACTTATAGGAGATGATGAACATGGCTGGACTACTGAAAACACCGTTTTTAATTTTGAAGGCGGTTGTTATGCAAAAGTGATCAATCTTTCTGAAGAAAGTGAACCGGAGATATTTAGAGCTATTAAAAAAGGTGCTATTTTAGAAAATGTAATTATTAATAAAGAAACTAATGAAGTTGATTTCGCAGACATTTCAATCACACAAAACACACGTGTAAGTTATCCTATTTTTCATATCGATAATATTCAGCCTGGTTCTATTGGGGAAAACCCAAAGAATATATTTTTTCTAACAGCTGATTCATTTGGAATTTTACCGCCTATTGCAAAGTTAACTCCAGGTCAAGCTGCTTATCATTTTATCTCTGGATATACTGCTAAAGTTGCAGGAACAGAAGCAGGAATTACAGAACCTCAACCTAACTTCTCAGCTTGTTTTGGCGCGCCATTTATGCCGTTGCATCCTACAAAATATGCTGAAATGCTTAGTGAAAAAATGCAAGAAGCTAATGTAAAAGTTTGGCTGATTAATACAGGATGGACGGGTGGCCCTTATGGTACTGGAAGTAGAATGAAGTTAAAATACACTCGTGCTATGATTACAGCGGCATTGAATGGAGAATTAGATAATGTTGAATATAAAAATCATAAAGTTTTTGGAATTGCAATTCCACAATCGTGTCCTAATGCACCGAGTGAAATTTTGAATCCTAGAAACACTTGGCAAGACCAAGATATGTACGATGTAAAATCAGAAGAATTAGGAAAAAAATTTAGAGCTAATTTTGCTAAATTCGAAGAATTTGCAAATGAAGAAATAATGGCTGGAGCTCCATTGGCATAACTAAATTTTAATTCAATTATTAAAAGAGCTGTTCCTTGTGAACAGCTCTTTTTTGTTTCACTATATTGTAACAAAAATATGCAAAACTGCACCAATTCTTTTCTTATACCAATATCCACTATTTAGCGTTACCAATATAAATCAATCGTACAGACAAAAATAATTTGTCAAATCAATCCATTATGTTAAAACAATTTTTTATTATCTGTTCTGGTTCTGACAAAAATTTACTTGAAACTTGCTCGGAAGGTGAGCAAACAAAATATGTTGGTATAGGCGCTACCGTTTTTTTCACAGCAGTGATGGCCTTTATTGCCAGTGCGTATGCACTATTTACTGTATTTGATAACGTTTTTCCTGCTGTCCTTTTTGGATTAGTTTGGAGTTTACTTATTTTTAATCTCGATCGTTTTATTGTTTCAACCATTCGCAAAAGAGATAAAAAAGGAAGCGAATTGTTACAGGCAACACCTCGAATCATCTTAGCTATTATTATTGCCATCGTAATTTCAAAACCTTTAGAAATCAAAATATTTGAAAAGGAAATCAATACGGTTTTGCTTAAGGAGAGAAATGCAATGGCTTTAAATAATAAAAAAGAAGTTGCAGCCTACTATAATAGCGATTTAGATAAAAACAAAGCTGAGATTGATAGTTTAAATTCAGCTATTAGTAAAAAAGAGAAAGAGGTTAATATCCTATATGAAACTTACATTACCGAAGCCGAAGGAACTGCAGGGACAAAAAAATTAGGAAAAGGCCCAGTATTTAAAGAAAAAATTGCTAAACATGATTTGGCTTCCAATGAACTAGATACACTTCGCAAAAACAATTTAGAAAAAATTGCCGAGAGGGAAAACAAAACTAAAATTTTGCAGGCAGACTTAGACAAGAAAATAAATAATACCCAACCTATAATTGATGGTTTTGATGGTTTAATGGCTAGAATAAATGCGTTAGATAAACTACCATGGTTGCCATCTTTCTTTATTATGCTACTTTTCTTAGCGATAGAAACATCACCTATAATTGCTAAATTATTAGCACCAAAAGGAGAGTATGACTTTAAACTTGAAGATTTAGAAACAGCGTTGAAAGCATCATTAGAACAAGATAAATACCAACGTGATTTATTGGTAAAAACGAGTGCTGCCATGCACGACCGAGTATACGAAGATATTGCTCAAGACCAAAACTTATATTCGCTTCAAAAACAAAAGGCAACGGAATTAATGGAATTACAAGCTCAAAACTTTATTGAAAAGCAGAAAAAGACGTTTCAGTAACTGAATTTAATACTCTCTTATTGCACCTGCTTATTACTTTCAATTAACAATATTTTCAGCCATTAGTTTATAAAATGATATCTTCTAATTAAACTTTTTTTATGTGTTGCTACCAAAAAGTATGACGCGCATTTAAAATAATAATAATAATAGCCGACTCATCAAAAAGAAGTTATAACAGTAAGTAAAGATATAGGATTAGTTTTATTCGCGATTTAGCTAAAGCTATAAATTGTACTATTGAAGTACATTCAGTTTTAAATCATGGAACTACTTTTAAAATCATTATATAAAAAAAAGGCTTGACTTTTGCCAAACCTTTTCTCTGAACCGATTAAGATCCTATATAAATCATAATCTAACGATTACAACAAAGCGTCTAAACTATCAGCGTAAGTTTGTTTTGGAGCAACTCCTACTTGCTTTCCTACTACTTCACCTTTATGAAAAACTAAAACCGTTGGTATGTTTCTCACTCCGTATTTAGCAGCAAACTCTTGATTTGCGTCAACGTCCACTTTACCTATTACAACTTTACCTTCATATTCAGTGCTCAATTCGTCAATGATTGGACCTACCATTCTACAAGGTCCGCACCACGCCGCCCAAAAATCTACCATTACAGGTTTGTCTGATTTCAAAACTACTTCTTCAAAAGTAGCATCTGTTATTGCTAATGCCATATTGTTTTATTTAAAGATTAAAAGCTTTGAATTTATTCAAAACTGAAAGACAAATTTAAAGATTAAATATAGACTAAACAATACATAAAAATTAGTTTTGACTATTTCCCCATTATCAATTCTTATGTAAGAAACTTTTAGGACTTGAAATTTCCATTTTTTAGAGG
This sequence comes from Flavobacterium sp. PL11, assembly GCF_035985025.1. Classification (NCBI taxonomy): domain Bacteria; kingdom Pseudomonadati; phylum Bacteroidota; class Flavobacteriia; order Flavobacteriales; family Flavobacteriaceae; genus Flavobacterium; species Flavobacterium sp. PL11. Next base: position 156,328 of record NZ_JAXCIA010000001.1, read on the forward strand.
TAGTAATACCTTCAATTAAATGAGATCGGATCTCGTTTCTGAGCGATGGAAAAACTGTTTCTTCTATATTCCCATTTTAAAATAATGACATAAAATGACTGCTCTAATTCGCGCTAAAAAAAGAGACTGCCATAAGACAATATCTTTTTTAATTTTAAATCAAAATTTTACAAACTATATTTTAAACCTAATGTCAAACCAATGCCGCTGATACTGATATAAGAACTTAAATCATCTCCTGGTTTAGATTCATCATAACCAGTAGCATTCGTTAATTTATTATTTGAAGTACTATTTAAACTACTTCCGTAATTGATATTAATTTCTGACTTTGAAATGTGCAATGGATTTCCAACAGGCAAACTAAAACCATCCGCACCATTTACAGTATACCCTTCAACGGTTTTATCTTTTCCATGCACGGTAAAGTTTCTATATTCAATTTCTGCGTATGCAGATAAATTTTTACCTAGTTGATATGAAGTTCCTAGCACGGCTAAAAAACCAACTGTTGGCTGTGGCTTGATTACATCTTTACGATAAACAGGACCTAATGCAGTAACCGCATTTGTTTTGATTTCTAATTGTCCGTCAACAGGCACTATAACACCCACCTTTGTATACGGCTCAAAACCATTATGCTCGCCTAAAAACAAAACCAATGCTGGTGCTAAATCTAGAGCTTTGACTTGACCTTTAGATTCAAATGCTTTAACATCGTTCAATATAGTTTCGACCATTGTTTTGCTATTACTCTTGTAATAGTTAATTCCCATTTCAACTCCTAATCGATTAGTAAAACGATATCCAACGTTTCCACCAAAACGAAAGCCTTCACCAAAAGATCCTGTGATACTTTCTCTAGATGCTAATTTTCCTCCAATTAAAACATCCTTGTTTGGCTCTCTACCATTTACACTTGGAAATTCAGTTGCAGTAGCCTGTGTAAAATAAGAACCTCCTAATTTAAAATACCAGCTTTCTTTTTTATCATTTTGCCCCATCATTGATATAGAGCAAATCATAAATCCTAATGCAAAAAGATTCTTTTTCATGTTTTCATTTTTATCATTTAAACAAAAATATTGCTTTTATAATAGATTTTCCATTTAACAAATAAGATTTTGGATTAAAATATTACATATACTTTAAAATCAGAGACTTCTTTATAATCACAAAATAAGATTCTATATTGTTGTTTAGCTCAGTTTTTTTATTAGATTTAGTTTTCTTGCACTAGTATTAAATCAGCCATTTTAATTTAGTTTAAAATTGATTTGCATTTTTTCTAACTCCATTAATAATTCATTAGAAATTTTAATCTTTAATTTTCTACTTGGCATTGTCAATTTAGTGATTACTTTAATTTCTTCAACTTCTTCAACTTTTACCTTTGAGGCCACGACCACATTTGTAAGTTCTTCATTTTCTATATCAGCCTCATCATTTTCATTAGTAAAAACATCATCTTCTTCAATATTTACATCCACTTCCGAAGTAGCGACTTCTACTAATCGCTTCGTCTTTTCCAATTCCATAATTTCAAATGAAACGGTATTGTCTCCTCTATTTTCCTGAAAAATATGACTTAACTTATGAATAAAATCAGTCTCTAAGTCAGATATATTCAATAGAACGACTAATTTTCTAGCAAATTCTTGTAACACATCTTGTAATTGTCTAACCTCGACAAATTGTAGCCTTGGTTCTCCTTTTTTACCGGTATCTCGATCTGCCCAGCCTTCTTTTACCAAAACTTTCATAAATGTAAAATTGTTTTGAATAAAGAAATGACGAAATTTTAAATATTCATCACCAAATATTTTAAATTCATAACTTTCATCGTATCCTTCTAATGTAAATATTGCCCAGCCTTTTCCGTTCTTCGCAATTCGATGTTGCACGTTATTTATGATTCCGCCAAAAGCTAAATTCTTATTGAGATGTGCTTCCATATTTTTAAGTGCCTCTAATTTAGCATTGCAAAAATATTTCATCTCAAACTTATAATCATCCAGTGGATGTCCAGAAATATAAATCCCTACCACTTCTTTTTCTTTAGCTAATTTTTCCATTGTACTCCAGTCCTCACAAGGAGGCACTATAGGCTCTGCGATTTGTACATCACTACTTTCACCAAATAAACTTACTTGAGCTGAATTCTCATTTTCTTGATACTTCACGCCATATCGGATCGCCTTTTCGTAAAATGTAATTCCATCACCATCATCATGGAAATATTGTGCTCTTGTGGTATTCCCAAATGAATCAAAACCACCTGCTAATGCCAAGTTTTCAATTGCTTTTTTATTTGCAGCTCGCAAATCAATTCGCTTAGCTAAGTCAAAAATAGACTTATACTTACCATCTTTTCTACTATTGACAATTGTTGCCACCGCTGCAGAGCCCACACCTTTTATAGCACCCATCCCAAAACGCACAGCATAATCATCATTTACCGTAAATTTATAAAAAGACTCGTTTACATCAGGGCCTAAAACCTGCAATCCCATTCGCTTACATTCTTCCATAAAGAACGTAACTTGCTTTATGTCACTCATATTATTTGACAAAACTGCCGCCATATACTCTGCAGGATAATTTGCTTTTAAATAAGCCGTTTGATAGGCAATCCAAGCATAACAAGTGGAGTGCGATTTATTAAAGGCGTATTCTGCAAAGGCTTCCCAGTCTTTCCAAATTTTCTCTAGCTTATCCTCGGCATGACCTTTGGCAACAGCCTGATTGATAAATTTAGGTTTCATTTTGTCCAAAACTTCCTTTTGCTTTTTACCCATCGCTTTACGCAAAACATCTGCATCACCTTTAGAGAAATCCGCTAATTTTTGAGATAGAAGCATTACTTGCTCTTGATAAACCGTGATTCCGTAAGTATCTTTTAATAACTCTTCGCAGGCATCAAGATCATAAATAATCTCTTCTTCACCATTTTTTCGCTTTACAAAACTCGGAATATAAGCAATAGGACCTGGACGATACAATGCATTCATGGCAATCAAATCAGGAAAAACCGTAGGTTTCAATTCCTTCATATATTTCTGCATTCCTGGACTTTCGTACTGGAAAATACCTACCGTTTCTCCACGTTGAAAAAGTTCATACGTTTTTAAATCATCAATAGGGAAAGTGTCTGGATCGAGATCAATTCCAGATCTATATTTCACTAATTTAACGGTATCTTTTATCAAAGTCAGGGTTTTTAGACCCAAGAAATCCATCTTAAGTAAACCAGCACTTTCTACCACCGAATTATCAAACTGAGTTACATATAAATCAGAATCTTTGGCTGTAGCTACAGGAACAAAATTAGTAATATCACTAGGCGTAATAATTACCCCACAGGCGTGAATCCCCGTATTTCTTAAGTTTCCTTCTAAAACTTTAGCCTGTTGAATGGTTTCTCCTGCTAAATCATCTTCATTAGCAAGTCCTATTAATTCTTTTATATTTACATATTCCTCTGGACGAACTGCTTTTTTGATTAGGTCTTCTTTCTCATTTAAAAAACGTGCTAAATTCCACTTTGCAGGCATCATTCCAGGAATCAACTTTGCAATTTTATCCGCTTCAAATAATGGTAAATCTAATACTCTTGCTGTATCTCGAATGGCAGACTTAGTCGCCATTTTACCATAAGTGATAATCTGCGCAACTTGTTTTGATCCGTATTTCCTGATCACATAATCCATAACACTACTACGACCTTCATCATCAAAATCGATATCAATATCCGGTAGTGACACACGATCAGGATTCAGGAAACGCTCAAAAAGTAGGTTGTATTTAAGTGGATCAATATTAGTAATCTTCAAACAATACGCTACTACTGAACCCGCTGCAGAACCCCTTCCTGGTCCAACAGAAACACCCATGCTTCGAGCTTCAGCGATTAAATCTTGTACAATCAAAAAATATCCGGGATAACCAGAATTCGAAATGGTGAGTAATTCAAAATCCAATCGTTCTTGAATTTCCTCAGTGATTTCAGGATAACGTCTATTTGCTCCTTCAAAAGTAAGATGTCTTAAATACGCGTTTTCCCCTCGAACTCCGCCATCAACAGCATCCTCAACAATAGTAAACTCAGTAGGAATTTCAAACTTAGGAAGTAAAACTTCTCGTGCTAAGTCGTAAATTTCTATTTTATCCACAATCTCTGAGATATTCGAAATTGCTTCTGGTAAATTATTAAAAAGTTTCTTCATCTCGTCACCTGATTTGAAGTAATATTCCTGATTAGGTAATCCGTAACGATACCCGCGACCACGTCCTATTGGCGTGGTTTGCTTCTCGCCATCGCGTACACACAGTAAAATATCATGTGCATTTGAATTCTCTTTGTCTATATAAAACGTATTGTTAGTGGCAATTATCTTGACATCGTGTTTTCTGGCTAATGAAATTAATGAAGTATTCACTCGATTTTCATCTTCTTGATTATGGCGCATTACCTCAATATAAAAATCGTCTTGAAACTCATTTTTCCACCAAATTAGCGCTTCCTCTGCTTGGTTTTCACCAATGTTTAAAATCTTATTTGGGATTTCTCCATAAAGATTCCCAGACAAAACGATAATATCTTCCTTATACTCCTGAATGACTTTTCTATCAATTCTAGGTACGTAATAAAAGCCTTCTGTATAAGCTATGGAAGACATTTTAGCTAAATTGTGATAACCCTTTTTGGTCTTTGCCAAAAGCACTATTTGGTATCCATTATCCTTAACCGACTTATTTTTATGGTCTTCACAAACAAAAAACTCACAACCTACAATAGGTTTCATAACAACTTCAGTAGGCTCTTCTCCAGTTTCTATTAAAGCTGCATTTTTAGCTTTAGCCGCTTTGTTATGAGATAGTATATCACGTACAAAGTGAAAGGCACCCATTAAATTCGCATGATCCGTCATGGCAACTGCAGGCATTTTTTGCTGTGCTGCTGCTTTGACTAATGCTGGAATGCTGATAGTGGATTGCAATACCGAAAATTGAGTATGGTTGTGCAAATGAACAAATTGCGTGTCAACAAGCACTTTTTTATTCTCAGAAAGCTCTTTTCTTGAAACCACTGGCGCTTGTTTCTCTCCAAACTGCTGCCTGATTTTTTCGGATGCTTCTTTAAGATTGATGTGTTTTAAACCAATTAGCTTTATTTCAGTGGGATTTCTATTTTGAAAGTCGTTGAAATAGTTAGGTGCTACATCAAGCTCTTCCTTAGTGAAAATCTCACGTCTAATTAATTCTAAGAAACAACGCGTAGTTGCCTCCACATCGGCAGTTGCGTTGTGTGCTTCGCCAAAAGGTTTGTGAAATAAATAACTATGTAATTCAGTAAGTGTTGGTAATTTAAATTTCCCACCACGGCCTCCAGGTAATTTTAATAAAGATGCAGTGACTTCTGTACAAGTATCAAGAATGGGCATGGAACTCATTTGGCTTTCCACTCCCATTCTGTAAAATTCGCAACCCATGATATTGATATCAAAACCTAAATTCTGACCTACAATATATTTGGCTTTGCCTAAAGCGATATTGAATTTCTCTAAAACTTCTGCCAAAGAAATTCCTCCGGCTTGCGCTAATTCAGTAGAAATTCCGTGAATTCTTTCGGCATCATACGGAATATTAAAACCTTCTGGCTTTATCAAATAATCCTGATGCTCGACGAGTTTCCCCATATCATCATGCAACTGCCAGGCAATTTGAATACATCTTGGCCAGTTGTCAGTATCAGAAATAGGTGCGCCCCAGCGCTTAGGTAGTCCTGTCGTTTCAGTATCGAATATTAAGTACATATCTGGAATTGAAGTGTTTGTAATTATTTAAAATCACAAAAATTGAATTTCAAATTTAGGCTATTTTTAAAGGAAGTAAAAGGGAAGTTATTAATAGTTGATAAATTAATTTTAAAAAATGTTTGTTTAATAATTGTAATGAAAAATTAAGTCGGAATACCTATTTCTGTTTAAGACTTACAAAATACATTGTCATGGATTTAGCAAAAAGGAAGTACAATTTAATACAAAAAGTATTTGAAGTAAACAAAACTGTTTTTAAAGAATTAGAAAAAATCATAAACAGCAACAATTTAGCTGAATCAATTTCTTTAAAATAGTATAATGATGAGTTAGACCAAGCTAATTTAATAGTTGAAAAAGTAGATTTTTATACTGCAGAGGAAGTTGAAAAAATGACTTCTCAATGGTAAACAAAAGAGTTATTATTTGGGATAAAAAAGCTGTTGAACACTTGAAAGAGGCTTATAATTCATTTAAGACAGACGATAATTCAAGTTTAGCTTTAAAATTTAAAAGCACAATTTTAAAAACTAAAACCGACTTACTTATAAATCCTGAAATTTATGAACAAGATCGTTTTAAGTATGAAAACAATGGCAGTTATAAAGCTTTTGAAAAGTTTCATTATCAAAGTGTATATAGAATAACTCAAACTTAAATTAGAACATTAAGAGTAATACACAGGCAGAGCGTCTTTAAAACATTAACCGCGGGGAGAGCAGCAGACTTTAATGTTGTAAACTTTTTGAAAAAATATTTTAAAGGAGTTATAACGGCTACTTAAAAAAACTACTTAAAAAAAAATAATATCATAACATTACTAAACTTTCTCAACGTAACTTTATAAAATGGAAATTAATTTACCCAAACATTTTAGAATCTATTACAATAAGATCACAGGTAGTATTGCATTCTATCCTGCTGTATTAGCCATAAGTTTTTTGTTGTTGAAATGGGTTATGCTAGTTATTGACTTTTCTGAATGGGGCAAAAGTATAAAATCAAATACTAGTTGGCTCAGTTTAAAGGATGCAACCACAGCAAGATCTATCATCTCTACAATTGCTGGTGCCATAATTTCATTGACCGTTTTTAGTTTTTCTATGGTGATGATTGTGCTTAATCAAGCAGCTTCTCAAATGACTAATCGGGTGTTGAGTAGCATGATTGGCAATAGATTTCAACAAACAGTATTGGGATTTTATATTGGAACAATTGTTTATGCACTATTCCTTTTAAGTACCATTAGGGATATTTCAAGCGGTATTTATGTGCCTGCACTCAGCATTTACCTTCTTATTTTATTAACAGTTATTGATATATTTCTATTCATTTATTTTTTAGATTACGTCACTCAAACTGTTAAATATGAAACTGTAATTACTCGCGTTCAGAAAAAAACAATGCATAAAATGCAACAAGAATACAATCAAGACCCACAGCAAACAGTGACTTGGAACGAGCTTCCATTTGTGCAAATAAATACGCTAAAGTCAAATTATTTTCAAGGTTACAATAAAAAAATCTTACTTGAAATTTGTGAAAAAAAAGATCTTTATATCACTTTCTTATACCCTAAAAGCAGCTATTTGCTTAAAGAAGTTCCGCTTTTGAGAGTCTTTAGTAAAAACCCTATAGACCCCGGTGTTTTACTTGATATTGCTTCGGCAACTGATTTTTATAATGGACAACCCATAGACTTAAATGCAGATTATGGTTTTAAACAACTCTCAGAAATTGCCATTAAAGCGCTAAGCCCTGGTATAAATGATCCTGGAACTGCTGTTCTTGCACTTTATTCATTAGCTGATTTACTCTCCTTCAGACTATACAATAATTGTCAAAAAATCGCGACGGATTCACAAGGAGAGACTAGAGTTTTTATCCCAAATTCATCATTCGAGGAGTTGTTTAAAAACTGCATAAATCCCATTTGGAAATACGGAAAACAAGATCAATATATTCAGATTGCCTTAAGAGATGTTATAGAGCAACTTAAAATTGTTGATTTTAGAAAAAGCCAAGGTAAATTATTTGAAGACTTTAACAAACTAATCGCTTTACATACTGAGAATTAGCAAAAAATCAGTCAATAGTTTCTACAGTAAATAGTAGGTGATTTATTTTTCTATAGCAAAATTTAATCGCTGTTGAATTTCGTATTTTTTATAAGAAAAACTAAGTAAATATATTTGAACATAGATGATAACTTTCAATCTAAAATGTTTTATAATATAAATCTATAAAAAATAATGGTATACTTTTCTAATTTAATTTGTTTGTCACGAGAAGATATTAGTTTTGTAACTAACTCAATTTCAGTTGTTTAATAAATGATAAAGTTATCTGACATGGATTTATAATTATCGTCTTAAATAGTAATGAAATATTTCTAAAAAAATAAAATTTAGCTTCATGATGATAAGCAGCTAACTTAGTTTTAATATTTACTCTTTTGTATTATTCAAAAAGTTATTTGGGCATCGTATATAGCGCAATAACACAACTGGCAATTCTATTGATTTTGCTATTTTTGTTTCTTTACTTGGAAACACATCCATATATTTTTGGATTTGAAGATAGAAATACACTTAAAAATATTAAAAATGAGTACTACATTATTTGACAAAGTATGGGATTCGCATGTTGTGCGTAAAATAGAAAATGGACCAGATGTTTTTTTTATTGACCGTCATTTTATTCATGAAGTTACTAGCCCTGTTGCTTTTTTAGGTTTAAAATCCAGAAATATTAGCGTTCTATATCCAGAACGCACCTTTGCAACTGCAGATCACAATACTCCCACTATAGACCAGCACCTTCCTGTTGCAGATCCATTATCAGCAAATCAATTGAAAGCTTTAGAAGATAATGCTGCTGAATATGGTATTTCGCATTGGGGTTTAGGCCATAAAAAAAATGGTATTGTTCACGTTATAGGTCCGGAAAACGGAATTACACTACCAGGGGCAACTATCGTATGTGGCGATTCTCACACTTCTACCCACGGTGCATTTGGCGCAATTGCATTTGGAATTGGAACTTCTGAAGTGGAAATGGTAATGGCTACACAGTGCATAATGCAACCCAAACCAAAGAAAATGCGTATCAACGTAAATGGTACACTGAGTAAAGGTGTTGGCCCAAAAGACGTTGCTCTTTATATTATTTCAAAATTAACAACATCAGGTGGAACAGGCTATTTTGCTGAATATGCTGGAAATGTTTTTGAAGAAATGTCAATGGAAGGCCGTATGACAGTTTGCAATCTAAGTATTGAAATGGGTGCTCGTGGCGGAATGATCGCTCCTGACCAAACAACATTTGATTTTCTTGAAGGAAGATTATATGCGCCAAAAGGCGAAGCTTGGACTAAAGCAGTTGACTATTGGAAAACTTTAAAAACAGATGCAAATGCCGTTTTTGATACAGAGCTAGTCATTGATGCTGCTGATATCGAACCTATGATTACTTATGGTACTAATCCAGGAATGGGAATTGGTATTTCAAAAAAGATCCCTAACGCAAATCAAGTGGAAGGTGGAGCAGAAACGTATAAAAAATCATTAGCCTATATGGGTTTTGAAGAAAATGATGTCATGATTGGTAAACCAATTGATTTTGTTTTCTTAGGAAGTTGTACCAATGGTAGAATAGAAGATTTTAGAGCCTTTACAGAAATTGTAAAAGGGCGAAAAAAAGCAGATAATGTGACGGCATGGCTAGTCCCAGGTTCACATGTTGTAGAAGCACAAATTATTGAAGAAGGTTTATTAGACATTTTAACTGAATCTGGTTTTGTATTGCGTCAACCTGGATGTTCAGCTTGTTTAGCTATGAATGATGACAAAGTGCCAGCTGGAAAATATGCGGTGAGTACCTCAAATAGAAACTTTGAAGGACGTCAAGGTCCTGGTTCAAGAACGCTATTAGCAAGTCCTATTATGGCGGCGGCGGCGGCAGTTACAGGAGTACTGACTGATCCAAGGGAATTAATGATTTAAGAATGTGGATTAACGATTTATTATTTCAAATCTCGATAGTCAACAATATTCAACTAAAATTATTTATTAAGAACACACAATAAAAAATAGTACCGATTAAATTTTTCTTTTTTGCTGAGAAAATCTTAAATCAACAATCGATACTCTAAAATCACAAATCAAATGGCTTACGATAAATTTAATATCCTTACCAGTAGCGCAGTACCGTTACCAATAGAAAATGTAGATACTGACCAAATAATTCCAGCTCGTTTCTTGAAAGCGACCGAGCGTGTAGGTTTTGGAGATAATCTTTTCCGTGATTGGAGATACAACGGAGATGATACACCAAAGGTGGATTTTGTTTTAAATAATTCAATGTATTCAGGAAAAATTCTGGTGGGTGGAAAAAACTTCGGTTCCGGTTCTTCACGCGAGCATGCTGCTTGGGCAGTATATGATTACGGTTTTCGTGTTGTAGTTTCAAGCTTTTTTGCAGATATATTCAAAGGCAACTGCTTAAATATTGGTGTTTTACCAGTTCAAGTAAGTGCGGGATTTGCGAATAAAATCTTTGCCGCAATTGAAAATGACCCTAAAACAGAACTAGAAATTAATCTTCCAGAACAAACAATCACCATTTTAAATTCAGGCGAGAAAGAATCATTTGACATCAACGGTTATAAAAAGAACAATATGTTAAACGGTTTTGATGATATTGACTATTTACAAAACATAAAAGAGGAAATAATAACTTTTGCTGAAAAGCAATTGATTTAAACTCAAAGTGTATTCCTTACCTGTTTGTTGAACTAATGTTTTCTATTTTTGCCAAAAAAAAGATATGACATTCGAAGCAAGCACAATAAATGATATCGAGACGATTTTCGAGTTTTACGATATGGCTGTAGAATACCAGAAAACCAAATTTAATAAACATTGGCAAGGTTTTGAATTAGAGTTGGTAAAAAAAGAAATAGCTGAAAACCGACAGTGGAAAATTATTATCAATGATGAAATTGCTTGTGTTTTTGCAATCACATTTGAAGATAAAAGTATTTGGAAAGAAAAAAACAGCGACAAAGCGGTTTACTTTCATAGAATTGTAACGCATCCAAAATTTAAAGGACAACAGTTTGTAAAAAGGATTATCGATTGGGGAAAACAATTTGCCAAAGAAAAAGATTTAGACTACTTGAGGCTAGACACTTGGGGTGATAACACAGAATTAATTGATTATTATCAAAAATGTGGATTTGAATTCTTAGGAATTATAACTCCAGATTATAACGGATTACCAAAACATTACGACGGGATTACACTTAGTTTATTTCAGATAAAATTAAATTGAGACTTTAATGGTTCGTGATAATTTATGTCTAAAGTGACAATTATACACAATGAAAAAAAGAAAAATTGAAATAATGGACACGACACTTCGCGATGGTGAACAAACCTCGGGAGTGTCTTTTTCTGCGGCAGAAAAACTGACCATTGCGCAATTGTTGCTCGAAGAATTAAATGTTGATCGAATCGAAATTGCCTCGGCACGTGTTAGTGAAGGCGAATTTCAAGGTGTAAAAGGAATTATGGCCTGGGCTAAAGAAAAAGATTATGAAAATAGAATTGAGGTGTTAACTTTTGTTGATGGCGGACTTTCTATTGAATGGATGAAAAGCACAGGTGCCAAAGTTCAAAATTTATTAACAAAAGGATCTTTAAATCATCTTACGCACCAGTTAAAAAAAACGCCAGAACAGCACTTTACCGAAATCGCACAAGCCATTACATTAGCACAAGAAAATAATATTGAAACTAATGTTTACTTAGAGGATTGGAGCAACGGTATGCGTAATTCGCCTGAATATGTATTTCAGTATTTAGATTTTTTGACTCAGCAGCCAGTTAAAAGAATTTTACTACCAGATACTTTAGGTGTTCTTATTCCATCTGAAACATTTCAATTTATCTCGGAAATAATTAAAAGATATCCCAACACTCATTTCGATTTTCATGCACATAATGACTACGATCTAAGCATTGCTAATGTTATGGAAGCAGTAAAAGCAGGTATTCAAGGTCTTCATGTAACAGTAAACGGAATGGGAGAACGCGCTGGAAACGCACCTTTAGAAAGTACTGTTGCCGTGATCAATGACTTTATGCCAGAAATTGAAATGAGTGTAAAAGAATCCTCGTTATATTCAGTGAGTAAATTAGTGGAGACCTTTACAGGTTATAGAATTCCTGCAAACAAACCTATTGTAGGCGATAATGTTTTTACCCAAACTGCTGGTATTCATGCTGATGGAGATAATAAAAACAATTTGTATTTTAATGATTTACTTCCAGAACGTTTTGGACGAAAGCGACAATATGCTTTAGGAAAAACATCTGGAAAAGCTAATATTGAGAAAAATCTCCAAGAATTAGGATTGCAATTAAATCCCGAAGATTTAAAACTGGTAACGCAACGTATCATAGAATTAGGTGACAAAAAAGAGACCGTAACTAAGGAGGATTTACCTTATATTATATCTGATGTTTTAGACAGTCAGACCTACTTAGAAAAAATAGTAGTCGAATCCTATATTTTATCTCATGCTAAAGGAATGAGACCTTCTACAACCTTATCTTTAAAAATAGATGGAGAAATTATTGAGGAGCATGCTCAAGGAGACGGACAATTTGATGCGTTTATGAATGCACTAGCAAAAATTTATAGAAGTAAAAATTTAGAATTGCCAAAATTAATTGATTATGCTGTTCGAATTCCACCCGGAAGTAGTTCTGATGCTTTATGCGAAACTATAATAACTTGGACTAACAATGGAAAAGAATTTAAAACAAGAGGATTAGATTCGGATCAAACGGTTGCTGCTATTGTTGCTACTCAAAAAATGTTGAACGTAGCGATAAATTAAAAAATAAAATAATTTAAAGACTAAAATAGTAACACTGAACTAAAAACCATTTAATACAATAATTTTAAGATAAAAACATGAAATATACTATTGCGCTATTAGCTGGAGACGGAATTGGACCAGAGGTAATTAATGAAGCTGTGAAAGTCTCGGATGCTGTTGCTAAAAAATTTGGACATGAAATTATATGGAAACCAGCCTTAACTGGTGCAGCGGCGATTGATGCAGTAGGAGTTCCTTATCCTGACGAGACGCATGAAATTTGTTTGGCTGCAGATGCAGTACTATTCGGAGCTATTGGTCACCCAAAATACGATAATGATCCACTAGCACCGGTGAGACCAGAGCAAGGCTTATTATTGATGCGTAAAAAGTTAGGTTTATTTGCTAACGTACGTCCAACTTTTACATTCTCTTCTTTATTGGATAAATCTCCTTTAAAAAGAGAACGTATCGAAGGAACTGATTTAGTTTTTTTAAGAGAACTAACAGGTGGAATCTACTTTGGAGAAAAAGGAAGAAGAGACGGTGGAGAAACAGCTTTTGATAATTGCGTGTACACTAGAGCTGAAGTACAACGTTTAGCAAAAAAAGGTTTTGAATTGGCAATGACACGCTCTAAAAAACTTTGCTGTGTAGACAAAGCAAACGTAATGGAAACGTCACGCTTGTGGCGGGAAACAGTTCAAGCTATGGAAAAGGACTATCCTGAAGTTACTGTATCATACGAATTTGTTGATGCTGTTGCCATGCGTTTAGTACAATGGCCAAACACGTATGATGTATTAATTACGGAGAATTTATTTGGAGATATTTTAACTGATGAAGCTTCAGTAATTTCTGGGTCGATGGGACTTATGCCTTCTGCATCTATGGGAGATAAAGTATCTCTCTTTGAGCCTATTCACGGTTCATACCCGCAAGCGACTGGTTTAAACATTGCTAATCCTATGGCTACTATTTTATCGGCTGCAATGATGTTCGAAAACTTCAACTTGATGGAAGAAGGACAAGCCATGAGAGACGCGGTAAATAAAGCGTTAGAAGCGGGAATCGTTACTGAGGATCTCGCAGATGGTGGAAAAGCATACGGTACGAAAGAAGTTGGAGATTGGTTAGTAGCTAACTTATAAGTTTTTTACTATTTGGTCAATACTATTTAAAAAAGCTATTTGTTCAGACAAATGGCTTTTTTATTACTTTAATTTTTTAATCAGAATTTCTCACTTCGTAGTTTTATACTAAGTCTTTCCGCTATATGTAAGTTTAAGAATACTACAGTTTAAATATAGATGTTCGATGCAAATTCGGCTAATCAAATTAAAAAAGTAAAACATAACAAAAAAGGTGTCAATTTTCATTGACACCTTTTTTATATATGATTGAAAAGAATATTAATATCTTCCTCCTCTGTCTCCACCACCACGGTTTTCTCCACCACGGTTGTTTCCACCACCATAACCACCGCGTGAATCTCCACCACGACTGTTATTATTAAAACTTCTTCTTTCGCCTTCTGGTTTTGGCTCAGACTTGTTAACTACAATTGCACGTCCTTGAACAGTAGCTCCGTTCAATTCGTCAATAGCTTTTTGAGCCTCGTCATCATTTGGCATCTCAACAAAACCAAACCCTTTACTTCTTCCTGTAAATTTATCTGAGATAATTTTAACTGAATCAACTGCTCCGTAAGCCTCAAAAGACTCTCTTAAATCTGCTTCCTCAATACTGAATGGAAGACTTCCAACAAAAATATTCATATGTACGTATTTAAATAATAACACAAATGTAAGGCAATTTTTTTCTAATCTACTATCTATTAACTAATTTATATATTTTATTTTAGCTAAAATTAGAATATATACTTAAAACCTGAAGAGTTACATAATAATATGGCTAAATATCCACTTTTACATCTAGCAAATTTTATTTTAAAAACATTAATCAGTTATTTGCCGACAATCACAATTGGAACGTTATAAAAAAAGCCTTGCTGGAAATTTAAATTTGGCTCTTCATTTGAAATAGTTTCTGTGTATATAGCATTAAATTTGAATGTACCAGATATAGTATTATTGATATCATCATAATCAGTTATTTTAATTTCTCCATTTGCACCTCCAATAGAGGTTGAATAATTGGTCTCATATATGCCTCGATCCTCAGTATAAACTACTATATTAAAACTATCTGGACCTAATAAATAAATTCCTTTTCCCGGTGATGTTGTTGTAAATGATAAAAACTCATTTGAAGTGTATGCTTCAATTATTAAAGAACCATTAGTAGCTAATTTTGCCTTAAAATCAGTAGCTCTCCAAAATACATTATTCTTCAACCCCTGAAACGCTGGATCATTAAACCGAATGTCCTCTTCGCATGAAATGAAACAAAAAAGAATCACTGTTAATAATAAAAATTTTTTCATAAATTCTATTTTTTGATTAACAAAATTAAGGTTTTTAGATTTAAAAATCAGAATTACAACTAAAATCGATAGCTCAAATTAATTTAATATTACAACGAACATTAAAACAGAATAGGTATTTGCTATTATCAATAAAAAAAGTATCTTTGCAAACTTAATTAATAGAGGTCGAGTACCTCAAAATTTAATCACACGATTATGTCAGTAAAAATTAGATTACAAAGACACGGTAAAAAAGGAAAACCTTTTTACTGGGTTGTAGCTGCAGATGCACGCTCAAAAAGAGATGGTAAATATTTAGAGAAAATTGGTACTTACAATCCAAATACAAACCCAGCAACTATCGACTTAAACATCGACGCTGCAGTAAAATGGTTGCACAATGGTGCTCAACCAACTGATACTGCTAAGGCAATTCTTTCATACAAAGGAGCTTTATTAAAGCATCACCTTGATGGCGGTATCCGTAAAGGAGCTTTAACTCAAGAACAAGCAGACGTGAAACTAACAGAATGGTTAGACGCAAAATCTGGAAAAGTTGATGCTAAAAAAGACGGTTTAACTAAAGTTCAAGCTGACGCTAAAGCAAAAGCTTTCAAAGCAGAACAAGATGTAAATGCAAAACGTTTAGCTGTAGCTGCACAAGCTGAAGCAGATGCTATTGCTGCTGCAAATCCAGCTGTGGAAGAAGAAGTTGAAGCTTCGACTGAAGAAGCTCCTGCTACAGAAGAAAATAATGAAACAACTGAAGCATAAATTAGTAAGCGAAGATGCGTAAAGAAGATTGTTTCTATTTAGGTAAAATCGCTAAAAAATTTAGTTTCAAAGGGGAAGTTCTTGCCTATTTAGACACGGATGAACCCCAGTTATACGAAAACTTGGAATCAGTGTTTGTTGAATGCAACAAACACTTGGTTCCTTTTTTTATTACAAGCAGTTCACTGCATAAAAACGATTTTCTCAGAATCCGTTTTGAAGATATGAACTCCGAGGAAGAGGCTGATGCCGTTATGGGCAACGCTATTTATCTCCCATTGAAAATGCTGCCAAAACTTACTGGCAACAAATTCTACTTTCATGAAGTAATAGGATTTGAAGTTGAGGACAAACGTCTTGGAGTTGTTGGAAAAATTCAATCTATAAATGATACCACAGCACAGCCACTTTTTGAAGTGCTCAACGGAGACGTGGAAATTTTGATTCCTATGATCGATAATTTTTTAGTAAAAATTGATCGTGAAAACAAAAGGGTGATTATGGATTTACCTGAGGGATTAATTGAAATATATTTGTAGAAAGGTTTAATCGGTTATTTTTTTTATTTGGTTAATCGAAAATCTGAAAACACTATGCCTAAATTTTCATTTAAACAATTTATTGTTGAACAAGACCGCTCTGCCATGAAAATAGGCACTGATGGCGTTTTACTAGGTGCTTGGGCTCCAATAGATCATAATCCGTTTAGCATTTTAGATATTGGCGCCGGAACAGGAATAATTGCTTTGATGTTAGCACAAAGAAGCAACGCTGAGCAAATTGATGCATTAGAAATTGATGAAGATGCGTTCGAACAAGCGACAGATAATTTCGAAAATTCACCTTGGAGCGATCGTTTGTTTTGTTTTCACGCTGGTTTAGATGAATTTATCGAAGAACCGGAAGACGAGTATGACCTAATCATTTCAAACCCTCCATATTATAGTGAAGATTATAAAACCGAAAATGAACAACGCGACTTAGCACGTTTTCAGGATGCTATGCCTTTTGAAGATTTAATAGAAGCAGCTGATCTATTATTATCTGAAAATGGAATATTAGCAGTAATAATTCCATACAAAGAAGAAGAAAAATTCTTAGCTCTTGCTCAAGAATTTGAATTATATCCTTTCAAGATTACACATCTAAAAGGCACGCCAACTTCAGAAATCAAACGTAGTTTACTAGCTTTTTCTCGAATTGAAACAACCGACCATAATATTGATGAATTGATAATCGAAATAGAAAGACATGTATACACTCCAGAATACATTGCGTTGACAAAGGAATTTTATTTGAAGATGTAACCTAGTTCGTTTCGTAATTTATTTTAAAATAGTATTAATTTTTTCAACTAAGCGAACGTAATTTACATTCTAAAACTTTATTATTTTCCAAATTATTTATATTATATTCCTCCAAATATTAAAATTGAAAAATTATAACATTTGTTAATCGATTTGTTATATTTCTTTCAGTAGATTTGTAGTACATAAATTAGCGATACCATGAAACCAGATTTATTTCAAGCCCCGGATTATTACAATTTAGATGATTTATTAACAGAAGAACATAAATTAGTTCGCGATTCTGCCCGTGCATGGGTAAAACGTGAAGTGTCCCCTATTATAGAAGATTATGCTCAAAGAGCTGAATTTCCCAAACAAATTATCAAAGGTTTAGGAGAAATAGGTGGTTTTGGCCCTTATATCCCTGAGGAATATGGCGGCGCTGGTTTAGACCAAATTTCATATGGTTTAATAATGCAGGAAATTGAACGAGGAGACTCTGGAGTTCGTTCTACATCGTCAGTTCAGTCTTCATTAGTTATGTATCCTATTTGGAAATTTGGAACAGAAGAACAACGACTGAAATATTTACCAAAATTAGCTACTGGAGAATTTATGGGATGTTTTGGTTTGACAGAGCCAGATCATGGTTCAAATCCAAGCGGAATGACAACCAATTACAAAGATATGGGCGACCATTATCTTTTGAATGGTGCTAAGATGTGGATCTCTAATGCTCCTTTTGCTGACATTGCTGTAGTTTGGGCTAAAAATGAAGAAGGCAGAATTCATGGTTTAATCGTAGAAAGAGGAATGGAAGGCTTCACCACTCCTGAAACGCATAATAAATGGTCTCTTCGTGCCTCTGCAACAGGCGAGCTAATTTTTGATAATGTAAAAGTTCCAAAACAAAACTTATTACCAGGCAAATCAGGTCTTGGCGCTCCTATGCAATGTCTTGATTCTGCTCGTTACGGAATAGCTTGGGGTGCAATAGGCGCTGCAATGGATTGTTATGATACTGCTTTGCGTTATGCCAAAGAAAGAGTCCAATTTGATAAACCAATCGCTGGAACACAATTGCAACAAAAGAAACTAGCCGAAATGATCACTGAGATCACAAAAGCGCAGTTATTGACATGGCGATTAGGAGTCTTAAGGAATGAAGGAAGAGCCACTACAGCTCAAATCTCAATGGCAAAACGTAATAATGTTGACATGGCGATCAATATTGCACGTGAGGCAAGACAAATTCTTGGCGGAATGGGGATCACCGGCGAATATTCTATTATGCGTCACATGATGAATTTAGAATCTGTAATTACTTACGAAGGAACGCATGACATTCACTTGTTGATTACGGGTATGGATATTACGGGAATTGCCGCTTTTAAATAATAATCATTAATTATTACAATAAATATAATATTGAAAAAAAGCTTCTTGGAAAAAGAAGCTTTTTTTTTTTGCGAGAAAACCCAATTTTATTTTTCAATTTTTTACAAAGAAAGCCCTTCAAATATAAAGTAACTTTTACTATTAATTCTCTGGAGCTAGTTCTAGTTCTAAACCTTGAAGATTTTCTGTGATTGGGATTTGGCAACCCAATCGACTATTAGATTTTACATAAAAAGCCTCTGAAAGCATTGCTTCTTCATCTTCACCCATTTCTGGTAAGGCTACATCATTCAAAACATAACACTGACATGAAGCACACATCGCCATTCCACCGCAGGTTCCTACCGTGCCTTCCTCCGCCAATTCATACATTCTAATAATCTCCATGACATTCAAATTCATATCTGTTGGAGCAACAACTTCGTGAGCTATACCGTTTCTATCGGTAATTTTAATAGTAATATCTTGTGGCATTATTTTTCTTCTTCTTTTTTAATTGCTTTTGCCGGCTAAATCTTTCTAACAAATAAAAGCTTTATTTATTATAATTTTGTAAACTATGTCTACCTTAAAATTTTAGTATTACTCCTTTTTATAAAGACACATAAAGCATAAAATAGCATCAATTAAGGAAAATTGATTATCTACTCTCAAAATTTCTAAGAAACTTCATTAATCAATTTTGCAAATATCAATGAATTATGTTATTTCATGAACTATAAATCTACCTTTTTTTATACATGAATATTAAAAAAAGATTTTGTTTTACAGACAAACACAATTTAGTTATTCTATTATAATTTTTATAAACGAAAAAATAATATTTCCGTCTCTTTCGTAAATACAATACGCTACAACCAATTTATTATTGAACTATAATAACAATCATTTGATCATATCAAATAATTACAAAATATTGGTCACCGTTTCTATTTGTGGTGCAAACTTTTTAATGGTTGTTTCTACACCTGCTCTTAATGTCATTTGGTTTACGCTACAACTAGTACAGGCTCCTTCAAGTCGCACTTTTACGTGTTTACCATCTTCAATTGAAATTAATGTAATATCGCCACCATCAGAATTTAAAAAAGGTCTGATTTCTTCGAGTGCTTTTTGAACTTCTAGAGTTAATTCTTCTGTTGTCATATCTTTTGATACTATGAAAATGTGAAAATGTGAGAATTAGAAAATTTGACAATTAGATAATTGGATCATGTGATAGTTGGCCAATATGATAATTTTAATCATATATAATTGGTGAAATTATAAATCACATTATTCAAATAAAATACAAATTGCATCTTGATTAACTTTTTTTTAATTCTCCAACTTTCTAATTTTCTAATTCATTGCTAATTTTCTAATTTCTTACTAATTTTCTATTTTTTTTTTACTGCTGAGCAACCTGCCATAGTTGTGATTTTTACTGCTTCTGTTGCTGGTAAATTTTCATTCCTACTGACCACTTCACGCACTACATTTCGAGTAATTTCTTCGAATACTTTTTGTGTAACTGAATCTGCTTGCATTGCAGCTGGACGACCAAAATCTCCTGCTTCACGAATGGACTGAACAATAGGCACTTCTCCAAGGAAAGGAACTTCTAAATCTTCAGCTAAATTTTTAGCGCCTTCTTTTCCAAAAATATAATATTTATTATTAGGCAGTTCTTCAGGTGTGAAATAAGCCATATTTTCAATAATTCCTAAAACAGGAACATTTATAGCATCAGACATAAACATCGAAACTCCTTTTTTGGCATCAGCTAAAGCAACAGCTTGCGGCGTACTCACGATAACAACTCCTGTGATGGGCAATGCTTGTACGATGGATAAATGGATGTCTCCTGTACCTGGAGGCAAATCGACTAACATAAAATCTAATTCACCCCAATCAGCGTCAAATATCATTTGGTTCAGCGCCTTTGAAGCCATTGGACCTCTCCATATAACAGCTTGACTTGGAGATGTAAAAAAGCCGATTGACAGGATTTTCACTTCGTAACTTTCAACCGGTTTCATTTTTGATTTACCATCAATGGAAACTGAAATTGGCTTAGCACTTTCCACATCAAACATAATTGGCATTGAAGGACCGTAAATATCGGCATCTAATATTCCAACAGAGAAACCCATTTTAACTAATGAAACGGCAAGATTAGCAGTAACTGTAGATTTTCCTACTCCTCCTTTTCCAGAAGCTACGCCAATAATATTTTTAATTCCCGGAATTGCTTTTCCTTTTATTTGGTTTGGATTTTCGGCTGCTACAGCTTCCACCTTTATGTTTACTTTTACGATAACATCTGATGAAAATTTCTCGTGAATTAATTTTTTTATATCGTCCTCAGCACGTTTTTTTATATGCATGGCTGGAGTTGCAATTACTAAATCAACGGTAACCTCGTTTCCAAAAATCAGTACGTTTTTTACAGCACCACTCTCCACCATGTTTTTCCCTTCGCCAGCTATAGTAATTGTCTCTAAAGCTTTCAGAATATCTTTTCTATCTAATTTCATTTTTAGTCTACTTATCAACTGGTATTTACAACCAGAATATTATCTTTATTTATACTGATTTCAGATTACAAAGATAGCAGATTAAGTTCTTAAAATAAAGGAATTAGATTGGATTTATTGATAAGGGAATCGTTGCTGATTATTTGAATTTTTAATATGAAGCCTTAATTTTTAAATTATTTACCTTAATTTAGATTTGTCATTTATAACGGCAAATTAATAATTCTTGATTATGGGACTAAGCGTACATTACAAAGGGCAACTAAAAAAGTCATCTTCACTAAAACACCTCATTGATGCATTGGCTGATATTGCCAAAACAGAAATGTGGAACTACTTTATTTTTGAAGAACAGTTTCCAAATCAAAGTTTTTCACTAGTTAGTAATACTGAAAATCTTTATGGAATCATGATAACGCCACCAGAATGCGAACCATTATGTATTTCATTTCTTGAAAATAGGCGGATGTGCGGAATTATAAACTTTAACATACTTCGACTTGACCCTTCAATAGGTAAAGAATTAATATATTCTGTTTCCACAAAAACGCAACATGCAGGTGCTGAAATCCACAAGAAGCTAATTTTGATTTTAGATTACATCAATACAAATTATTTGGTTGATTTTGAATGTTATGATGAAGGTCAATTCTGGGAAACAAGAAATACCCAATTATTGGACGAGATTTTTGAGAGACATACTAATTTAATATCAAGTTTTACTGATTCCTTCTCTATTTTTCCGATTCTCGATAATGAAAAAATAGAGAATTACTGCATTCGCATTGCTGAGATAACTCATAAAAAAGATACTAAAAATGGAAAATAGAGACGATGAAGATCTTCCAAAACTTACCATAGAACAAGAAAATGAATTCAAAAAGCTAAAACTTTCTATAGAACACGGAGGTATTTTTTTTAATAAAAAAAATCCAAATATACCGCCAGAAATTGAAGGTCAATTCCTAGATTATGTTTCGAATTTTGAGAATTCATTTAAAAACTCGATAAGGATAACCGTTTTTGAAAAAATGGGCAAACCTGCATTTAAGATCCCAGAAATGCTAACGGATGCTGAAATAACAATAGAACTGGACACGATAATTCAAATAATGCAATCTTTCGATATCGCCTTAGATTTGATATGTAATTATGCGGATGAGGAACGGCTAATTTACACTTTTATCGTTACTGAACTTTTTCAGCAAGAAATTGAAGACATCAATATTGATGGAATGGTAACACATTTTATTTACGAGGATTTTCATCAAAACCATAAATACGATTTAGAAGTCGCTACAATCGATTTTTTGAAAATGTTTTTAAATAAAAAATCAACGTTTTACAAAGATCATCACAGTGAAGACGCCGTGAATGAAGCAGAAATTAATCTCTTTCGAGATTTGTTTGATGAATTTGAATTGCAATTATTTGAAATTTCTGATATCGCTTTTAATGAAAAAAATGCGTTGGTACAATTTAAAATCGAATTTTCAGCACAAAACGAAGACCATCGCCCTAAAATAAGCTATTCTGGTGATGGAAGTATTAGCTTTGAGTATGAATTTGGTTATTGGTACATAAAAATGGTTCACCTTCCTATCTAGGATTGATTTAAATATTTCATTAGCTTTAAATACTAATTACTGCTCAACTTCCGGCATCCAAAAAACAGTTTTAAAATCCTTTATTTGATTGTCAATTACAACTATCCCTTCATTCTCGAGTAATTGTTGCATCAAGTTTGTTCCATCAAAATGAAGTTTACCTGTAAGCAAACCATTTCTATTTACTACTCGATGCGCTGGAACATCTTCAAGATGATGTGAGGCATTCATTGCCCAACCCACCATTCTAGCAGAGCGCGCGGTTCCTAAAGCTTTTGCAATAGCGCCATAAGAAGTTACTTTTCCATAGGGAATTTGTCGTACTATAGCGTATACACGATCAAAAAAATTATTGTCTTCCATACAATCAGATCCTATGTGTGACTATTAGCTTTTTACGCCTATTTTATATAAAATTTCACAATATTGATTAACGTAATTATAGCTATGATTCCGGTAATACTACCAATAATAGAATTCATATTTCGCATTAAGTAATCTGTTTTGTCTTGAATTTTTTGAAAAAAGGCGATATAGAAATAAAATACTAAAAACGAACCTAATACAACTCCTGTTACAAAAAATAGAATGTAGTTTATGTCAAAATAAAATAAATTGTAACTAGCCAAAGTAATACTGACAAATACATAATAAGGAATTGGAAAAAAATTAAGGACTGATAGTAGCATTCCTAAGAAAAAGCGTGTTGTAGTGCTCCTTTTTTTTATTTTGCCGATCTTTTTTTTCTGCTTTTTTGCGATAAACAAAAAATAAATAGAGAGTATCAAAAAAATAGCGAAACCTAATTCTCTTAATAAAACAATAACATCTGGATGGTCTTTTATAAATTGAGCAAATAATATGGCTAACGCTGCCTGAATAAAAATGATGATCACAGCGCCTAAAATAAACCAGTAAGCACTTTTTTTCCCTTCCTTAATGTTTACCTTAGCGGCGGTCATATTTATCAAACCTGGAGGAGTGATCCCTATAACAGCAGTAACAAATCCTAAAAATAAAGAAGTAAGTAAATTAATTGCCAGCATAAAATTGTGATGAAAATCCTTTTCAAATATAGAACTATTCTTTAATTTTAAATCGGATATAGGTAATTGCTTTATTAGTTTCTAAATATTGTTTTTCATAAAATGTTTGAAAAGCAGTTACCTCTTCTGGACTTCCTTCATTTACATAAACATTATGATTGGCATATAAAACTTCATGTCCTTCGCCATGTAATAATCCTAATGTATAACCATGCATAAATTCGCTGTCTGTTTTTAAGTTGACAACTCCATCTTTTTTGAGTATCTTTTTATACAATTGTAAAAACTCTGAATTGGTCATTCTATGTTTCGTACGTTTGTATTTTATTTGTGGATCTGGGAAAGTAATCCAGATTTCATCTACTTCATTATCTGCAAAAATATGATTGATTAACTCTATTTGAGTACGGATAAAGGCAACATTATGCAACCCATCTTCCATGGCTGTCTTAGCACCACGCCAAAAACGAGCTCCTTTAATATCAATTCCAATAAAATTTTTGTTTGGATATCTCTCCGCCAGACCTACCGAGTATTCGCCTTTACCACAACCCAGTTCAAGTATTAAGGGATTATCATTTTTAAAAAAATCGGAGTTCCATTTACCTTTAAGTGGAAATAAATCTCCTACTACTTCCTCTCTTGTAGGTTGAAAAACATTATTAAATGTCTCATTTTCTTTGAACCTCTTTAATTTATTTTTACTTCCCACTTTTATAATTTTTTTTACTTGATAAAATTCGTCCTTGAATCTCAGGTGCCAAAATTAAGAAATTATAAAACAATCATTACTATCTATGAAAAAACGTTTTTGAATATCATTTAGTAGTGATTTCGAAAGATTAGAAAGCCATTTAAACGTTCAAAAGAAGGTTTAAAATTACATTACAATGTCTATCAAATTGTTAATGCTCTTTTTAACACTCATTTATTTTATTACCTTTCGACAAAATTTACATCATGAAAACCTTTTTTTTAGCAACCGCACTTTTATTTTTTAGCTTCTCTGATGCCAGTGAAAGCTATTTTATAAAAAAAAGAGTAGCTGACAAAATCAATCCTGTACTTAAAAGTCAACCCACACCTTCTTCACCTAAAATTGATAACGTTGTTATTACCAATTTTTTAAAAAAATATCCAAATTTAAAGTCACAAAGAGCAAATCTTGTTAACTTATATGCTCAACGTAAATATAAATCAATATGGTTTGATAAAAATCAGTTTGTAATAAGTGCTAAAACTTTATATTCTAAATCTAATAATTTAGAAGAGGAAGGCGTAATTTCTCAATTTGCATATAAAGATAAATTTAATGCTATTTATGAACAAGCACCTTCTAAAAAAAGTAATTTATCTGAAACGGAATTATTGATGTCCGCTATGTACTTATTTTATGCTAAAAAAGTATTTCACGGTATTGATTCAAAAAAGGTAAAAGAAATAGGTTGGTTACTGCCTCAAAAAAACCTGTCATACACTAGTTTACTAAACACTTTTTTAAAGAATCCCGCATCATTTGATAATGATGATCAATTACTTTTTGGACAATATTATAAGTTGCGTGAAATTTTAAAAAAATACCGCCAAATAGAACAAGAAGGAAATTGGAATTTGATAGTTAAAGATTCTTTAGTTAGAGAATATAAACCGGGTGATAGCTCTAAAACTATTGGCCAAATTAGGCAAAAACTTGCAATAGTAGGCGATTTAAAAAAAGATTCTCAAAGTAATTTGTATGATGAGGAGCTGAAAACTGGAATTTTGCAATTTAAAAATAGAAATGGTTTCGATCAAAGTCCCGCATTTACCTCAAGTCATATTTTAAGATTAAATATTCCTATTGCAGAATATATTGAAAAGATAAGAGTAAATATGGAGCGTTGCCGCTGGATTGATCCACAAGTAGCTAAAGCAGAGCAATATATTTTAGTTAACATTCCTTCTTATGAGCTTTATTTTTATAAAAAAGGTAAAATTGAATTGGAATCTAATGTTTTTGTGGGAGGAACTATGAATGAAACTGTTATTTTTAGCGGCACCATCAATCACATGGTTTTTAGTCCGTACTGGAATATCCCAACAAGTATAGTTCAAAGTGAAATTAAAACTGCCTTACAAACAGATAAAAATTACTTAGTTAATAACGACATGGAATTAAAGAATGGCCGGATGAGACAAAAACCTGGTCCTAAAAACCCATTAGGAAAAGTCAAATTTATATTTCCAAATATTAACGATATTTATTTGCATGGTTCTCCCTCTAAAGATTTGTTTAATTCTGAATATCGCGCGTATAGCCATGGCTGTATCAATGTAAATAAATCAGAAGAATTAGCCTATTTAATCTTAAAGGACAATAAAACTTGGCCTGTTGAGCGCATTCAAAAAGCGATGGATGGCGGTGTAGAAACAACTTGCATTTTAAAGGATAAGCTACCTGTGCACATGGGATATTTCACCACTTGGGTTGATGATAATGGTGAAGTAAACTTTTTTTATGACATTTATGAAAGAGATGAACGTGTATCTAAATTACTCGCGGCTGATATTCACTAATTCTACTTTTAATAAATATATTTTGTTGTCTTATTATTTTCAAACTATTGCTTTAATTTCAGTTTTTCGATTATAAAATCCTCAGAAGTTTTAATTTTAATAACTTGATTCGAGTTTTCGTTAGGAATGGTCATTGATAATACATAATGCTTAATTTTCCATTCATTTTTTATTTTTACCAAAACCCCTGAACCTCTACAAATTTTCATTTGTGTTTCAAGCAGCTCATCAAACCACGCTATATTACCTGTTTTCTCAAAAAAAAGATTTCTTTCTAAAGTGGTGAAACTCCACGCCTTTCCTTTATCAAAATGAGGTTTAGCATACGCTTGAAAATCTTTTTTATTCCAATTTTCTGTTGCATCTGTACCAATAAAAACTGCATCATCTGACATTAAATCAAAATAAGTTTTATAATCAGCATTGGCCGCTGCTTTATGCCAATTGTCTAAAACTGTATTCACCTTAATTGATGAAGATGCATCGCTGATAGCTGTATTTTTACAAGCGAATAAGGTTAAGAATATTAGGATTACACTATATTTTTTCATTGTTGCTAAGATTTATTTGTGATTTTTGTTCCATCGAATCTTAATTTCTCCCTCATCATCTATCGCTAATAAGTGCAATACAATTCCATCAAGACGCTTTTCTGCTCGTTGCTCTTTATCAACAATTAATTGATCCTTTTTAGGATTTCTGAGAGGAATAGTTAATGCTAAATTTGTTCCTCTACCAAAAGAATATACCCCGTTGATATCTAAATTTAAAATATTGGAACTAACCTTTAAATTGTTTACCGTAATTGCCTCTCCACGAATTATAAAATTACCTGATAAATCACGAAATACAATGTTATTAACGTCTCTAAAAGGCAAAGCAAATTTGGCAATATTAGTGATTGGTTTAAATTCAATAAGTTTTCCCTGACTCACTTTTACAGTTGCTTTACCTAAAAGGGAGTTTGTTTTTAGTTCACCACCCGCTAGTAACTTACCTTCAACTGAAGCTGAAGCTGTTAAAAACCCTTTTAAATTGGCAGGCGTAAATGATGTAATTCCAAAATTATTTAAAGAGGCTAAGAATTTTGCAATATCTACATTTTCTATTTTAGTATCTGATTTCAATACAAAACCCTCCCCTTGAGGGGTTAATTTTCCTTGAAACGTAACTTTGCCATCTGCACTTTTTACCACACCATTTTTAACTATTAGCTCGTTATTTTGTAATAGGATTAGAACTTTAGCGTCACTAGCCTCGAGTTTACCATAAACCATTTTATCTGCTTTGACGTTGATCACTACCTGAGATTTTTTTATAGCAGAAAAAAGCTCTTCGGAAATATCATTCTCTGAATCTTTTTGATTTATTTGTGTTTTATTAGGGTTAGTAAAATTGGCTACCAGTTTTTTTACGTCAATAAAGGGAGCATAAATATCCCAATCGATTACAATTAAACTTGGATTTTCGTAGTATAAATTTAAAAAATTATCTATTTTACCTTCAATAAAAACGTTACTTTCATTGTCTTTTAAATTAATTTTTTTTATCAAGAGTGCTTTTTCAGTAAAGTCAAGTTGAACATTTGATCTTACAAAACTTAAATTTCGTGGTCCATAACTAGCAACGGCATCCTGAACCATTACCTTTCCTATAAAATAAGGTTTTTCAATTTTTAAATCCACTATAGAAAATCTAAAATCCATATTCATTTTAGCCTGCCCAGTGGTAAAGTGCATCAAATTCTTTGATATAATTTTATTTAATTTGGCAACATCAAAGTCAGAATTAAAACTCCCTGAAGCAATTGTTGCTTCAAAATTTAAAATCTTTCCCAAAGGAATTGCGAACGGAATTGTTTTGTATTTCCCTTTAAACTTGGTAATTATAATTCCAGAATTAATATCATTGCATCCAGCCCCTTTTTTATAATGATTTGTAAATTTGGCATCAAAAAAACAATCTGTTATTAATCCATCAGGGATTGTAAGCTCATTATCAATACTTTTAGTGGAAACTGTAATTTTAGGATCTTCGGTTGCACTCATATCACCATCAATAATACAACCCACTGTAATAGGATCTTTAAAATCAAATTGGTTTACTTTAATATAAATATTATCACTCATTAATGCCGCAGCATTTTTCCATAGAATATTTGTCTTTATAGCAATTTTAAAAGGTGATTTGTGTTCATTTAAACTGAATTTTGCATTTATATCAAAAAAATCTTTGCCAATAGATAGTTTTTCAGTGGTCACACTTATTTGATTTTTTGTAGCAGAAAAATTTGCTGCCAGCATACCTTCTACTTTTTGATCTTTAATAAAACTTCCGTGTTTTGTATTAAAGGTCATGCTTTTAGCAAAAGTTTTTAGATACACCACTGTATTCCAATCATCGTTTATATGGTTTATAGTAGCTCGTAAATCGATATTGTCAAAATTAAATAGTTTTTTTCCAATTAAATTCTCCGAAATAAAATGTACCTGTTTTAAATTGATCAAATGAATTGTAGATGTTGTTGCACTTTCCGTTTTTTGACCGCTTTCCTTGGATCTAAAAATATTAGTATTCGATAATCCATTCTTACCCTTAAATAAATATAATGTTGCATTCTGAATTTCGATTTTATCAATATTTATTTCATTTACAATCAAATCTATAACATTAATGCGTACTTCTATTTGCTGCGCTTTGAGTAATGTTCTCTTATGATTAGCCCACAAACTATCTCTTAATTCCACTTGGCTTAAAGCCAAAGTCATATTAGGAAATCCTTTTAGGAACTTATAATTAATATTACCAATAGTAACAGTTCCCGATATATTTTCGTTGATTTTACTATTAATTTGAGTGCTGATTTTTGTTTTATTAGCTTCAAAATAAAGAGCTAATATACCGGCAGAAACAATTATCAATACTAATAATCCCAAAAAGAAAAAAACAACTTGTTTTATGATCATCATAAAATCTACTTTACTGATAGCTGCTTTGTTTCTATCCCAAAATTCTTTCATAAATTGTACTTTACTATTTGTACAACAATATAGTTAAAAATTGTAAAGTCTCCATCTTTTCTATGATACTTGATTATTCAGCAGTCAAGTTGTAAAAATTTAGAGTATAAACGCTGATAATAAAATCCATACTTAACTAATAATTACAGGTTTACAGTTGTGATTATTAACACCTTACAATTGACATCACTTAACTTGAATTTTATTCTTAAAGTCTATATCGAATAGAGATTGTTTATATAATGCCAAAATATTGTTTCAAAATTATTTGGATTAGTTAATGGTTTTTGTCTATAGTAACTGTAATATCATTAATTTTATGTAAACAGTTTTCTCATTATCAGATAGTTGTACTATTTTTATTTAATAGACAGCAGCGACTATAAAATTATTTCTAAAAATCGAAAAATAATAACGGATTAGTTACTGTCAGATTTATTGTATTTTTGTTTGCTCTGCATTACATCTTTTGCAAATTGTACTTTTAACTATGAAACATTCATTCTGTATATTCTTTATATTAGCTTTCACTCTGATAGTTACAACAACCTCTTGTAAAAAGAAAATAGAAAATGATCAAGTTGAAGTCCCAGTTACACTTAATACAATCGAAGTCACTTTTGATAGTATTCAAATAAAAACATTTTTTACTAAATATCCCGATCTCGAAAAATACCAAAGCGAAGTGAAACAATTATATAGAAAACATCAGTTCCGCTATATCTGGTTTGATCAAGATGGACTCAATGAATTTTCGAGTTTATTATACAATAAAGTTAATAATCTAAATAGTGAAGGCGTACAAACCAGTATTCCTTATAAAAACATCTTGGATACTATTTATAGTAATCCACAGAAAAATCAGAAAGCAAATGTGAATACAGAACTACTAAGTTCTTCGCTCTATTTTTTTTATGTTGATAAGGTATATAAAGGTATCGACAAACAAAAATCAAAAGAATTAGGATGGTTTTTACCTAGAAAAAAACAATCTTATATTCATTATTTGGATTCGCTACTTATAGATCCTTCATTAATCAATAAAAAGGGAAAAGGCGTTTTAGAGCAATATTATCTATTGAAAGATATATTAGTGAAATACCAAAAGATTGAGAAAAAGGGAAGTTTGGAAACCATCATTATAGATTCTAAAATAAAATCGTTTAAACCTGGCGATAGTATTGCGACAATTGCACAAATAAGAACCTATTTATTTCATCATGATATAATTACTTCGGATTCTAAAAGTTCTATTTATGATGATAAATTGGCTACAGGAATATTAGAGTTTAAAAGAATTAATGGGTTTGCAATTAATAAAACTATATTGCCAAAACATATTAGATATATGAATGTTCCTATTGCACAGCGTATAAAAACGATTATGGTAAATATGGAACGATGCAGATGGATTTCAAATGATGTGATCAAAGCTAAAGAATTAATAGTAGTCAACATTCCTGCCTATGAATTAACGTTTTTTAGAGATGGAAAGCCTGAATTAAAATCTAATGTCGTTGTAGGTAAAACTTTAAATAAGACTGTAATTTTTAGTGCTCCTATGAAATATATCGTGTTTAGACCTTATTGGAATATTCCAGCTAGTATTTTAAAGAAAGAAATACTTCCTGCTATTGAGAAAAATCCAAATTATTTGCAACAACACAATATGGAATGGAAAGACGATTTTGTAAGGCAAAAACCTGGAAGTTCTAATTCCTTAGGTCTTGTGAAATTTTTATTTCCAAATTCTGATGCGATTTATTTACACGATACTCCTTCAAAAAGTTTATTTGAGCGAGACAATCGCGCTTTCAGTCATGGTTGTATTCGAGTGGCTAAACCAAGAGAACTGGCAGCAGCAATTATGAAAAATGATTCGAAATGGGATAGAGATAAAATTGATGCCAAAATGGAAAACGGCGATGAATACTGGTATGTTTTAAAAAATAAATTTCCAGTTTATATAGGGTATTTTACTGCTTGGGTAAGTCCAGAAGGTGTCGTTCATTTTTATGATGATGTTTACAAAAGAGATGATAAACTAGCAGCATTATTATTTGAAAACAAAGCACAAGATTGACACATTTATAATTCTACACCTTGATAAAAGATAGTTATTCTGGAAATTGACACTTATATTTATTTCGTTAAAAATTTAGAAAAATAATACATTTAGAATCTTTAGTTTAAAAAAAATGACACTATAGCGTTCCCATAGTGTCATTTTATATTGTATTACGATATATTAACTAGTACGTTTTCTTTTTCTCAAAAGTGGTTTCTAAGACTTTTTTAATTTTGTCTAGTGCACCATGAAATGCTTTTTCTATTGTGTCAGATTGATTTGTAACAGCTACAGGCTGTAAGTTTTCTGGTCGTGCTTCAATAACGCATCGCTTATCATTTACACCTGATTTATCACTATTTTCATCTGCTAAGTGAACTTCTACACGTGTAATTTTATCTTCAAAACGAGCTAGACTTGATGCCAACTCATCAGCAATATAGGTTTTTAAACGTTCGTGACCTTCTACGTTATTGTCTGTGTTAATTTGAACTGTCATATTAAATTATTTATTGATTGTCTTTCAAATTTACCAAATACGAAATTGAAAAACGAATGAATTAATAAAAGATTGTGAAATAAAACAAACCAAATTTAACATTCTCAAACTATATTATTTTAGAAAGCAAAAACCAGCAAACCCTATTTTATAAGGAGTACTATTTCAATTGTAGATAGTAATATAAATAGCCAATTGGCTTTTAACTAGTCCAAAAAACTAATTCAACATTGGGATTCTTACTTAATAGTTGTAATTTTGCGGGTTAAAATTTTATGATTACAAATGATATTAACTGACACGCATACTCATTTATACAGCGAAGAATTTGATCAAGATCGAGATGAAATAATATTACGTGCTATAAAAGCCGGCGTTTCTCGCTTCTTTATTCCAGCTATCGATTCTACTAGTACCAAAAGCATGTATGAATTAGAGACAAAATATCCTGAAAATATTTTTTTGATGATGGGTTTACACCCCACTTATGTAAAAGAGGATTATATTGCACAATTAGAACATGTTGAAAACGAGTTAAAAAAACATCAATTTTATGCTATTGGTGAAATTGGGATTGATTTATATTGGGATAAAAGCTTTTTACAACAGCAGCAACTTACTTTTAAAACTCAAATTCGCTTAGCCAAACAATATAAATTACCAATTGTAATACATTGTAGAGATGCGTTTGATGAAATATTTGAAATATTAGAAGAAGAGAAATCAATAGATTTATTTGGTATCTTTCATTGTTTTACAGGAACCTATGAACAAGCTTTAAAAGCTATTTCCTATAATATGAAATTAGGAATTGGCGGAGTTGCCACTTTTAAAAACGGTAAAATCGATCAATTCTTAAATAAAATTGCTCTTAAACATATTGTTTTAGAAACGGACTCACCTTATCTCGCCCCTATTCCATATCGAGGTAAAAGAAATGAGAGTAGTTATACCCTGACCATTGCTCAAAAAGTAGCAGCGATTTATGATAGACCCTTAAATGAAATTGCAGAGATCACCACTGCGAATTCCAAAGCTATTTTTGGGATTTAAAATAGAATTCACAATATTTAGATATTTTTTTTGTTCTTTTGCCAATTAAATAATTTAGAATTACAATGCAGAAATTTGACGCTATTCGGCCTTTTTACGACTCCGAAATAAATGAAGCACTTCATAATGTTATTAATCATCCAATGATGAAAGCATTGATGAATTTCTCTTTCCCAGATGTAGCCGAAGAAGTGTGGAAAGAACAACTTCGAAAGACCCAATCAATCCGAGACTTTCAATGCAATGTAATTTATCAATCTGTTCAAAGGGTTTTAGAAAAAAGTTCTGATGGCTTAACAACTTCAGGTTTTGAAAATTTAGAACCTAATGTATCGTATTTATTTGTTTCAAATCATCGCGATATTCTGCTTGATACTACTTTATTAAACACGGCTTTGTTTGAGCACAATTTAGTAATGACGGCATCAGCTATCGGTGATAATTTGGTCAAAAAATCATTCCTAAACACATTAGCTAAATTAAATAGAAATTTCCTTGTACAACGAGGCTTAACGCCAAGGGAAATGCTGCAAAGCTCAAAATTATTATCTGAATACATAGGTCAATTATTACTTCATGAGAATCGTTCCGTGTGGATTGCACAAAGAGAAGGTCGTACCAAAGATGGAAAAGACGAGACTAATCCTGGTATTTTAAAAATGCTTGGAATGGGTTCTGATGAAAAACACCTGATGGAATATTTCAAAAAAATTAAAATTGTTCCTGTTTCAATTTCTTATGAGTACGATCCTACTGATGCTCTCAAAATGCCACAATTAATAGCTGAAGCTAATAATCAGGTTTATGTAAAGGAAAAAAATGAAGATTTTATGACTATCTTAAGTGGTGCTTTAGGTCAAAAGAAAGGAATCCATATTCATGTGGGCAAAGTTTTAGACACAGAAATTGACCAAATAATAACTAATAACGAAAGCACAAACAAGCAAATTGTTTCATTAGCGCAGGTAATAGATGACGCCATTTTGAGTAATTACAAATTGTGGCCTACTAATTTTATTGCTTATGATATCGTTAATAAAACAAATCTTTATTCTCATTTATACACTGATAATGAAAAATCATTATTTGAACGCCGACTAGAAATGCGAATTGACCGTGACAATCCAGTGGCTCTAGATAGTTTTTTAGCCATGTATGCTAATCCTGTGGTAAATAAATTGAAATACCACGATGTCGTATAAAGCAAAAATCCTTTTGATTTATACTGGTGGCACCATTGGTATGCGTAAAGATTTTGATACCGGTGCGCTTAAAGCTTTTAATTTTAGTAAATTATTACAGCGCATTCCAGAACTGAAACAGTTAGACTGTGCAATAGAGACAATTTCTTTTAACAACCCAATCGATTCATCCAATATGAATCCTGCGGCATGGGCTAAAATTGCAACAATTATAGAGGAAAATTATATTTCCTTTGACGGTTTCGTAGTTCTACATGGTTCAGACACCATGTCATACTCTGCCTCAGCATTGAGTTTTATGTTGGAGAATCTAGCTAAACCAGTTATATTCACAGGTTCGCAATTGCCCATAGGTGATTTACGTACTGATGCTAAAGAAAACTTAATTACTGCAATCCAAATTGCTTCCTTACGAAAAGACAACCAACCCGTTATCAGTGAAGTTTGTTTGTATTTTGAATATAAATTATACCGAGGTAATAGAACCACTAAAATAAACGCTGAACATTTCAAGGCATTTACTTCACCTAATTATCCTGATTTAGTGGAGTCAGGTGTGCATTTAAAATTATATCCAGAGCTATTCTTAAAATATATTCCAGATGAGAAACTTCAAGTTCATAAAGATTTAAATACAAATGTAGCGGTGATCAAAATGTTTCCTGGAATCAGCGAAGTTGTGTTAGCAGCTATACTAAATATTCCAAGTCTAAAAGGAATTGTATTAGAAACGTATGGTAGTGGAAATGCTCCGACAGAAGATTGGTTTTTAAGCCTATTAAAAAAAGCTATAACTAATGGATTATATATCATTAATGTCACGCAATGTTCTGGCGGCAGCGTAAACATGGGACAATATGAAACCAGTACAGGTATGAAAGAGATAGGCGTGATTTCAGGCAAGGATATTACAACCGAGGCAGCAATTACAAAACTGATGTATTTATTAAGTCAAAATATAGCAAGAAATGAATTTAAAATCCTGTTTGAAACTTCCTTACGTGGAGAAATAACATATTAGTTAGATTTTATTTTTCTAACTCATTTTTTTTGATGTTCTTTGCAGTCTTAGAAAATAGAGAGGTGGCCGAGTGGCTGAAGGCGCACGCTTGGAAAGCGTGTATATGGCAACATATCGAGGGTTCGAATCCCTTTCTCTCTGCTTGTTTAAACCGTAATAGCCTTATATTTAATGCTTTACGGTTTTTTATTTACTACAATTGTACGATTTTCGTACGGTCAAAAAAATAACCTATCAAAATAGGTTATAATTAATTAAGTTTCACGCATGAACAGATAGTAATGAACTTTTATCAGTATTAAGATTCATCTTCTATCTGATCAGGATTGATGCCTTTACCTAAAATAATTCTTATATTTTCGTTTTGGCTATTGTCATCAATTGTTTCTATTTTTATCTACTTTAGACAATTTAATCAAAAAAGTTGTGTTCCGTTGGTTCGCCAAATGAAGCTCGAACGGTTTCAATTTTTGGCAATACGTATGGAATTAACTTAACAACGATTTCCAAACGTTCCTTTGGTTGCATCTCGTTTAGTAGTGTTTCAATATTTATTAATTCATTATTGATAACGCTCTTTAATACGGTTCTTATTTCCTTTGTCGTTTTATTTTCCGTGCCAGCTTTACGCCCGCCCGTTTTTAATCCTATTGCCATTTTATACTATTTTAATATTGTAAAAATACGAAATTTGTTTATATTTGTTAAGGTTTTACGCATTGCCTGTGTGATACTATTTGAACAAAAAAAGAGGGTTGCCGTAATGGTTTCCCTCTTTTGTTTTATTCTATACAATAGGAATATTTTAATCTTAAAAACTCCATTAATTCAGTTGTGTTATTATCTAATGATAAAGTATGTACTGCTTTTAAAATTGGAATTAGCTCTTTACCATTTCCTGTTTTTTGCTCCAGCTTATTAATTAGCTTACAAAGTTCTTTTTGTTCTGTGGTTTGTTGAATAATCATATTAAATAATTTTATAGTTAAAAATAAATGTTTTGTTTTTACTGCATTTCGTGCATTTCGTGCATTTCAAAATAATAATCGGCTAAATCAAAACCGCTTTTAAAGTCTGTTTGTTCTATTAGTTCACTAACTGCAATTTTAAAACCTATTGCGTTTAAATCGGTCGCCTTGTTATTCCAGTTATAAAATTCGCCTTTATCAGGAAATAGAATAATACTTCGCTTTTTTAAAGGTTTCAATAATTCAAATTTTAAATTTTGCTTACTTCCTGTTGCTAACCAAATGTAGTCAGGAATATAAATACTCATTATTATTGCGGTCTTTTCGCTTTCAACAATTGCAATAGTTTTTTGATAGTCTTCATTGATCCTATGTAAACCAAATAAGCATTGATTAAGTTTAAAATCAGGCTCTTTTAAAGCTATGTGAAGCCAGTTAATATGATTATAAGGTTCTTTTATTCTTTTGCCTGTAAATCTATCGTATAACATTATTTTACCAGCGTGAAACTGTTCTTTGTCATCAATTTGACAAAATACGGTTGCATTATTCCAAAAATGATTTGTTCCTGTAATTAAATAATTTTGCATTGCATTAAAAACCTCATCTTTTGAAAACTTACTTTTTAGAAACTCACTTAAATTGTTAATTTGTGAATTTTTAAAGTACATTTTATCCAATAGCTCCAAACTGTGAAAACTTGGTGCAACTGGTGGCGGTGGCTTTACGGTTCTAACTTCATTTACAAAACTAACCTCATCAGTAAAATACTTACTTTCATTTATCAAATAGTTTATAGTTGAGGTTTTTAAATACCATTCCGTTATCCAGCAATTATTTTTTGTTTGCTCCAGTATTTGCGACTTTGGAATAATCGAAATAATACCGTTTAAATCAGTTATTTTGCAAGCCTTTTCGCTTATGCTACCAATTGCTAAAAAGTCTATTAAAAACGCTCGTTTGCCCTTTGGCGGTGCTTTGTGATAACCGCAATTTGTCAAGCGGTCACACTTTCCGAAGTCATCATTTAGATAATTTCCTGTTTCACTATCTACGTAATAAACAAAACTTTTTTTGGTACAATTAGGACAAAGAAACTTCTTACTTCCTTTGTCCAATGTATATTTAAAAACTTCCATTACATTAAACTTCTATCGGTTGTAATATATGCCACGTTCCCACTACTAATGCGGTTAACTATAATTTTATAATGGTTTAATCGCTTCATAAAATTTGACTTGTTTACGGGTCTAAAACCGTCCTCAATACAAAAACTTTTATACTGATTGTACAAAATACTGATCGGTGTATAATCAGCTGAGGTGTTATATTCAAACTCATCAATAAACATTTTCACACTATCGCTTTGCTTTTCGTAATTACTTCTAGCGTTCTCGACTGCTTCACATTTACTAAAACTCTTTTGTTCCAGTACTCTATCCAGTCCTTGCAATATCCAATTAAAAACGCCCGATAATTCCGAAGCAATTATTTTTTGCGGTAGTTGTTTATCCTGTTTGTCTTCGGGAATAGTAACATCAAAACCAATAATTAGAAAACGTCTAAAATATGCGTTAGTGTGTTCTACGTCTTTTGGTAGGTCATTACAGTTAAAAATTAGTTTTGCGTATTCGGTTAATATAAAAGGTTCGCCGTATGGTAAACGTGCCTCTATTGGTTCGCCCGAAGCCATTTGTTTAAATATATCAGTTTCAAGCTTGCCGTTTATCTCACTCGCATAATTTACCAGCTTGTTACCTATTTTTGCTCTAAAATATCCGTTATCATTCGTTAAACTTTGTAATGAATAGTTACTTATGTTTTGAGTTCCTAAAAGTGCGTTAATGATCTCAAAAAATACACTTTTACCGTTTGCGCCTGTTCCGTAAAGTATCAACATTTTTTCAAGTTTTAAAACACTTGGCTTAATAAAAATGTAACCGCAATATTCTGCAAATATTCTTTGTTTATCAGGATCAGGCAAAACTTCATCTAAATACTTTTGAAATAGTGGTGCAACTGCTTCGGGTTCGTATTCAAATGGTAATTGGTGCGTTATAAAATCTTTGCTTTCAAATGGTTTTAAACCTCTTTTTTTCGGTGTGATCTCAAACGTACCGTTTTGTAAATTGATTAATACATTCTTTTTATTTGTCTTTGGTGTAGGTAAATAAGCATCACTCATAAACTGTTTAAATAACTCATCTTTAAAGGTGTGAATTTTACATTTGAATTTTTCAACTCCCATTTTTAAAGCTACGTTTCCTAAAAATGATTGAAAACTTTCTTTGTCGATTTCGCTCCAATAGTTACCATTGTACAAATAAATATATCCGTTCTTTTTACATAAACCCCAGTTGTTTGTCTTTGCAATTTTTAAAAGTTGTTCGATACAAAGTATTAAATAATGATTTTTATTTAATTTATAACTGCTTAATTTTTTTTTGAGTTCGTTGTATTTATTAAAATCAGCTTTATTCTCATCAGTAACTTTAATCGCTCCTTTGTCATCAACTAAAAGGGTCTCTAAAATATTTATTTGTCCTTTCAGGTCTTCGATATCTGGGAACGCTAAAAGTTGAAAATCTATATTGTCAATACTTTTAGTAAGTTCCTGTAAAATGTCATCAGTTGTATTTTTAACAACTTCTAAGGTATCGATTAGTTTACTTATATCTTTAGTGATAAGGTTTTTAAGATTGTCATTGTTTATAGGAATAGTAGCATTTAAAACAATTTTTAATAGTTCCGCTTCATTTGTAGCGTTTTCAATTAGTATGTATTTGTCTTCGGAAACCTTTTTTGAAATTGGCTTTTTACACTCTTTCAAAAGTTCTTTAGCATACAAACTATACCATTTATCGGATTTCTCTTCGTTTTTTCGTTCACTTGCTTCACAAAACCATTTATAATATTTTAAAATGTTTCCGTTTGTTGTTGAGGTTGGTAAAATCTCGTTTGCTCCAAAAAGTAAAGCGGTTTTTTTATCCTCAAAACTCAAAATATAATCCGTATCTTTGCTGTGTTCTAAACCATTAAGGCTTTGTGTATTTATAGTACTCATAGCCTTATTTTTTTAGTTTGATTAATGATTCCATTATCTCACTACGTTTATAAAAGCATTTAGTAGCGAATTTATAAACGGCTATCTTGCCAGCGGACTGCCAGCGGTGCAAAGTTGAAGCGTTGATTTGAAGTAAGTCCAAAATTTGTTCCCTACTTAATAGGTCATCATTTGCATTTTTGTTAGATAATTCTTTTTTGAAGTCATCTAATTGAGTTTTGACAATTGTACTCAATAGAGTTTTAAAGTCATCAGGATTCAATTCTGTTATCAGGGTGCTATTCTTTATCATTGCTTACTTTTTTAGAGTTAAACAATTCGATTTCTTTAGCATCAAAAAGAAAAAAATCTTTGTGATCGTTTACTGGTTTAAGTTTACCAGCCTTTACCAACAATGCAATATTGCGCGGTGTGTAGCCTAAAAGTTCAGCTACTTCTTTTGTTTTTAATAACGTCATTGTATTTGCGTATTAAGTTGTTAATTACGCAAATGCTTTAAATCCTTAGTTCTTTTTAATAATTTTGATTTGTTAATGAAATGTTAAATTAATCATTAGTGTGCGTTTTTTAGACATTAATGTCACTACATTTGTAAAAGAATTAAACGTTAAAAGTTTCCCGACCTCAACGATTAATTTTTAGAAATTTCAAAATATTAAAGAAGCATTTGTGATTTGTTCGCACTTGCTTTTTTGTGTTTCTACTTTAGAAACTTTTACAAATATACTTCTTATCTTGTATTTTATTCTAATTTTAGAATAAAAAGATTATTAAAATGTTAGTTAGTTGTTAACAATTATATTTTTTGTGATCTTTACTTCGCTAAACATCAAATATAAAAATGACTTAAAATGCACCAAATGCACCAAATGAAGCTAAAACAAAACATTATATTTTTGTGTTTTTAAAAATAGTTTGTCAATTCCATTGCTAAATCCTTATTACTTTTACCTATGTAGTTTAAAAACATTGCTTCAGTACTGTGGCCAGTAACATAAATTAAATAAGTTGTTGGAATAGTTCCGTAAAAGTTAGTAGCAAAAGAACGTCTTCCAATGTGTGACGTTATTAAATCGCATTTTCTATACATTCCAGTTTCTTTGCGAAATATTCCGCTTTTTGGTGTGGTTTCTAAATGTTTACTTCCTTTTACTTTTTGCGTTAATTCTGCTATCTCACAAACTGTTTTGATATAATCATTATATCGTTGATCTGAAATTGTATAAGGAAACGAACCGTTTCTTTTATCCAATATCTCTATAACTTTCGGGTGTAATGGTACGGTCATAATTTTACCAGTTTTAACTTGTGTAAATTCAATTAGCTTTTTGCCTTTCTCAATACGTATCATTTCAGCAGTAAACCGCATAAAATCTGAAACTCTTTGGCCTGTGTAAACTGAAATTATTAACCAGTCTTTTGCATTATGTAAACTATCACTAAATTTATTGCTTTCAACTTTTTGAATTTTGTCCAGTTCCTCAAAACTTAAATATATTTTTTCAACTTTTACACTATCTAAGCGCAAACTGTCTAACTGTGGGTGTGTTTCAAGTCCTAAAAAGCGTGCGTGTCTGCAAAAAGTTTTAATAAAAGTTAATTCTCTTTGCATCGTATTTTGTGCGTAATTTTTAGCTTTATAGTATTTGACAAATTCATTTTTAAAATAGTCATTCACATCTTTAATTAAAAACGGTGCTTTTCTTAAAATTTCCATTTCCTCAATTTTAGTTTTGATAACTTTAAACTTTTGGATCGAGGTTTGTTTTAATTCGTGTTTACGATATTCAATATAAAAATCAATATACTTTATTAATTCAGTTGGTAAAGCATCAGCTTCTTTGGGTGGATTGTAATAATTATCAATTTGACTTTGTAACCATTCTTTAGTAACCTCATCAGGATTAACAGAATTAAAAACCTTTATAATATGGTCTTTTATTAATTTAAGTTTATCGTTTATCTCAATTTGTAAGTTTTCAATTGTGACATTTTTAGACTTCTTTTTGTGTTGCTTATTCCAATACTCTTTTGATACTTCGCATTTGGTATTTGCACCAAAAACAAAATCAATATCATTGAAACGATACAATAAACGCAAACTTAAATTTGCCTTTTCTTTAGTTGAACGGTATAAAAAATTAACTGTTGCCATATTTAAAACTATTTGAATAATACAAATATACTTTATTTGTACGATAGTTGTACGGCTAATAGAGAACTAATAAGAATTAATGCAATTTTACGCAATAAATAAATACTTTGTAAAAGCCTTTAAATAATGCATTTACACTATATTTGTAATGAATTAAGAGGACTAACAAAACTATTCATTGCAGTATAAGCAGTCCCTTTCTCTCTGCAATAAAACTTGATTTTTAAGTGTTTACGATATTTACATCCAATTTTACATCCATAAAATGAATTTGATTGGTAGATAATTTAAAAAAAGCCAACTATCAAGTTGGCTTTTTTATGTTTCAAAGTGACTTCTAATAATCATTTAAATATGTTACTTCTTATTGATTTGTTTAACATGAGTAGTATAACGTGTTAACTTTTTTATGTTTTGTTAACATGACAAGACAATTTTGTTGCTTTAATGTACTAATAAATTCAATTGATGTATTATCGCAATCTATGTATTTTGTAAGATATGTTTAAGCAAATTTAAAACCATCAATATAGCAATTTATAACAATTTCGAATACACGTCACAATACTGAGTTTCTTTAATAAAAACCTTTCTCCCGACAAATTTTGGTTTGCTCACAATATTATCGTCATCTTCAGGATATTGGATGATAAGATTTTCTATAGTTCTGTCTTTTAGAAAATATAATTGCCGCAGGTTCAAGCCTATCTTTGTCAAAGTTTTAAACTTTGACAAAGATTGTAGATATTGAATGATAAAATTTTCTTCAGTTTTGACTTTCATAATCTACCGAGTTTAATCTACTTAGGATAAAGCAGATCGTTATCCTGTTCAGGTTGAAGAAGCACAGATTAAACTTTTAAATTAGTAAGCTATGTTATTAATTTTTTGGTAGTTCAGGCATTTTCATTCGTTGGATTGGAGTAGATAACGTTTCTAAAAATGCTACTAAAGCCTTTTCTTCGTCTCGAGATAAATTTAGTTTCTTTAACATAGCTGAGGTAGTAGGTAACAAAGAATCTCTTTTGGTTCCTAAATATTTTTGCTGTATTGGAGCAGGATTACCTAAATTATAAAATTGAACTACATCAATTAAACTTGGAAAATGACCATGATGCATCCAAGGACCTGTTCTAGAAACTTCTCTTAAAGTTGGAGTTCTAAATTTTCCAATATCGGCTTTATCTTTAGTTATTAAATAACGACCAAAATCCTCATTTATAGTTCCAAATAACGTTTGCCCATCATTATGAAATTCATTATCACTAAAGTATGGTGTGTTATGACAATTAATACATTGCGCTTTAGTTCTAAATAAATGCAAGCCTAAAACTTCATCATCACTATATATTTTAGCATTTCCCTTGATGAATTTATCAAATTTACTGATATTACTGCCACTTGTTAAAGTTCTTTCAAAAGTTGCAATTGCTTTCTGTACATTTTCCAAACTCACTTTTTTATCTACAAATGCGGATTCAAATAAAGTTTGATATCCTTTTAAATTTTTAATTTTATCGATCGCAAAATCAATATGTGCGTTCATTTCAAATGGATCCTGAATAGGAAATTTTGATTGATCTTCCAACGAAGAGGCACGTCCATCCCAAAAAAGCGACGTCGCATAGCCAGTGTTTATAATTGTCATTGCATTTCGCTGTCCGTTTTGCCTATCGTGACCAAAAGATCTAGTCAAATTATCTGTCCATGCCAATTCAGGATTATGACAATTAGCACAAGAAATCTGACCACTTATTGAAAGCCTCGGATCGAAAAACAATGCCTTTCCTAAAGCTGCTTTTTCTTTAGAATACGCGTTATCAACTGGAAAGGGCACAGCTGGCAAGACCCCAATATCTTGAAATTTAGATAAATCAACTAATTCGCTTAATTCAGGTTTTGGCCATTTTGATGGATCGCCATTGCTATATATAGCACGTAAATCATCAATATTAAGGTACGGAGAATCTGGATTATTATTGCGAACAAAACCCATTAAACCAAATATTATCACAGATAATAGTAGTAAACTCTTTTTCATAATTTTATTTTATATTAAGAAAATTAAAAATTATTTCAACAAAAGTACGACAGACTTATTTAAAATTAGTATCTGATAGCTACAAATTTGATCGTTTTGGACAAGGAAGTGATAATGCATCAGGATCAGCATATCCATTATTGTTACTATAAATATACATAGGTTTAATTACATCACTATTCCCATTTAAGAGTGTTTCATCACAATGTAGCTCTAAGTAAATAACCCATCTATTTTTTACTGACTCATAGAAATAATTACCGCTACCACATATAGGAATATTTATGGTTGCGCCGTTTGATGTTTTTATAAAACTCAAAACTTGAGGGACAATCTTTACAATACCTTTTGATGTGCTTGTGCCATTATCAGGAAAAAAATCTAAAGCTTGTATGACAGTATAGCCAGGTGAACTAACATTAGCACCAGCATAAAACCGCCTTAAATCAAAGGGATTTGTACCAATAGGTGCGTTATTAGCAACAAATCCTATCCTATATTTATGAAATCCTTTTCCGTTATCAAACTCTGAACCTAATGGAACTGGAACAGGTTTGGTAAAAGTAT
This sequence comes from Flavobacterium sp. PL11, assembly GCF_035985025.1. Classification (NCBI taxonomy): domain Bacteria; kingdom Pseudomonadati; phylum Bacteroidota; class Flavobacteriia; order Flavobacteriales; family Flavobacteriaceae; genus Flavobacterium; species Flavobacterium sp. PL11. The sequence goes on from NZ_JAXCIA010000001.1 coordinate 200,311, forward strand.
TAAAATCGCTCCAATCACATAAATTTGTTGAAGTATTAAAATACCACGCTTTTCCAAAGGTTCTATAAAATAAATCAGTGGAATTATAGAAATTTACAGCAACATCGCCTTGTCTATTGACATTTAATGGTTTTAATAAACTGGTTTGATTAGCTCCAAACAATATAAAATTATTTAAACCAATATTCAAATTAAGTTTTAAATTTGAGGCAAATGGAGTTGTTTCCAACAATTTAAATTTATAAAATATTTGGGAAACACCATCTGTAAAAGGCATCCTTTCTAATGAATATTTAAAACTGGAACCTAAACCATCACAAGCACTTAGCACCTCAAAATTGGGTTTAATAAAATTAAAATTTCCAATTATAGCATTAGTTACTGGTTGAGAAAAAAGAATAGGTATTAATAATTCTTCATTTTCCACTCCGGCTAAACTGTAAATGTTTTGATTAAAGAAATAACGTGTTTTCTCTAAATCGCCAAGATTTATAGTGAGCACATTCATTTTTTTGACACTATTCGGCCAGCCAATAGTAATAGAGGGATCAGAAGTGCCAATAATTTTAACTTTGATTTTATTTGCATTCGCTTCTTTCCAGTTATTTTTAAAGGTAATGCGTAAAGTGTCTACTAATTTTCCTGCAGGAATAGTGATTTTATTTTGTGGCGAAGCAACAAACTCATTAAAACTTCCTTCAGTATTAATTTCATAAAAAACATCAGTAGGCGTATTTTTTAATTTCGAGGTAAGAACAACAGGGATTTTTATTGTTCTAATTGTAACGTGATTGTAAGTATCCGTTTCAGGAATATTCTGTTTAGCGTTTGGATATTCTATAATTTGCCCATTAGGGTTTACTAATAATCCGAAACGCACAAAGTTGTACTCCTCTTGCTCATTACTGTTCTCGGTGCAAGCACCAATAAATAGCAGCAGAAATAGTATAGCAATAATGATCTTAATATCCTTCATTTTGTTTTATGTTTTGGTTAACGCTAATGGTTTCTTGTGGTATTGGTAAAACAAATTTTGGATTAGGATAATTTAAAATACACGTGAAGGCATAACAATCTAAAATTTTAATGGTGTTTTTTTTAAATCTTGCAACATCAAATAATAAAAACCCTTCAAAGCAGAGTTCTCTCCTTCGTTCTAAAAATATTTTTTCAAGTAAACTATCATTTGAAGTAATATTAGATAAATTAGCTCTATTTCTAATCATATTTAAATTGCTTTTAGCCTCTTCAAACTGATCTAAGCGCGCCTTTGCCTCTGCTATAATTAGATACATTTCTGATAAACGAATACTTAATGTACCCGCATTATCTTGAAATTTTTTAGTATTATAAAAAGTTCTATTTTGCAATCCATTAACAGTGTTTACTGTATAGTTTTTTTCTATAAAGTTGTTTCTTCTAATATCCTGCGGGCTGTAAAGTTCTATCAAATCCAATGAAGCTGAAAGTCTAAATAATGAAGAAGTGTTTCCAAAAGAATTATAGTAACCTGCTACAGTACTAGAAACCAATTGTCCTGAATTGTCTTTAGGTGCTGTAAACTCTAAGATTACTTCAGAAATTGGCAAATTGGGTTTTTCCCATTCTTGTATGTAATTTGCATTGGGCGTTAAAACTAAACCCGACAATTTAATTGCCTCTTTTGCAAAAAGGCTAGCCTTATCATAATCATTACTTTGCAAAGCAATTCTAGCATATAAAGCTGTTGTAGTTGTAGTATTAAAATAAGAATATCCAGGACCAGACATCGCTTGACTGGTAGTGAATAAACTTAAAGCTTTATCTAAATCATCTTTAATTAGTTTGTAAGTGACCGCAACTGATTTTCTCGATTCAAAGTCGACTCCGCCTTGTAATATTCTATCGGCATATACTATTCCTGAGTGCGAAGCATCATTCGAAAAGCTATATGTTTGCGCATAGAATTGCAGCAAATTGTAATGTATAAATGCTCTTAAAGCTAATGCTTCCGCTAAAATCTGACTCTTCTTTTCAGTAGACATTGCTCCAATATTTGGTGTAAACGCAATGACATTATTAATGTTAGCAAGTGTTTTATAAGCATCTTGATAAAAAGCAGAATAAGTAGATTCAGTAGCGTTATCATTAAAATTGTAGACATTCAATAAAGATGAAGGTACAATGATTGCGTTTAATGATGTCCCAGATTGAATGGGTATAAATGATAAATTCCCACCTTGTAAATCAGCATAAATAAATGCATTGCTACTCATTAAATCTTCTGTTTTTACATAGGCGCCATTCAAAGCCTGTAAAACTCCTTCCTGAGTAGAAAACTGCTGTTGTATTGATACATCTTCACGAGGCTTTATCTCTAGAAAATCACTACAGCTGGTAAAAACCAAAACTAACATCATATAATAGATACTCTTTTTCATATCTTTTAATTTAAAAACTGGCTTGAAAACCAAAAGTTATGGTCCTAGCTTCTGGATATTCAAACCGATATTCTGCTATTCCATTTTTATTTCTTGCACTCTTATCTTTATAAAAATAAGCCACATTAGATACATCTAAATTTACCGTCGACGACTTTAACCATGCCGCTTTAAACAAATTAACTGGTAATTTATAACTTAAATTTATATTCTGAATTTTTATATGAGAAGCATCGTAAACATTTCTGGATGAATTAGTGACTATAGGATTGCTAGAAGAGACTAACGGGAAAGTAGCAATATCACCTTGTTTTGTCCATCGATCCATAACATTTGTACTTAAATTTCTATTAATGACAACTCTATAATTGCCCTCAAGATTATTATCAATCAAAATTTTGTCTCCATACCTAAAAGAAGTCCGCACACCTAGAGACAAATTATCATAAACCGTAAAATTATTTTGTAAACCACCATAGAAATCAGGTTGTGAATTGCCTATGATCTCCCAATCGCTAGGATTAAAATTAGCTCTATAAGTTGCTGCATCGTATAACTGATCATCATTTAAAAAAAGTTCTCTGCCGGTTGCAGGATCCACTCCAGCATATCTAACACCCCAAATCGCAGAGGTTGACGATCCTACTTTTTGAGCTCTAGCTCTCTCTGAACTTGAAAAAGTAGATCCTAAACCCGTTAATGAGGTTATTTTATTTTTGAGTGTACTGATATTAAAATTAGTATTCCATTTAAAGATTTGTGTATTAATCCATTTAGCATGAATGGAAAATTCAAGTCCTGAGTTATACATATTAGCTCCATTTATTTGAATGGTATTATATCCTATTTCAAGAGGAATTTCTCTACTAACTATCATATCCTGAATATTATCTCTAAAATATTCCGCAGTAAATTGGATTTTATCTAAGATATTTAAATCAATTCCTAAATTAAATTTATAGTTTTTTTCCCAAGTCAAATTTGGATTTGGAGCAGTGCTTGGGGTGGCATAATTACCAGAATTGTACCCGCTAAATCCAATATTACTTACATTGTATAATCCTAAAGAGCGATAAGGACCTATTCTAGAATTTCCTGTTACCCCATAACTTATCCGGGTTCTTAAAAAATTAATCCATGAAACATCTTTTAAAAATTTTTCATTACTAATATTCCAGGAAAGTCCAGCGCCTCCGTTGTAAGCCACATCCTTATCACTTCCAAAAGCAGAACTTTCATCGCGGCGAAGATTTAACAAAAAGAAGTATTTAGAATTATAATTGTAATTGAGTTGAGTATATAATGATCTTCTAGCATTTTCAGATAAATAGGTGTTATATTGATAAGAACTTGCTTGAATCGCCTCGTTTATAGGCCCAGGATTAATAAAACCTCTTCCTAATTGTCTTTGATTATCTATGCGTTCTCTTTGGATTTCAATTCCCGCTATAGCGTCATAATTATGATTTTCTTTTTTAGTCTCAAAAACAATTTGGTTGCTTTGATTCCAGCGTAAACTTTGTCTAAAAGAGTCTAATCTTCTACCTCTGTTAGGATAAGTTATAGTATTTCCATTACCATCTACTTGAGTAAAAGTTCCATTAAACCATCCACTTTCATTATCACCAGATGTGTATCTATTTTGGACCTTATCTCCATAGTCTAAACCAAAAATACTTACTATTTTAAAATTTTTATTTATTTTAAAACTAGTGTTTATACTTCCTACAACTCCTATATTTTTAGTTTTATCTGTATTTTGATTGGCCACAGCCAATGGATTTCCAAAACCTGCATAACCAAGTAATGAATAATCACCATTCCCATCAATTTGCGCAATATTGGGTGGCAAAGGAAAGGAATATAAAGTGTTTGGAGCTGTTTTAGAAATAATAGATGGAGACACTACAAACTGAATCGAAAGTTTTTCCTTAGTATATCCCACATTTAAATTACCCGCATATCTATTATAGGAATTGGCTAATTGCGATTCGTTATTCAACAATACGTTAAACGAGGTTCGAACATTCCAATTTTTAATTTTTTTGCCTATATCAAAATTATATCTTTGAAAATTTCCTGTCCTATTTAATAAGTCAAACCAGTTTGTATTAGTAGTAGGAGAACCTGCACCCAAAAAGGCTTGGTTTTCATTTTGTCCTTGACTAATTAAATAACTTTTATAAAGCTCATGATATTGGGGACCTGTCAAATATTTTATTTGATTAATGGGGTTTGAAAATCCAGTTTGAGTACTAAAATTAATTGATAATTTAGAGGATTTTGATCTTTTTGTAGTAATGATAATTACACCATTGGCGGCATCTGAGCCATATAAACCCACTGCTGCAGCATCTTTCAATATACTAAGAGATTCTATATCTTCTGGGGAAATTTTAGATAAAGGATTGGAAAATCGTTCTGAAAGCAATCCAGAACCATCAAAAATTTCATTGTCAAAGCCTGCTTCTTCAGTTAATAAAACTCCATCAATAATAATTAAAGGTTGTGTAGATGATCCAACTAAATTATTATTTAATGAAGTTAAAGAACCTTGACCTCTAATATCTATTTTTACAGGTGTGCCTGTTGTGGAACTACCGGAAATTAAAACTCCGGTAGCCACGCCATCAAGCATTTTATCAAAACTTTCTACACTTTGACTGGTTTGTAGTTCAGCATTAGTTATTTGTTGAATGCTCCCTACCACTTCCTCACGCATTTTTTTTGTACCATAAGAAGAAGTGACAACAACTTCATTTAAAAAAGCACTCTCCTCTTCTAATTCAATTTTAAAAAAAGAAAGTTTGCCTACTTTAATTTTTTTTGTTTTGTAACCGATATAACTTACAATAAGAACTACCTCATCAATGTTAGCATCTGAGATTGTATATTCAAATTTCCCCTCTTGATTAGCAACGCTACCTATCGCTTTTTTCTCTATTAAAATATAAGCTTGCTCTAAAGGTTCTTTGGTTTTCTTATCGATTATAATCCCGTTAATTTTTCTTTTCCCTTGGCTGTAACAGAGAACAGATGAGATTATAAAAAATAGTACTATTAAGTTACTAAATTTCAAAATGTGCTGTTTTTATAAGGATTAATCAATAATTATTTTTTTAGTAATAGACTGTTTTTCTGAAGATAATTTTAGAAAGTATATTCCCCTTTTTAATCCCAAGTTTAAAACATCTGACTCCATTTTATCAGCTTTAACTTTTTTTCCTAAAATATCATAAACTTCATAAGTTGTAGACGAAAAATCTTCAATATTTGTTTTAATTGTGCCGTTAGACGGATTAGGATATATGGTTATTTCAGAAAGTTTAGTAAACTTATCATTTTTAAGTGAAGGTGGTGTGTAAGTAAATAACTCTTGTCCGTCTGTATTTGTTGCGCTAAAAAATAACTTGTCACCTACTTTTGTAAGATTAGAAACGGTATTTGGATTAATACTACCAGTTAGTAATGTACTAACTGCCTTTGTTCCTGCCGCGGTTCCATCGGTTTGCCATAATTCTCTTGAATCACTATTATCACTATCCGCCCCAAAATAAATGATATCATTAAGCACTACAAAATTAGTTGTAACTGTACTCGATTTAGCATTAAAATCATATAGTTTGGTCAAGGTAGTGCCATTGTATATATACAAATCATAATTAAGATTATCATCAGCGGCAAAAAAGTATAAGTTATTATTTACAACAGTCAATTGATCTGGATTAGAATCTCCTGAAGTATTTATGTCAGCCACTTCCAATGTTCCCGCAGCAGTTCCATCTGTTCTCCATAATTCTTCACCATTTGCTCCGGTGGCCTTAAAGTAGATAATCCCATTAGCTTCAGCAAAACGTATTGGATTTGAATTGGTTGATCCAGAATTAATATCTTTTACCAATATTGTACCCGCAACTGTGCCATCGGTTTTCCATAATTCGAATCCTATTGATCCATCATTTCCAGGAAAATAAACAGTACTACCAGTGCTGTAAGAAGCAGTGTTTACCCCGTTTGCACTTCCTGGATTTATATCTATTAATAAGGAAGAGTTTGCAGCTGTTCCATCAGATTTATATAATTCACGTCCTGTTGTGGAAACAATTTGACCCAAAATTGCATTACTTCCTACTTTTTCTATCCATGTAATACTATTAGTAGTTCCAGGATAATCAACTACTAGAGATGTTCCTGCGGTCGAACCATCAGTTTTCCATAGTTCAGTTCCGTTAGTTCCATCATTAGCAGAAAATAACATTGTTGTTGGATTCAAGATCAAGAAATTTTGCGGATTACTAGAGGCCGATGAGCCTGTTCCTGGTCTTATGTCCTTTACCAGAACCGTTCCAGTAGCGGTTCCATCCGTTTTATATAGTTCTGTACCACTTACGGTTGTGCCAGTTGTGGCACTAAAATATACTGCTCCATTAAAAATAGTGAAATTTGCTGGATTTGAATTTGAATTTGATGCTGGAGTTCCTGTATTTATATTTTTCACTTGAACTGTACCAGATGCAGTACCATCAGACTTCCATAATTCAATACCATCTGCATCAGCAGCACGAAATAGTAACGTTCCGTTGTAATCAAATAAATTTGTAGGAGTAGAACTTCCACTACTTGAAATATCTTTTACTTGCACAATTTGTGCAAAAGATAGTGTAGAAATTAAAATAGCTAAAAGGTAGATTTTTTTCATAATACTCGATTTAATTAATAATAACAAAGTTAAAGAAAGTAATATAAAGAATTATAGAAAAAACTTTTAATCTAATTTATTGTGAAAATCATAAATTTATAAAAACACAAATATGAAATTAGCCACATAATAGTGCCGTATTTATATCGAATTATTATTTATTAGTAAATTAACAGATTTTACAACCCTTCGTATAAAAAAATAGTATTTTTAAAAAATTGATATCTCATAGTTTACATATTTTAATCCTTTATAAAAACCCTCAATATCTTATATTTGTAAACGAATAAAAAAATTAAAAAGTTTATCACTGTAAAAACAAAAAATAATATGCGATTCCCTTTAAGTTGTTTTCTTTTTTTATTTTTTACAACTGCTTTTTCGCAGGAAACTGGAGCGCCTATCGTTGTTGCTGAGATAAAAATTGATTCTTTATATAGAGAAGATCAATTTTATGTGGGTATTACTTATAATACACTTGCAGATAAAACGGCAGGACTAACACAAAGTAAATTTTCTGCTGGATTTACAGCTGGATTTTTACGAGATATGCCTATAAATAAATCGAGAACAATAGCCATTGCACCTGGAATAGGATTTTCCTATACTAATTACAATCAAAATTTAATGATTACTGGCACATCCCAATCCGCGATTTATTCTACTATAAATTCTGAGGATCAGTACAGTAAAAATAAATTCTCTTATTTATCAGTTGATGTACCTATCGAGTTGAGATGGCGTAGCTCTACCTTTGAGAGTCATAAGTTCTGGAGGGTTTATACTGGAGTAAAATTGAGTTATTTATTGTATGATAAATCGGTTTTTAACAGTGAAAAAACGAATATCACTATTAAGGGAAATGATGATTTTAATCAGTTTCAATATGGGGCTTATGTCTCAGCGGGTTATAACACCATTAATTTATATGCGTATTATGGTTTAAACCCTTTGTTTAAATCAGCAAACTTAGATGGTGAAAAAATTAAAATACGCTCACTAAACTTAGGGTTGATATTTTATATTTTATAACCATAATACAATCAACAGCAACTGTGGAATAGCTCCCAAAAAAAATCCCATTACAAGTTCTAGGTTAGTATGTGCTTTCATCTCAAGCCTAGATGATGCTATAATACCATTGAGAAGTAAAAGCAGTGCCACCGTAAAAACACTATTTATTTGAAGGTGTATGCTTATTCCCGCAATAAAAACGGTCATAGCACTTATAGCGATCATGTGCAGACTGGCTTTGAAATACCCAAATAATAAAATCATGGCTAACATAATACTGAATAAGCCACCTAAAAAGAAAAAATGCAATTCAGGATAGCGATCCACGGTGATGCTTTTTTTGACTAATAAAATGATTAAAAAACAATGCACTACAAGTGGAATTTTACGTTCGGATATTTTTGCCATCATTATCGTTTCTACATTTCCACTAGCGCGTAGTAAAACAAAAACTAAAATGGGAATTACAATAGTGACAATCACCACTTGAAAAAGAATAAATAATTTTTCTTGTGTAATAAAATCGCCTTTATGATACGCTAAATACAAAAGCGTAGCCATCGTAGGTATCAATATAGGATGAAAAATATAAGAAAATGATGTAATAAATTTTTTCAAGACCGCTGGTTGTTTAAACAAATATAATAAATATCAAATTTTACGCAACATATTAGTATTGTTTATTATATTGAAAATGTTCTGTTTTTGTGTAAATATAATCAGTGTGACTAATTACTATTAGCAATATATAATCAATAGATGATGAACAATCACTAATAATGAATTTACAGATCTTTTTTTAAAGCTTCTTACCGTTGCGCTTTAAAAATTTAGTGAATATATATTTTTAACGGATTTTTAAATAGTTTTAAAAATCAACAATTGATTTCTATATAATAGCCCTATTTTTAACTCTTTAAAGGCGTAATTAGGATTAATAATAACAATCAAAACACTTCATTTGTAATTACAAATACAAGCAGGAAAACACATATTTATATTGTAATCAAAAAAGAAATCATTATGGTTGAACTTGTAATATTAGGTTAATATTTCTTTTTGCCAATACTATTTTTAAAAAGATATGCTATTTTTGAAAGGCTTACTTTTACATTAAGTAATAGGAATGAAGTATTGTATCATCGTTCTGTACTCAGTAATTTACTTATATGGACTTAATTTGAAAAACAATACGATGATCTTTTGATGGTATTTTCTCAGTATAATTCAAGATTAGACTTAAAACTTACATTGCTTATATGTTTAAAAACAACAACAGTATTTTCTTCTAATAACTTAAATATTCTTTCTTACAAAAAATTTGATTATTAATTACTCTTACTTTATGAATCACAAAATATTAAATAGTATTCAAAAAATTAATGCCCAATTTATAAACAATCATTTTACGGTAGCACTAGATACTGTTTCTATTGACAGTCGCTCGTTGCAAAATGGTTCTGAAACTTTATTTTTTGCATTAATAGGAACTAATATTGATGCTCATATTTATGTTGGGGATTTAATAGAAGTTGGCGTTCGTAATTTTGTGGTAACACACATTCCTAAAAATTGCGAGAGTAAAGCTAATTTTTATATTGTAGATGACACATTATTATCCTTACAGGAATTTGCAGCACAATATAGAAGTTTGTTTGATTTTCCGATTATTGGCATTACTGGAAGCAACGGAAAGACGATTGTAAAAGAGTGGCTCAATTTTTTATTAAGTCCAGATTTTAATGTGATTCGAAGTCCAAAAAGTTACAATTCACAAGTAGGCGTTCCATTATCTGTAATAGCGATTAATGAGCAACACAACTTAGGGATTTTTGAAGCTGGAATTTCGGTGCATGCTGAGATGAAGAATTTAGAAAAAATCATTAAACCAACTTTAGGTGTTTTAACCAATATTGGTTCTGCACATGACCAGGGATTTGTCAATTTAGATGAAAAAATAAAAGAAAAGATGTCGCTATTTCAAACGGCTGAAACCGTAATTTACCAAACTAGTGATCAGATAAGCTCTTTTATTTCATCAAATTCAAATGCATTTACTTGGAGTTTTACACAAAAAGGAGCAACTGTTTTTATTGGTAAACAAATAATGGATGAACAAACCATTTTAAATATTCACTATAAAAATGATAATTTTAAGGTTAAAATTCCTTTTCAAGATCAGGCTTCTATTGAAAATGCGATTTCTTGTTTGATGGTTTTATTGTACTTTAAATACGATTATGTAATCATTCAAAACCGAATGCAATTGTTATTTCCAGTAGAAATGCGCTTGAAAGTAAAAAACGGAATCAATAATTGTAGCATTATTGATGACAGTTATAGTTCTGATTTTCAATCGTTGAAAATAGCACTCGATTTTCTTGAAAGTCAAAAACAAGGGGATAATAAAACAGTAATTATATCTGATATTTTTCAAAGCGGATTAACTAAGGATGAATTGTATAACAAGGTTTCTGACTTGATTACTTCTAATAAAATAAGCCGCGTTATTGGTATAGGGGTAACCATTTCAGAATATAGACATAAATTTGATAACTGTATAACCTATCAAACCACTGCTGATTTTATAGCCGATTATGAGAATTTAGATTTTACTAATGAAAGCATTTTAATTAAGGGAGCGCGCTCGTTTCAGTTTGAAGAAATTGTACAACTATTAGAGGAGAAAACCCACGAAACTGTTCTTGAAATCAACTTGAATGCGATAAGCTTTAATTTGAATTTTTTTAAATCTAAACTTAAACCCACTGTTAAAATAATGGTGATGGTAAAAGCCTTTGGATACGGAAATGGAGGTTTTGAGATCGCTAAATTACTTGAACATCAAAAAGCAGATTACTTAGGGGTGGCTTTTGCCGATGAAGGAATTGCGCTGAAAAATGCAGGAATTCAATTGCCTATTATGGTTTTAAACCCTGAGAATACAAGTTTTAGCGCTATTATTCAATACCAACTGGAACCAGAAATATATAGCTTAAAAGGATTACGTGCCTTTCTAAAAATCGCAGCACAAAAACACTTAAAGCATTTTCCAATTCACTTAAAAATTGACACCGGAATGCATCGTCTAGGATTTGAAGACAATACAATTGATGAATTGATTTCCACTTTAAAAGGCAATCAAAACATTCAGGTAAAAAGTATTTTGTCACACATGGCTACTAGTGATGACGTATTGCATAAAGATTTTGCTACTGGACAAATAGCTTTATTTGAAAAACTATCATCAAGATTGATGCATGAATTAAATATCCAACCCATAAGGCATTTAATGAATACATCAGGTATCAGTAATTTTCCTGATGCACAATATGACATGGTGCGTTTAGGAATAGGACTTTATGGAATTTCGAATGATAGTCAGGAGCAAAAAAAGTTAGAAAATGTAGGGACACTTAAATCTATAATTTCACAAATAAGAACAATTCCCTCAGGCGACAGTGTAGGTTATGGCAGAAAGTTTATGGCTGAACAAACAACTAAAGTGGCTACTATCCCCATAGGTTACGCAGATGGACTTTCTAGAGGTTGGGGTAACGGGGTGGGATATGTTACTATAAAAAATAAAAAAGCAATGATTCTAGGCAGTATATGTATGGATATGTTAATGGTGGATGTTACTAAAATAGACTGCAAAGAAGGCGATGCTGTGATTATTTTTGGTCAATCACCGTCAGTTATTGAAATAGCTAAAGCGCTGGATACTATTTCTTATGAAATACTCACAAGTATTTCTCAACGGGTAAAGCGCGTATTTTATCGCGATTAATATTTATAACTAAGAAAAAGTAAACATTGTTAAATATTTAATTATTTTTGTTAACTATGAACGAATTCACAAACATGAAGAGTGAGACTATGGGATTTTTTAGTGATTTTAAAGCGTCATTAATGAGAGGCGATGTTTTAAGTTTAGCAACTGCAGTTGTTATAGGCGCTGCTTTTGGAAAAATTGTAGGCTCAGCAGTAGATGATATTATTATGCCAATTATAGGTTTGATAACCGGAGGAATAGATTTTACTCAAAAATTCATTGCTCTTGATGGTAATAGTTATGCGACCCTTGATGCGGCAAAAGCCGCTGGAGCTGCTGTTATTACCTACGGTAATTTTATACAAGCTGTAATTAATTTTGTAATTATTGCATTCTTTATTTTTGTAGTTCTAAGAGCTGCTGAAAAGACAAAAAAGAAAGAAGTTGTTGTTGTTACGCCTACCGGACCAACGCAAGTTGAATTGCTAATGCAAATTAGAGATTTATTAAAAAAGTAATTTCCGCTACATTATATATTCTAACCTATCCTGATTATTTCAGGTCCAAACCGCTTCTTAATTGAGGCGGTTTTTCTTTTTAATTGACTCAATTGTTATTATTTCGAAAATAAAGATGACTGAAATGACTACTGCTGTATTAGGCGTTTTTTTTCAACTTACAACGAAGTAAAATTTTGCTTTTAATTATTTATATCAAGATTGTAATTGACAACTTATGCAAACACAAAAAGAAAGGTAGACAAGCGCTTATGTAAATCTCAATTTATATTTTAAGTTAATACACCGATTTAACCGTTTAGTAAAATCCCATACATTTTTAGAGACTCCGTTTTGTTATTTTTATAACATTTTGTTATTTTTTGTTAATGCAATTGTTTTCGTTTTGATATTACTTACTTTTGCGCTTTGAAATTTATATTTACTATTAAATAAATACTATGAAAATAGCAGTTGTTGGGGCTACCGGAATGGTTGGCGAAGTGATGTTAAAAGTATTGGCAGAGAGAAATTTTATTTCTGCTACTGATGAATTAATTCTTGTAGCTTCTGAACGATCTGTAGGAAAAAAAATTGACTATAATGGGAAACCATTAACTGTTGTAGGTTTACAAACAGCGGTTGATATGAAAGCTGACATTGCATTATTCTCAGCAGGTGGTGACACTTCACTTGAATGGGCTCCCATATTTGCAGCAGCAGGAACAACAGTTATCGATAATTCTTCTGCTTGGAGAATGGATCCAACTAAAAAGTTGATTGTCCCAGAAATTAATGCCTATGAATTGACCAAAGCCGATAAAATTATAGCTAATCCAAACTGCTCTACCATTCAAATGGTTTTAGTTTTAGCACCTTTACATAAAAAATATAATATAAAACGCGTAATTGTTTCTACTTATCAATCCATTACAGGAACTGGTGTCAAGGCCGTGCAACAACTTGAAAATGAATATGCAAATGTGAAAGGCGAAATGGCTTATAAATACCCAATTCATAGAAACGCAATTCCACAATGTGATTCATTTGAAGAAAATGGTTATACAAAAGAGGAGATGAAACTGGTTCGTGAAACTAAAAAAATATTAGGTGATAATAGTATTGCTGTTACAGCAACTGCGGTTCGCGTACCTATTGTAGGAGGACATAGCGAAGCCGTAAATGTAGAATTTACGAATGATTTTGATCTTAACGACGTTAGAAAATTACTACATGAAACTGATGGCGTTGTTGTTCAGGATAATAATGATACTTTTACCTACCCTATGCCTATGTATGCACAAGGGAAAGATGATGTTTTTGTAGGCAGAATTCGCCGCGATGAAAGTCAAGAAAATACGCTCAATATGTGGATTGTAGCTGACAATCTTAGAAAAGGAGCAGCAACAAACACCATTCAAATTGCCGAATATCTTGTAGCTAACCAATTAGTATAAAGCCGAATCCTAATTTAGAGTAATAAAAATAAATCTCATTTAGTCCGCTTTTATGCAATGAGATTTAAAAATTCTCTTAGCGCGAAGAAAAGTAGCGACGCGTATAGGCATTTTTAATAAAACATTAATTGAATCATCTATTCCAATTTGTTAGACCTGTCAAATCTTCTATCAGGTAATAAATAAACAACCATTTGTTTCTCAATAATAAATTTGATGATATGAATGGTTTTCTTTTTTACGATTTACTACCTTTGCGTTGGATGAAGAAAAACAAACTCATAGTAAGTCTTTTAATGGTTGTAACAGTATTGTTTTCAATATTGTTTCAGGCGTTTCATACTTATGAGCATATAGCAACTCAACTTTCTGAGAAACAATGCGATCATAAATACAATATTTCAGGAACTGAAATTACGCATCAGCATCATCATATCGATCATTGTTATGTTTGCCATTTTGCGATAAGCAGCTATATTTCTCCAGCACAATTCTCTTACCAATTAGTTATTGCGTATAGTGAAATTCCTTATTTCACCATTGATAATGATGCCGTTGTGTCATTTTCTGGCAGCCTATATTCACAGCGTGGACCACCTGTAAATTCATAACCGTTCATCAATTCTTCTTGCAATTTCATTTCATTGATTTTGCAGAACGCATTTATTATTTACTAAAATCTTCACTTCTCATCAATCTATTTATCTACAGATTACCGGAAGAGAATAAAATTTATTTCAATGAAAAAATTTATAATATCCCTATTTTTGGGAATTTCTACCATGCTTCATGCTCAAAACACAATTTCGGGAACCATAACTAATTCCGCTAACACACCAATACCAGGTGTTTCAATAATACTATCTGAACTCAATAAAGGAACTACTACGGATGAAAACGGAAAATATTCCTTTTCTAATTTGCCTAATAAAACCCTTAAAATTAATTTCTCTCTCATAGGTTATGGCACTCAAAACATAACCGTTAACGGCGAAAAAAGAGAAAATAGATTAGATATTATTCTGGAAGAAATGATATTCGAGATGGATGAGGTTATTGTATCTACTGCTTTTAATAAAATTCAATCACAAAATGTGATGAAAGTCGAACATGAGAGCATCAAAAAATTACAACGAAAAGGAACCGCTACATTAATTGAAGGTCTAGCTACTATTCCAGGAGTGTCGCAAGTATCTACAGGAACTTCTATAGGAAAACCAGTAATCAGGGGTTTGAGTGGCAATCGCGTGCTGGTATATTCCCAAGGTGTTCGTATAGAAAATCAGCAATTTGGTGATGAACACGGTTTAGGGTTAAATGATGCTGGTGTTGAAAGTGTCGAAGTCATTAAAGGTCCCGCTTCATTATTATATGGTTCTGATGCACTTGGAGGCGTATTATATTTTAACCCAGAAAGATTTGCTAATGTCAATACCGTTAAAGCTAATTTTAGTCAAAAATATTTCTCTAATACATCCGGACGCAACACTTCAATAGGATTAAAAACATCCACTGATAGTTGGAAATTTATCACTAGAGGAAGTTACAATACGCATTCTGATTATCAAATTGCAGGTGGTGATAGAGTGACCAATACGCGTTATAATGAAACTGATTTCAAAACCGGTATAGGTTACAACAATTCTAAATTTTCTACCATCTTTCGCTATAACTATAATAAGTTAGATTTAGGAATTACTGAGAACGGAATTGATGAGCAAACTACTAACAAAAAAACTGCCTATCCAGCACAAGGAATTTCTAATCATCTTTTAAGTGTAAACTCGGTTATATTTTTAAAAGATTCAAAAATAGATTTGGACTTGGGCTATATTGCTAATGACAGAAGTGAATTTGAAGATAGCGATCAAGCGGCATTGCAAATGAAATTAAAAACATTTAATTACAATGTTAAATATCATTTTCCAAAAGCGGGAAAAATAGAAACTATCGTTGGCGTTCAAGGAATGCATCAAACCAATAAAAATTCAGGAGAAGAATACTTGATTCCTGATGCTGTGACTACTGATTTTGGTGCATTTGGAACGGCAAATTATGAATGGAATGCTAATGTACTACAAGCAGGATTGAGGTTTGACAATAGAAATATTTCAACTGATGCAAATGGAATAGCTGGTCAAGAAGGATCATTTGAAGCGATTGATAAATCATTTGATAGTTTTAATGCATCATTAGGTTATAAAACCAGTTTAACTGCTGATTTAACGATGCGATTGAATCTTGCTTCTGGTTTTAGAGCGCCTAATTTAGCAGAATTGACTTCAAATGGGGTGCATGAAGGAACAAACCGTTATGAAATAGGAAATAGCGATTTAAAAACGGAACAAAATTTTCAAACCGATGTCAATCTAGAATACAACAACAGTCATTTTGAATTTTTTGTAAATGGGTTTTATAATCACATTAATAATTACATTTATACTTCTCCAACAGGAGCGGCTATCGATGACAATTTAGTTTTTAAATACATTCAAGACAATGCTAATTTATATGGTGGAGAAATTGGTTTGCATTTGCATCCGCATCCTTTAGATTGGTTGCATTATGAAACTAGTTTTGAAACGGTAACCGCTAGAAAGAAATCTCAAAATGGCGGAAGCGTATACCTACCATTGATTCCTGCAAACAATTGGGAGAATACCATTAGAACAGAATTCAAAATTAAAAAATGGCTCGAGGACGGATTTGCAACATTAAACATTTCTAGTACTTTTAATCAAAAAAACATAAGTATGTTTGAAACCAAATCCAATGGATATACTCTAATTAATTTAGGATTAGGTGGAACTATCAAAATAATGAAAACAGTTTTTGAGCTTAATATCAATGCTAATAATCTGTTTGACAAAAGATATATTGCACATTTATCACGATTAAAAAATGATGGTTTAGCTAATATTGGAAGAAATATTGTTTTAGGATTGAATTTTACGTTGTAAAACAATTATTAAATTCAGCTTTTTAGTTTTATTTAAGACTCTAGCACATTTACAACACTAACTATTTCCCTATTTTTGTAATAACCTAAAAAACAAAATAATGAAAAAAACTTTTTTAATTATGGCTGTATCTTCGGCGATGGTTAGTTTTGGTCAAGATCAAAACTTAAAACCACTTACATATCCTATAACAAGTAAAGGAACCACTGTTGATGTATATTTTGACACTGAAGTTCCAGATCCTTATCGTTGGCTTGAAGATGATAGATCAACCGAAACAGGTGCTTGGGTAAAGGCGCAAAATGAAGTTACTTATGATTATTTATCTCAAATACCTTTTCGAAATGTGCTAAAAGCAAGAATGGAAAAGTTATGGAATTATGAAAAGATAAGTGCGCCTTTTAAAGAAGGTGACTATACATATTACTACAAAAATAACGGTTTGCAAAATCAGTCGGTTTTATACCGAAAAGATGCCAGTGGAACTGAAACAATATTTCTAGACCCTAATACTTTTTCTAAAGATGGGACCACTTCTTTAGGTGGATTAAATTTTTCTAAAGATGGATCTAAAGTAGCATATTCTATCTCGGAAGGAGGTAGCGATTGGAGAAAAGTGATTATCATGGATGCCCTTTCTCAAAAAATCATGGAAGACACTATAGTTGATGTCAAATTCAGCGGGGTATCTTGGAAAGGAAATGAAGGATTTTATTATTCTAGTTATGATAAACCAAAAGGAAGTGAATTATCCGCCAAAACAGACCAACACAAGTTATACTTTCACAAATTAGGAACAGCACAAAAACAAGATCAAGTTATTTTTGGCTCAGATCAAAAACGTCGTTATGTAGGCGGTGGCGTTACTGAGGATGATCGTTATCTTGTAATTACAGCGGCTAACTCCACTTATGGAAATGAGTTATATATCAAAGATTTGACAAAGCCGAATAGTGCTATAGTTACAATAATAGATAATTTTAAAAGCGACAATAGTATTATTGAGAATCAGGGAACAAAATTGTTTATAGAAACAGATCTAAATGCGCCAAATAAACGCATTGTCACTGCTGATGTAAGCAATCCTAAACCACAAAACTGGAAAGATTTTATTGCAGAAACTGAAAATGTATTGTCACCATCAACTGGCGCTGGTTATTTCTTTGCTAATTATATGAAAGATGCCGTTTCACTGGTGAAACAATATGACTACTCTGGAAAATTAGTACGTGAAATCGAATTACCAGGTGTAGGAACTGCAGGAGGTTTTGGAGGTAAGAAAAAAGAAAAGACACTTTATTATTCGTTTACAAATTATATAACGCCAGGTTCCATTTTTTCATTTGATCCTGCAACGGGAATTTCTGCAGTGTATCAAAAACCGAAAGTAGATTTTGATAGCGAATTATATGAGTCTAAACAAGTTTTCTACACGTCGAAGGATGGAACTAAAATTCCAATGATTATTACCCATAAAAAAGGTCTAAAACTTGATGGAACTAATCCTACGATGCTTTATGGTTATGGTGGATTTAATATTAGCTTAACTCCTAGTTTCAGCATTGCAAATGCAGTATGGTTAGAAAATGGTGGTATTTATGCTGTACCTAATTTACGTGGCGGAGGCGAATATGGTAAAAAATGGCATGATGCAGGAACTAAAATGCAGAAACAAAATGTATTTGATGATTTCATTGCTGCTGCTGAATATTTAATTGCTGAAAAGTATACTTCTTCAAACTATCTAGCTGTACGTGGTGGATCAAACGGTGGATTATTAGTAGGAGCCATAATGACACAACGACCAGACTTGATGAAAGTGGCTTTACCAGCCGTTGGTGTGCTAGATATGTTGCGTTACCATACTTTTACTGCAGGAGCAGGCTGGGCTTATGATTATGGAACAGCTCAAGACAATAAGGAAATGTTTAGCTATATCAAAGGATATTCACCAGTACACAATATTCGCAAAGGAATTCAATATCCAGCGACTATGGTAACTACAGGTGATCACGATGATAGAGTTGTGCCAGCGCATAGTTTTAAATTTGCAGCTGAACTGCAAGAAAAACAAACAGGAGCTAATCCAGTCTTGATTCGTATTGACATTAATGCAGGACATGGAGCTGGTAAATCAGTAGCGGCTACGATTCAAGAAAATGTAGATATCCAAGCTTTTACATTCTACAATATGAGGATCGTAATTTTGCCTAAATTGTATTAAACATCATTTTAAACTTTTGCAATTAAATCAAAGATTTAGATTATTATTTTTAAAAGCATAGTTAACAATTGGACTTTATTGCTCTTAACAAAAAGAATGATTACTAAAAAACGCTATTCAAAAGAATGGCGTTTTTTTTTAGGTTTTGTATTTGTATGTAAAATAAAACCAAATACGAATAAAGCAGTATTTTTGACCAACAATACCGTTGATACGAATCAGGGTTTACTATTCTAATAATTATTTAGATTTAGAGATTAAAATAAAAATTTTAAATTGACATTAATATTTAAAACATACTAGTTTGCGCATCATTAACCACATCTACTTAAAAAAGATGATGCGGGCATTAGTGGATATATTATCTTTATAAAACCAATAAAATCAAATTCCCATTTAAAAAATTTTGAAATAAGTTTAAAAATGAAAGACCTGCACCTAATCCTTAAAAAGGAAAATTATA
The DNA here is from genome assembly GCF_035985025.1 of Flavobacterium sp. PL11. Classification (NCBI taxonomy): domain Bacteria; kingdom Pseudomonadati; phylum Bacteroidota; class Flavobacteriia; order Flavobacteriales; family Flavobacteriaceae; genus Flavobacterium; species Flavobacterium sp. PL11. The sequence goes on from NZ_JAXCIA010000001.1 coordinate 219,820, forward strand.
AAAAAATAAAATTTAAGATTTCTAAAACGCAGCACTTACTAATTAAAGCAAAAATAAATGGCATATTGGGAAATTTCATATTAGATACTGGTGCTTCCAATAGCTGTATTGGATTTGAAAGCATAGATTTATTTTTATTGAATGCTGAAAATTCAAAAACTAGAGCTTCTGGAGCTGGTGCAACAGGAATGTTGACACAAATGGCTACTCAAAATAAATTACAACTAGGAAACTGGAAAGACAATGAATTTGACTTAGTTATTTTTGATTTATCACACGTAAATGAAGCATTAATGCAACATAAAGCCAAACCTGTTCATGGAATCATTGGTGCCGACGTTTTGATGAAAGGAAAAGCAATTGTTGATTATTACAATCACTATTTATATTTGCTGAAATGATTCAAGAATTAGAATTCGAAAATTAACTAACTAAGACTTTAGTTTACACTGGTCTAAAATTTCTTTAGTTTTTGCCTAAAGCCCATAAAAGCCCTCCAGTAAGATGCTGTACAAACAAAGGTTCTGAATAATCTTTTTCATCATGTCCTAAAGCAGTGTAAAATACTCTAGCACCTTCAAACTCATGACACCATGCTAAAGGAAAATAATCGCCAAAAGTACGACCAGGATAGATACTTTTTTCACTGTCTATTACCGTTCGTAAATCAGCGGCTAATAATACTTGACTAATTGGATTAAGTTCAGTCATAAAGTAACATTCATCCTCTTTTTTCCAAACGGCAGGAAGCATAGTAGTAGCTGGATGCTTTTTATCAATTACTTTTATGTCAAATAACTGATAAGCGGGATGTCTGATAAATAAACCACCAATCATTTCATGAAACCATGGCCAATTGCGCTCAGAACCCGAAGCAATATGAATTCCAACAAACGCACCACCATTGCGAATATAAGTTGCAAAATCTTGCCGTTGTTGCTCATTATCGAAAATTTCATTGTTGGTATTCGAAAAAATGAGACAACTATATTTCGACAGATTTTTATTATTCATTACAGAAGGATCATTTGACACATCAACTATCAAATTATTTAGCTGCCCTATTTTTATAAAAGCAGTGACGCTTGCAGCAATATTAGTGTGCACAAATCCTTTGCCGTTTTTAGTATAGACTAAGACCCGTTTTTTGGTAAGTGGATTTGCCCAAACAACACTTGTACTAAAAATGACTGCTAATAATATTACTTTAATTTTCATAGGCTCCTTTTAATATACGATCATATTTTTGCACGATAAAACCGTGATAAATATGAGGTAACTATTGCATTTTTTAGCTTATTGTATTACTTATTTAATTCCAGCTTATTAATGCTAATTTCACACAAAGCCGCAATAAATTAAACTAAAAAATTGTCAGTTGCGTTTTTGCGTTAATTATTTTTACAAATCTAACTAAATAAAAATGTAGTTAAAAAATAATGATTTGAATAAAAAAATCCCAAAAACCTGATTTGGAATTTGGGATTTCTATTTTGAAAATTAACTATTTACAATTCAAATGCTTTTTTAGGATTGTTATCCAATAGTAATTCCATTGGATTTTCTAGCGCCTCTTTTACAGCAACTAAGAATCCTACAGACTCACGACCATCGATAATTCTATGGTCATAAGATAATGCGACATACATCATAGGATGAATTTCTACTTTACCATTTACAGCAATAGGACGCTCGATAATATTGTGCATTCCTAGAATTCCTGATTGTGGAGGATTAATAATAGGGGTTGATAACATTGATCCAAAAACACCACCATTAGTAATCGTAAAAGTTCCACCAGTCATATCATCAACAGTAATTTGACCATCACGTGCTTTTATCGCTAATCTTTTAATGTCTGCTTCAACACCACGAAAAGTTAAATTCTCAGCGTTGCGAACCACAGGAACCATAAGTCCTTTTGGTCCAGAAACGGCAATGGAAATATCGCAAAAATCGAATGCAATTTTATAATCGCCATCCATCATTGAATTTACATCAGGATACATTTGTAGTGCTCTAGTAACTGCTTTTGTAAAGAAAGACATATAACCAAGACCTACTCCACCGTGCTTCGCTTTGAATGCATCTTTGTATTCATTACGAATGGTATTAATTGGTGTCATGTTTACTTCGTTAAAAGTAGTCAACATTGCGGTTTCATTTTTTGCAGACACTAAGCGCTCCGCTACTTTTCGACGTAACATCGATAATTTTGATCTTTCCGTGCCACGAGATCCACCAGTAGGTGTTCCCATTGACGGAACTGCATTTACAGCATCATCTTTAGTAATTCTTCCCGCTTTTCCAGTACCTGTTACTGAACTTGCTTCTATGTTTTTTTCATCTAATATTTTTCTCGCAGCTGGAGATGGATGACCAGCAGCCGCTGATGGCGGAGTTTGAGCTACTGATGGAGCCGCTGCAACTTCAACCTTTTTCTCTTCAACCTTTTTCTCTTCAACTTTAGTTTCTGCTTTTGGAGCTGCAGCTGCTGGCGCATCACCTGATGGCTTAACACCTTCAGTATCAATATGGCAAACTACTGCCCCTACAGCAACAGCATCACCTTCTTCTGCTTTCAAAGTAATGATTCCGCTTGCCTCAGCAGGTAATTCTAATGTTGCTTTATCAGAATCAACCTCAGCTATTGCTTGGTCCTTCTCTACATAATCTCCATCTTTTACTAACCAAGTTGCAATTTCAACTTCTTTTATTGATTCCCCTGGTGATGGGACTTTCATTTCTAAAATCATCTTTTATAATTTTATTTGTGTGTTATTTTATTCTAATAAATTCCTAATCGAAATATCTTCGTCAATCTCTTCCCAATGAACGCCTTCGCCTTTACCAATGATTCTCCATTTTTTAAGATGCTCTTTAATTGCTTTTCGCAATCTAGGAAACAATTCCAGAGGAACGGCTTACTCACGATCATCTTCTAAGAAAACAATCATTTTGTTTTCAGAAAAAACAATATCTACTTCATTTTTTTATTTACTAATTATTGAAAAACTCATCCCATTTTTGTATTACAAGATCTAGATTTGCTTCTACTAAATTACGTAATGTTTTCAATTGAGTTGAATTAAATCTTGACGATTTTACCAATTCAATATTTTCCAAATCTAATTTTGCAATTTTTTCAACTTTACTAATGTAAATATAAATTGGCTAATGCTCATGATTATAAATTAAATCAAAATTCATCAATTAGTAATACCGTAGCACTAAATAAATAAATTTTTATCAAATACCATTCTTATAGCATCGGCGTGACGACGCTTAGCTCGAGTATAACTTCCAGACGCTGGAGCTGCATAAGCTCTCAGCGATGCTAATCTCCATTTTACTAAATCAAAATTCATCAGCATAAAGCTGTAAGCACCCATATTTTTTGGTTCCTCTTGTGCCCAAACATAATCATCAGCGTTTGGATATTTAGAAATTATATCTTTAAGCTGTTCTATCGGTAAAGGGAATAATTGCTCAATTCTTACTACTGCAACATCATTACGACCGTTGATTTCTCTTTCGGCAGTGATATCATAATAGAATTTACCGGTACAAAAAACTAATGTTTTTACTTCCGCCTTATTCACTTTCTCGTCATCAATAGTTTCTTGAAACGATCCTTGTGTGAAATCTTCAATTGGAGACATACATCTTGGATCACGTAACAAACTTTTAGGTGTAAATACTATAAGTGGTTTACGGAAAGTAGTTTTCATTTGTCTTCTCAACAAGTGAAAAAAGTTAGCTGGTGTGGTACAATCAGCAACATACATATTATGACGTGCACAAAGTTGTAAATACCTCTCCATTCTTGCAGAAGAATGCTCAGCTCCTTGTCCTTCATATCCGTGAGGCAATAATAAAACAATTCCATTTTGATTATTCCATTTGTCTTCGCCACAAGAAATATATTGGTCAATCATAATTTGAGCTCCATTAGAGAAATCCCCAAATTGTGCTTCCCAAATTGTTAAGGCATTTGGATTTGCTAATGCATAACCATAATCAAAACCTAAAACTCCGTATTCAGACAGCAAGGAATTATAAATATTAAACATTCCTTTTCTGCCTTCTAATTTGTTAATTAACGTAACCTCTTCCTCAGAATCTTCCACTTTTACAATAGCATGGCGATGCGAGAAAGTTCCTCGTTCTACATCCTGCCCAGAAATGCGAACATCATATCCTTCTTGTAGTAATGAGCCATAAGCCAAATGTTCAGCCATTCCCCAATCTAAAGAGTTGTTTTCGAAAAACATGGTCTTTCTATCGTTAATCAGTTTTTGGATTTTATTAATAAATTTTTTATCAGTTGGCAAGTTACAAACTGCATTTGCAACATCAGTAAGACCTTCTTTTGTATAAGAAGTGTCTACTTTTTTAAGCATTTCTTCAGTAGAGACTCTTGTAAAACCTTGCCACTCATTTTGCATAAATGGAGTGATGATAGTCAAATCTTTTTTACGAGATTCCTCAAGATTTACCTCTAAGTTAGATTTATATTCTGTTTCTAAGCCTTTGATATAAGTAGAATCAATTACACCTTCTGAAAGCAACTTATCAGTATATATATCTCTAGGATTTTCATGCTTTGCAATCAATTTATAAAGTACGGGTTGTGTAAATCGAGGTTCATCACCTTCATTATGTCCGTATTTTCTATAGCCTAATAGATCAATAAACACATCACTACCAAACTGCATTCTATAATCTAAAGCAAATGACATTGCGTGTACAACAGCTTCAGCATCATCTGCGTTTACATGTAATACTGGTGAAAGAGTAACTTTGGCCACATCAGTACAATATTTAGAAGAACGCGCATCCATATAATTTGTAGTAAACCCAACTTGATTGTTTATCACAATATGAATTGTCCCACCAGTTTTATATCCTTCTAATTGCGCCATTTGCACAATTTCATATAAAATCCCTTGTCCAGCAATTGCAGCATCTCCATGAACGGCTATCGGCAATACTTTTGAAAAATCATTTGGGAAATATTTATCTTGTTTTGCTCTTGTAATTCCTTCAATTACCGCACCCACTGTTTCGAGGTGCGAAGGATTAGGAGCTAAATTGATATTGATTTTTTTTCCTGAGCTTGTAGTTTTATCAGCCGTAAGACCTAGGTGGTATTTTACATCACCATCAAAATATTCTTGATCGTAATCTTTACCATCAAATTCTCCAAAAATGTCTTGGGTAGATTTACCAAAAATGTTGGCTAAAACATTAAGACGACCACGGTGCGCCATTCCCATTACAAATTGCTCTACTCCTTTTTCTGCTGCTTTTTCAATTAAAGCGTCCAAAGCAGGAATAATTGATTCGCCACCTTCCAGAGAAAAACGTTTTTGTCCTACATATTTAGTATGCAAAAAGTTTTCAAATGAAACAGCTTGATTTAATTTATTAAGAATCGCTTTTTTCTCATCAGTAGAAAATCTAGGTTGGTTATCATTAACCCCTAGTTTATTCTGAATCCATTGAATTACTTCTGGATTTCGAATATACATATACTCAACCCCTATATGCTGACAATATATAGAATCTAAATGCTTCAAAATTTCTTGTAGCGTGCTGGGCTGAAGATTCATTACTTTAGCCGCATCAAAAACAGTGTTTAAATCAGCTGCTGAAAGTCCAAAATTAGTAATTTCTAGTGTAGGCGATGAGGCACGTCTTTCTCGCACTGGATTTGTTTTAGTAAACAAATGACCGCGAGTACGGTACCCATCAATTAATTTTAATACATTAAATTCTTTTTGAAGATTGTCAGATACTAAACTACAATCGGTATTGTCTGTGGCAAAATTAACAATTTGCTCAACCGGATTTTCATCATTGTAAGTAGTCATTCCAAAGTCAAAACCTTGAAAAAAACTTCTCCAACTAGGTTCTATGCTATCTGGATTCTCTAAGTACTGATCATATAACTGGGAAAAAAATTCTGTATGTGCTGCGTTTAAAAATGAAAACCTATCCATAATATTTATTGAATATACTGATTTTGTTAAAATAGATTGGCAAAAGTACAATAATACAATAAATTTATACTTTAATTTAAGATACTTTTACATTGAATCTTGTTAAATACACTAAACTCATGAGAAACTACAACTATTTAAAAGCTTGCTCAACTTATTTAGTATGGGTAGCGCTATTATTTTCAGCTTGCATTTATGCACAACAAAACGGTAATACCAGTAATTTACAAAATAACTTTTGGAGACAGGTACAATTTGGAGGTGGGTTAGGTTTGGGATTTGGCTCTGGTTACACTGATATTTCAGTGGCTCCAAGTGCAATTTATAATTTTAATGAATACGCCGCATTAGGTGTAGGTTTACAATACAAATATTTAAAACAAAAAGATTTTTACGCTTCAAATTTATATGGTGGAAGCGTAATAGGCTTATTGAACCCCATAAGATCGATTCAACTTTCGGCTGAATTAGAGCAACTAAGAGTAAATGTAGATTTAGATGGTTCGAATAGTAATTCACAAAATTTTTGGAACACAGCCCTTTTTGTTGGTGTAGGATATAGATCAGGAATCGCTACTATAGGAGCGCGATATAATGTTTTGAGTGATAAAAATAGTATTTATGGAAGTGCGTTTATGCCTTTTGTGAGAATATATTTTTAATGAAATTATAAAAGATTTTGAGAAAACGAACGAAATGTTTACTATTTATACCTATTTCGGAACCAAACCTTTTGCCATTCCCTCTTTAGAATTAAAAAAGAAACTTGTTCCGCTAGAATTACTAAATCTGAACCATCAAGTTTTTTTATTGCCTCTTCGGATACATCAACTATGTAAAGTAAATTGAGGTATTCAGCAAATTTATATGATATAAGACGATAAATTTTTTCGTGCAATTGACTTTTGAGATTGTCAGGAGTAATACGTAATGCTAAATCAATAGACTCATTAGCCAAATTAAAATCTTTATTCAGTTGCTCAACTAATGCAAGATATAAACTTTCTTTTTCAGCCTCGAATAGCAGTAAGTCAGTATTGATAGGTGCTAAGTACATGGAATTTCAGATTTGCAAAATAGTCTTGATTGTAGATTGTAGATTAACGATTTTAGATTTCAGATTTGGGATTTGGGATTTACACTTTTCTTCCCATCAAATTCTCGCCAAAACTTTTGAGAATATCCTTTTTTTCAACACTAATATTTATTTTTTCCAGTGTTTGAAAAGCTTTCAAAGTAAAATCATGAATGGCATCCTGAGTCGCTTTTGAAGCTCCTGAACTATTAAACAGTGCTTTAACCACCTCAATTTTTTCTGAACTATCTTCTGGATGAATCGTAAATAAATGGCTCAATTGTTTTGCGTCTTTTGCATCAGAATAAGCCATGGCTTTTAAATACAAATAGGTTTTTTTATTTTCAATAATATCGCCGCCAACTTGTTTTCCAAAGGTTTCTGGATTGCCAAAAGCGTCTAAATAATCATCTTGCAATTGAAAAGCTAATCCCAGATTTAATCCAAAATCATAGATTAAGTTTGCATCTTCGGTAGAAGTCTCAGCTATAATTGCTCCCATTTTCATAGCTGCAGCAACGAGAACAGCAGTTTTATACTGAATCATTTTTAGATATTCAGCGATAGTAACGTCATCCCTTTGTTCAAAATCGACATCCCATTGTTGTCCCTCGCAAACTTCTAATGCTGTTTTGCTAAACAACTTAGCCAAATCCCTAAAAACCGTGGGTTCATATTGTTCAAAATATTGATAAGCTAAAATCAACATTGCATCACCAGATAATATTCCAGTATTTAAATCCCATTTTTCATGTACCGTTTCGTGACCTCTTCGCAGCGGAGCGTCATCCATAATATCATCATGAACCAATGAAAAATTATGAAAAACTTCAACAGCTAGTGCTGCTGGTAATGCTTTTTTATAATCTACATTAAAAATTTCAGCAGTCATTAAGGTGAGCACTGGACGAATTCTCTTTCCGCCAAGATCTAATATGTAATGGATAGGCTCATATAAATTTTTTGGTTCTTTAGATTCATATTGAGACTGTAAATATTCAGAAAGAAATTCTTGATATTGATATATGGTATGCATTATACTTTTTGTTTAAACTTCCTGTTCAGGAAAATGTGGTAAAACAAGCTTCTTTTACTTCTACAATGCAAAGAAACTCAATAAACTTAATTTTTGAACTTTGACAAATGTTAAAAAAATAAAATACATTGGAAACTATTGTGGTATTTAGCGTTTCCGATTTACATTTGCACGAAAATTTAGTGGGGCAATTACTGGATGTAGTATCAAGATCACGCTCGATTAAATTCTAAATACAACAGATAATTATGAAAACGAAGTGGAAAATTGATCCTAGTCAATCAGATGTACTTATCAAAATGAGACATTCACTGATAGCCTATTTAACAGGCACAATGAACAAATTTGATGGACATATTGACATTGAAAACAATGAAATTGCAGACGCTTCAATAGAATTTTCACTTGATGTAAATACTAAAGAAACTCGAACAGGACAAAAAGATAAATCTTTAAAAATGAATCATTTATTTGATGTAAAGGAATATCCACTTATTCAATTTAAATCCACTTCTTTTGAAAAGATAAATAGAAATATTAATTTTCTAAAAGGAAACTTAACTATAAAAAACATCACCAGATCAGTAGAGCTTGATGCCCAGTTTATAGGAATAAATAATTATGATGGAGATCAAAAAGCCGCTTTTGAAGTCAGTGGTAAAATTAATCGTAATGATTTTGGTTTAAACTTTACTTCTTTTAATCAAAATGGCGGTTTAGCTTTAGGAAAAGATATTAAGCTGATTGCCAACTTAGAATTTAGCATTTAAATAAACCAAAGTCTAAATGTTAAATAAATTAGAAATAACAGGAAACTATTTTAGTGTTTAAAGTTTCCTTCTTACATTTGCAACTTAATAAAATAACCATTTGCCATCAATTTTAACTCAATTAAAAAATACTGAATTATTTCAGCATAAAAGATGAAAGAAAAAATTATATCAAAAGCAAGCGAAATGTTTTTAAAACTAGGTTTTAAAAGTGTCACTATGGATGATATTGCAGCAGAAATGTGTATTTCTAAAAAAACTATATATAAATATTTTAGTAATAAAGAGTTGTTAATAGAGCAAACTACTGCAACAGTACATAAAGAAATTCATGAAATTATTAATACTATAATTTTAAAAGAGTATAACGCCATTGAAGAGAATTTTGAGATTAGAAAAATGTTCAAGGAAATGTTTAAATCCTCAGATAACTCACCTGTTTATCAATTAAAAAAACATTATCCAGAGATTTACGAAATTGTAATGGCGAGGGAAATTAATGAATGCAATACCACATTTGAACAAAATATCGTAAAGGGAATTAAGCAGGGATTGTATAGAAAGGAAATTAATATCAAAAACTATATTCAGTTTTATTACAATCTTGTTTTTGCTATCAGAGAGAATATTAGTTCAGAGAAAGAAGGTCAAAAAATTGAACTTGAAGTATTAGAATATCACACTAGAGCCATGGCTACCGCTACAGGAATTACAGAATTAGAAAATCAATTACTAAACTACACCATATAATGAAGAGAATACTTTTAATACTGACTCTAACTTTTGGGCTAATCGCTCAATCTCAAAACCTGAGTAGCAGTGCGACAGCTCCTATAAAAACGCTTACGCTCAAAGAAGCGATTACTTATGCTTTAGAAAATAAAGCAGACGCTAAAAAAGCAAAATTGCAAGTAGAGAATAGTGAATATCAAATTCAAGAAGTGCGCTCTAGAGCATTACCTCAAATTACTGCAAATGGTAATTTGACTTACAATCCCGTTATTCAAACTACAGTTATTGATGGGTCAGGTTTTGGACAACCTGGAACCATTATTCAAGCGGCGTTTGGTCAACCATGGATTTCAACTGCAGGAGTTTCTTTGACACAAGCCATTTTTGATCAAGCTGTTTTTACAGGATTGAAAGCAGCTAAATCTACCAGAGAGTTCTACCAAATAAATGAACAACTTACAGAAGAACAAGTTATTGAGCGTGTGGCTAATAATTATTATCAGGTTTATGTACAGCGTCAAAAATTGACTTTAATAGATAGTACGTATAAAAACACTACCAAAGTAAAAGACATTATTAAAGGTCAATTTGAAAATGGACTAGCTAAAAAAATAGATTTAGATCGAATTTTAGTTAAGCTTTCAAACATCAATACTATGCGTCAGCAAGTGCTTAACGCTGTTCAAATTCAAGAAAATGCTTTAAAATTTTATATGGGCATGCCTATTGAAACGCAAATTGAGATTCCACAAAAAGCTTTCGAAGTAAGTCCGCAGTCATTGACAGAGGTTCCAAATACCGCCAATAGAAGTGAATTTGTATTGTTGAAAAAACAAGAAGAACTTTTAAATTTTCAGAAAAAATCAATAGAAGCTTCTTATTACCCTACTCTTTCCTTGACCGCAGGATACAATTATATAGGTCAAGGTCCTAAAATGCCTATTGGTGGAAAACCAGTAGATGGGGTGTATTGGTCTGATTTCTCTTCCATAGGATTAAATTTGCGAGTTCCTATTTTTACTGGTTTTAGCACTCGCTCTAAAGTACGTCAAGCGGATATTAAGTTAAGAACTATCGAAGCAGATATTGATGATACTAAGTTATCGCTGGACTTGGCTTACGCCAATGCTAAAACGCAAATCGATAATAGTTTAATTACTATTGAAAGCCAAAAAGAGAATGCGCAACTTGCTAAAGAGGTTTTAGATAATACTCGTAATAATTATGTGCAAGGGTTAGCTCCTTTAACTGATTTACTAGACGCAGAAAACTCTTTGACAGAAGCACAAAATAATTATACAACCGCATTATTAGAGTACAAACTAGCAGAAATTCAATTAATCAAATCCAAAGGAGAATTAAAATCATTACTAAATAATTAAGAACATGAAAAAAATTATCATAACCACAATAGTCATTTTAGTTTCATTAGGAGCTATTGCATTTGTTTTAACGAATAACAAAAAAGAAAACGAAGCTAAAATAGCAGTGGTAGCACAGAAAAACGCAACTGTTTCTGTTAGAATTGACACGGTGAAAACTCAGGAAATCACTTTAGATTTCGTATCAAATGGAAATTTTGAACCAGTTCAAGAATTAAAATTTTCTGCTGAAAAGTCGGGGAAAATCACCAAAATTTTAGTAAAAGAAGGGGATTATGTTTCTGTGGGACAAACTGTAGCAATTGTTAGAAGTGATGTAATTAATGTAAATGCTCAAAATGCAAATGCAATATATCAAAACTCTGTAAATGATTTCAGCCGTTTTGAAAACGCTTTTAAAACCGGTGGTGTTACAAAACAGCAATTAGATCAAGCTAAACTAGCAATGGTAAATGCTAAATCACAATTGACTCAAGCTAATATTAATGTGGGCGATACTAGAATCAAAGCGCCAATAAGTGGTTATATTAATGCTAAATATATAGAAGTAGGTTCTATCATTTCAGCAACACCTGCAACACAATTATTTGATATTGTAAATGTTTCTAAATTAAAATTAAAAGTAAACGTTAGCGAAAGCCAAGTGGCTAGTTTAAAAGTAGGAAGCAAAATAGATGTAAAAGCAAGTGTTTATCCTGATGCAACTTTTTCAGGAAAAATTACATTTATCGCTGCTAAGGCTGATGAGCGTTTGAACTTCCCAGTAGAAATTGAAATTGCAAATAATTCTTCAGCACCTTTAAAAGCAGGAATGTACGGTACTGCAGAATTCGCTTCAAAACAACAAAAACAATCTTTGAAAATTGTTCCTAGAAATGCATTTGTAGGAAGTGTAAGCAGTAATCAAATTTTTGTAATTGAAAATGGCACAGCAAAATTGAAAAAGGTAACTGCTGGAAGAGTTGTAGGTGATCAAGTAGAAATCCTTGATGGGTTGAACGATGGCGAAACTGTTATTGTTACAGGACAGATCAACTTACAAGACGGAACAAAAGTGGAAATTATAAAATAAAGTAATTAGTGATTAGCGAATAGTGAATAGCCAAAAGCTCTTTACCATTTACTATTCACGAATCACCAATCACTCTTTTAAAATAAAAATATGAAATTAGCAGAAATATCCATAAAACGTCCGTCGTTAATTATTGTACTATTTACAATATTAACACTTGGTGGACTGTTTAGTTACAATAATTTAGGTTACGAATTGATTCCAAAATTTGAGACAAACGTCATTACAGTTGCAACAATTTATCCTGGAGCATCACCGAGTGAAGTTGAAAATACAGTTACTAAAAAGATTGAAGATGCGATCGCTTCCCTGGAAAATATAAAGAAAATAGACTCTAAATCATTTGAAAGTTTGTCTACCGTTTCTATTACATTGACCTCATCAGCTGATGTGAATATTTCTATGAATGATGCACAGCGTAAAATAAACGCCATTATCAATGATTTACCAGATGATGCTGAAGCGCCTTCATTGACTAAATTCTCTTTGAGTGATTTACCAATTATGACTATTGGTGCTAATGGGAATATGGATGAAATAGCTTTCTATGATTTAGTAGACAAAAAATTATCTCCCGTACTTTCAAGAGTCCAGGGTGTTGCACAAATCAATATCATTGGAGGACAAGAAAGAGAAATACAGGTAAATCTTGATGCTGCTAAAATGCAAGCGTACGGACTTTCCATTCCGCAAGTACAGCAAAATATTTTATCCTCGAACTTGGATTTCCCAACAGGTAATATTCAAACAAGAGAGCAAAAAATCTTGATACGTTTAGCTGGAAAATATAAAAGTGTTGACGAATTAAGAAACTTAATTGTTTCATCTAAAAACGGAATACAGGTACGTCTTAATGATATTGCTGATGTACAAGATACACAGAAGATCACCGAAAAAGTAGCTCGTATCAACCAGAAAAGTGCAATCATTTTACAAATCATTAAACAATCTGATGCTAATGCGGTTGCGGTTAGTGAGGAAGTAATTAAAACAATAAGCAAACTAGAAGCTGATTATAAAAAGGAAGGATTAAAACTTGAAATCGCAAAAGACAGTACAGTTTTTACCTTAATGGCAGCTGATGCGGTGGTACATGATTTACTTATTGCAGTCCTATTAGTGGCGCTCGTAATGCTGTTTTTCTTGCATAGTATCCGAAACTCACTGATAGTAATGGTTACCATTCCTGCTTCGCTTATTGGTACTTTTATAGGAATTTATTTGATGGGTTATACCCTGAATTTAATGAGTTTATTAGGATTATCTCTTGTTGTAGGTATACTAGTAGATGATGCTATTGTGGTTTTAGAAAACATATATAGGCACATGGAAATGGGTAAAAACCGAGTTCGTGCCGCGTATGATGGAACTGCCGAAATTGGAGGAACAGTAGTTTCTATCACCTTAGTTATTGTAGTCGTGTTTTTACCAATAGCCTTGAGTACAGGTTTAGTTTCAAACATTATTACGCAGTTCTGTGTAACGGTAATTATCTCAACATTGCTATCCTTGCTAGCTTCGTTTACTATTATTCCATGGTTATCATCAAGATATGGAAAATTAGAGCATATAGAAGGTAAAAATCTTTTTGGAAGAATCATTTTAGGTTTTGAAAGTTATTTAACTCGTTTTACGAACTGGATTTCTAATTTGTTAAGCTGGTGTTTAGATCATTACATTAAAACTATTGTGGTTGTTTTAGTATTGTTTTTTAGTTCAACTGTTGGATTATTAGGTGGAGGTTTTATTGGTGGGGAATTCTTTGCGGCATCAGATAGTGGTGAGTTTTTAGTTCAAATTGAAATGCCAAAAGACGCTTCATTGGAACAAACCAATTTTATGACTCAAAAAGCAGAAGCATTTTTAAGTAAAGAAGAATATGTTTTTAGCCAAATTACCACTGTTGGGCAATCCAGTGGCGGTTTAGGAGCGTCACAAGCTACCGCTTATAAATCAGAGATCAACGTTAAGATGGTAGAGTTAGACAAGCGTAGTGAACCTGCAAATGTGTACGCCGCAAAAACAAAACGTAAGCTTGAAAAATTATTGGTAGGCGCTAAAGTGAAAACGGTTCCTGTTGGTATTTTAGGTACTGCTGAAGATGCTACACTAAACTTAATTGTAACGGGTCCAGATGTGGAAAGCGCAATGAGTTTTGCCAAAGCAGCTGAAAAAGAACTACGTACAATTGCTGGAGCCACTGAAATTGAGTTATCAGTTGAAGACGGTAATCCAGAAGTAAATGTAAAAGTGGACAGGGATAAAATGGCTGCACTTGGCTTGAGTTTACAAACTGTGGGAATGACCATGCAAACAGCATTCAGCGGAAATACCGATGGACGATATAGAGCTGGAGAATATGAATACGACATCAATATAAAATACAATGCATTTGACAGAAAAAGCATTAATGATGTGAGCAATCTAATTTTTATAAACGATATAGGTCAACAAATAAAACTAAATCAATTTGCAACTGTTACTGAAGGTTCAGGACCTAGTAATTTAGAGCGAAGAGACAAATCAGCATCGGTGACTGTAAAAGGTCAAAATGTTGGGGTTTCTTCAGGAACTATTGTTGGAATCTGGCAAGAAAAAATTGATAAGTTAGAAAAGCCAACAGGAGTAAATTATATTTACGGTGGTGATCAAGAAAATCAGTCGGAAGGTTTTGGAACACTGGGAATTGCTTTATTAGCCGCTATTATCTTAGTGTATTTAGTGATGGTGTCCTTGTATGATAGTTTTGTACATCCATTTGTAGTATTGTTTGCCATACCGCTTTCGTTTATTGGAGCGATGTTGGCTTTGGCTTTGACCAATAATACATTGAATATATTTACCATTCTTGGTATTATCATGCTAATTGGTCTGGTTTGTAAGAACGCGATTATGCTTGTTGATTATACAAATCAACGACGTAAAGCGGGAGAAACAATTAGAACAGCATTAATCCAAGCGAATCATGCTCGATTACGTCCTATCTTGATGACAACCATTGCGATGGTTTTTGGAATGGTGCCTATCGCACTCGCATCAGGAGCTGGAGCAGAATGGAAAAATGGATTGGCTTGGGTAATTATTGGAGGATTAATTTCTTCATTGTTCCTAACCTTAATCATTGTTCCTGTAATTTACGAAATCATGGAGAAAATTATCGCAAAATTCTCTAAAGATGAAAAAGTAGATTACGATGTAGAAATGATTGCTGATTACGAGCATAGAGAATTAAGTGAAGATGGGTTTACACCAAAGCACTAATTACTCATTACAAAAATAAAAACGACCTGTTCATTAGTTTGAGCAGGTCGTTTTGTTAATAATTGATTTTGAATATATTTTGGTTGTACGAAGGATTGGCAAAGTCATTTAAAAAAATTTATAAATATATATGAAGTAATACCACATCATCATTGAAGATACTACAATAAGTTGTTGATTTTTTGTCTGATTAAGCGCAGTCGAAATGCTTTATAAAAGTCATATATAATCTCGACTACGCTCGATTTGACCAGAAGCTAAACGATAAATTTAAAACACAATTGGTATAATTAAAAGAGTGACCAGTTCACTTTTATTAAAAATAACTTAAAAAAATTTGCTTTTATAGTCATTCTTCAGTACACAAAAATTAATCAATAATCTAATTCCCAATTCATTACAATTAACGAGTGATTTAAATCGATATAAAAGGGAAATTAAGATTAAACTTTATGGCATGTTACTTGAATATTGCTGCCAATAACGTTTAAAAAGCGAAAGCCGAAAAGCTAATGAGTAGGCAAAATTCCAAAAAACATTTATCATGAAAAAAATTACTTTATTAGTAGCTAGTATTTTCCTTTTTGGAAATACCGTAGCTAACGCAGCAGAAAAAAAAGTTTTTTCTGTAGAGAAAAACTCTTTAACAAACTGTGGAAATACTGAACCCGTTGTGTTCACAGAAAGAGGCGTTGAGTTTTTCATATTTACTGACGGACAATTAGATTTTAACACTCGCCCTACAAATCGTAAGGAGAAGTACTACAAGTCTAATAGTCGTGGAGATGTAAATAGAACTTACGGAGCCCCTAACTATTACAGCAACAAAAATCATGGTGTAAAAGTGGAACATGACAATATGGGTCGTGTGCGACGTGTAGGTAATGTTTTTATCAATTACGATTCTAATGATAGAGTGAAACGAGTAGGATCTGTTTATATGAGCTACAACCGTTATCTTTTAGAACAAGTGGGAGGTTTACATATTATTTACGATCGTCGCGGAACTATAATTGATTTTATAGGATCAGTAAATAATGGTAAAGGATATGCATTCAAGCAAGATAACTACCGTAATAATGATTACGCTTTCAATCAAAACAGCGACGAAGACCAATATTACTTTAAGACAAACAAATCTATAAATATCAGAGATAACGAAGTAATTGTTATTAAAAGATAATGAACTAGCTAGTCTTTTATTGTTTTCTTTACCAATAAAATTATAAAAAAATCCCGTGGCTATGTAAAGCATTGACGGGATTTTTTGTAATTATATTTTTTTTCACTTTTTAGTCACAGCCGTCAATTCCACAACTGTCTCCACTTGTAGTATTTAGCACGGTAATCTTTGAATCAAATTTACCTTCTTGCCATACTTTTTCTAGCGTTTCTAGAAAAGCTGAAGCAGGTTGTGCTCCAGAAACAGCATATTTATTGTCAAAAACAAAAAAAGGCACTCCTTGAACACCTACGGCTTGAGCATTTTTAATATCCTGATATACATCATTTGCGTAAGCATCAGAATTCAAAACTTCATTAATAGCATCTGCATTTAATCCTACTGCAATTCCTAATTCGTTTAGTGTCGCGTTGTCGTTGATATTTTTTCCTTCAGTTAAATACGCTTTAAACAAAAGCTCTTCTAAATCATTTGCCAGTTGATGCTTCTTCGCTAAATGCAAAAGGCGGTGTGCGTTAAAAGAATTTGCTAGAATTGCTTTTTCAAAATGAAAATCCAATCCAACACCTTTAGCATTTTGAGTCATATTATCGAGCATTCCTTGAGCCCAAATTTTGTCTTTTCCATATTTATCAGCTAAGTGATCTACCATATTGTCATCAGGCGAAGCGACAAAGCTAGCATCCAGTTGAAAACTTTTCCACTCAATGGCAACTGCATCTTTATGTTCGAAAAGATTTAGCGCTTCTTCAATCCGTCTTTTTCCGATATAACAAAATGGGCACATGATATCCGACCAAATTTGTACTTTTAATTTATTCTCCATTCTTCTTTTTTTTTAAACAATTGTTATGTTGTTCCAGAATAAAATTCGCCACCGATTAAAAAGATTTTTCCTGATTTGCAAAGATTAAATTTTTCTAGATCCCTTTTCGCAGATCTAATTTCTGAATCAATTAAAGTTTCTTAGCTACTTTGCTTGCAAAATATTTTCTATTAAAATGTGTAGTTATTCTGGTCTGTAAAATTAGTCAATTGAATTTATAACAATCCTAAATCAATCTAAATTGTTCCTATAATTTTATCCATCACCCAAGCTGTATGAGCACCCGTAAAACCATTTGAGGGATGAACACTATTTCCTAAAAGATGCTCTCTTATTTGAGCTACATGATATAATTGTATGTTTTTAGGATGCTCAATTAAAAGTTCTTTTTTTCCTTGTTCATTTATAAGGATTATTGGTTGATCATCAAAAACAGAGAAAGTAATCTTGCCTTTGCTACCAAAAATCTCAACACTATCTTCGCGAGTGCTACAGCCAAAATTCCAACTGCCCGTTCCAGTAATCCCACATTCGTGTAGCCAGCAAGCCGTAACTGCATCTTTAGCAGAATAGAGTCCTTGCTGATTCAAGCTAATTCCTGTAGCCTCTTTTATCTCTCCTAGGAGATGAACAAATAAATCTAATCCATGACTCGCTAAATCATCAAAGTATCCCGCTGCTGCTATACCTGCATCAGTACGCCAATTATAGCTTCCTGCTAAATCTTGATCTGTAGCTGGTTTGCTTAAATGCCACCTAATGTGCCTCACCTCGCCTATTTCTTTAGCACCAATCCACGCTTTTATTTGATTAAAACGAGGTAATGATCTTCTATAGTAAGCCACAAATAAAGGAATATTTTTTTCGTTGAAAGCCTCATAAATCGCAACGCAATCATCATAATGCGGTGCTAAAGGCTTTTCTATACAGCAAATTTTTCCGGCTTTGGCTACTTTAAGACCGTATATTTTATGTGTATCAGGAGGAGTAGCTATATAAATAGCATCAATTTCAGGATCATTTATTAATGCATCAGCATCACTATAATATTTTTTAATTCCATGTCTTTTTGCATAATCAGCTGCTTTTTCAGCATCACGTCTCATTACAGCTACCACTTCGAATCCCTCTGTTTTTTGATATGCAGGACCACTTTTCTTTTCCGTTACGTTTCCACATCCCAAAATACCCCAGCGAATCATTCCTAATTTATCTTTTTCGGTCATTATATGAATTTTTATATCAGTTTGGATAATAGCAAAAATAGAAATATTTATCTGAGATTTATTACTTTTTAAATCTTGTGATTATTAATATTTTCTAAGAAACGCAATCAAAGCCTGTGATAAATTTTAATAGACATATAGAAGAATAATTTTAAAAACTACACCTATTAACTACTAGCAGTAATACTTTCTTTTTACTATGCTTCAATCTAGATTGAAAATTATGATGCAAGTATTGTTGAACTTCATTTATTTTTTGATTAAACATAACATTCATAAAATAAAATCGAGTAATTTTTACACATCTGATAAAAAAACTGGTAGGGACTGGTGTACTTCTTTTAAAATTCAACATATATTTGGTTTTTAATTCTTTAATAAACAATTTAACACAAGTTGAGCATTTGAGCATTAAAAAATTAAAATTAAATTAAAAATAGAAAACCTAATCTTTTTAACCTTGTAAATATGAAAATTAATAGCCTTTTAGTTATTAGCTCTTTATTTCTTTTTGGTGTTAATTCCTATAGTCAGAAAGCTGATATATGGCATTACATTGAAAATGAAAGTGTAATTAGCGAAAACAAAGAACCTGGTCGCGCCACTTTTACCTCTTTTTCTTCTGCCGCCGACGCAACTAATGGAAATGCAAAATACAAACAAGTATTAGATGGACTATGGAAGTTTAAATATGTTGATTCTCCAAAAGATCGTCCTACTACCTTTATGAATCCTAATGAAAATTTAAGTTCTTGGGACAATATAAAAGTACCTTCAAACTGGGAAGTAGAAGGTTATGGCATTCCAATATATGTAAATCATCAGTATGAATTTGCTGATTACAAAGCACCGATTGCAAAAGATATGGAGCTAGATGGAATCTATCCTAAATATCCAGGAAAAGTTCCTCACGAAAACAATCCGGTAGGTTCGTACCGCAGGGATTTTGATCTTGCTCAAGATTGGGATGGCAAAGAAATTTTCCTACACATAGGAGCAATGAAATCAGGTGGTTTTGTGTGGCTTAATGGAGAATACATTGGTTATTCTCAGGGAAGCAAACTACCCGCTGAATTTAATATCACAAAGCATGCTAAATCAGGGAAAAACACCATTGCTATCCAAATTTTTAGATGGACAGATGGTAGTTATTTAGAGTGTCAAGATTTTTGGAGAATCAGCGGTATTGAGCGTAGCGTGTATGTATATGCGCAACCAAAAGTGCGACTTAAAGATTTTGAGGTTGTTTCTACTTTAGACAAAGCTTATGAAAAAGGGATTTTTAGTTTAGATATTGAGCTAAAAAATCATTTTGATAAAAATCAAAAATTAAAAATAGCGTATAGTATTCTTGACGGGAAACAGCTTTTACAAAAAGGACAGCAGGCCTTGACGATCGAGAAATTAGCTTCAGACCAAGTAGCTTTTAACACAACCATTGAAAATGTAAAACAGTGGAGTGCCGAACATCCTAATTTATATACTTTGAATATAGATGTTTTAGATTCAAAAGGTAAAGCAATCGAATCAACCACACGCCAAATAGGTTTTAGAAGTGTTGAAATTAAAAATGGATTGTTATTAGTAAATGGCCAACGTATTACCTTAAAAGGTGTAAATGCTCAGGAAACAGATCCTGAAACGGGTCATGTTATGTCAGAAGAAATGATCATGAAAGACATTCGTCTTTGGAAAGAAAATAACATCAACGCAGTGCGTTTAAGCCATTATCCTCGCGGTAGCAGATTTTATGAATTGTGTGATGAGCATGGTATATATGTTGTTGATGAAGCAAACATTGAGTCACATGGTATGTATTATGGAGAGCAATCATTAGCTAAAAAGCCAAGTTGGGAAAATGCCCATGTTGATAGAATGACTCGTATGGTAGCTCGTGATAAAAACCATCCATCAGTTATTATATGGTCTATGGGTAATGAAGCTGGAAATGGTGTGAATTTTTTTGCTGGTTATAGAGCAATCAAAGCCATGGATAAATCAAAACGTCCTGTACAATATGAGCGTCCTTACAAAGATTATGACGGAAGCAATTATGATATGGACTGGAATACTGATATTATTGTTCCTCAATATCCATCGCCTGCAGCATTTGAGGAAATAGGTAGATCTAAAACAGACCGACCTTTTATTCCAAGTGAATATGCACACGCAATGGGAAATAGTACAGGAAATTTTCAAGATTATTGGGATATTATTGAACAATACGAAAATTTACAAGGTGGATTCATTTGGGATTGGGTAGATCAATCGATATGGAAAACGAATGAAAAAGGAGAACGCTTTTATGCTTATGGTGGAGATTATGGTAAAAATATGCCAACAGATAACTCCTTCCTAAATAATGGAATTGTTTTTCCAGACCGTTCACCACAACCTGGATTATATGAAGTAAAAAAAGCACACGAATTTATTAATTTCAAACAAAAAGGAATTAATGGACAAAATGAATTAAGAATACTAGTGGAGAATTTATATGATTTTACCAATCTTAAAGATTTTGATTTAATTGCAAGAATTAAAGCAGATGGTAAAGTATTGAAAACAATTCCTGCTACCACATTAGATGTTGAAGTGCATACTGGTAAATTGATCCGTGTTGATCTCAAGGGAATCGATTACAAAAAAAACACCGAGTATTTTGTTGAAATCGAAGCAGTAACTAAAAAAGACTGGGGTATTTTGCCGAAAGGCTTCCAAGTGGCACATGAGCAAATAAAAATTGATAGATTGCATGTAGAAGAGCAAGCCGCTCTAACGAATGGCACTCCTTTGAAAGTGAAAGAATCCAGTATGGGTGTGTCAGTTTCTAATGAAAAAGTGAGCTTTGAATTCAATAAAAAAGAAGGGCGTATTACTTCCTACATCTACAAAGGGAATGAACTTTTAAAAGATGGCAAAGGGCCTAAACCTAATTTCTGGAGAGCTGTAACAGATAATGACTCTGGAAGCAGAATGTATACTGGAAATATCGAATGGAAGAAAGCGTCATTGTTTTCTGAAGTTACAAGTATGACCACTAAAAGGTTAGCCGATAATTTAATCGAATTAAAAGTAACTTATGAATTACCAGGTGTGAATACTAAATTCTTCAGCACCTACCAAATTGATGGAAATGGAATTGTAAAAGTAGATAATGTTTTAGAAAAAACAGATTACAAAGCAGATTTACCTAGACTTGGAATGCGTATGCAATTGCCAAAGAAATACAACAAAATGACCTATTTTGGTCGTGGACCATGGGAAAACTATTCTGATAGATACCACTCTGCGTTTTTAGATTTGTATGAATCAAGTGTAAGTGATCAATATGTTCCGTACGTGAGACCGCAAGAAAATGGATATAAAACAAATGTAAGATGGGTAGCACTTACTGATGATAAAGACAATGGATTATTAGTTGTTGCTGATAATGTAAAAAAAGGATTAGGAATAAGTGCATTACACATGACTATGGAAGACTTTGACACCGCTGATGGCTTAGATTATGGAAAAGCATCTAAAGTAGAAGCTAAATACATCTCAGATGGAGTTCCACAAATCAATGCAAGCAAGCATATCAATGATATAAAAGAGCGCGACTTAGTAGAGCTAAATATAGATTTAGGTCAAAGAGGTGTAGGTGGAGATGATAGTTGGGGAGCACAACCACAAGATAAGTACAAAATCAAAGGAAATGTAACTCAAGGGTATTCTTTCTACTTAATTCCTTTTGAAAAAGGAACTAAAGAGTCCATGATACAGTTGTCAAAAGAGTATGCTAACTCAAAAGTAAAAACAGCAACTAACTAATAAATATATTTTAGATAAGTAAAAAAGAGTAATAAGGTTTTAAAGCCTTGTTACTCTTTTTTTTTAAAATAATTTAATTCAAAATTTAAATTTATAACCGCAATAATACCTAATAAAATTTTTTAATAGTAAAAGTTTTGAATATAAAATTATAGGCTTAGTTACTATTAAAATTTAAAATAGATGATGTTATTAATCCGAAATAATTTTTTTTATTAATATTATCTTAAAAAAACTGGTAGGTACTATAGTTTGATAATGTTAATCTATTTTACTTTTGATACAGAATAGAAGGCTAAAAATAAATCATAAACCTACAATTGACAGTTACATATTGTAAAATTAATAGTTAATTGTTTTAGTATCGTCATAAATCCTGTGCGCTAACAAAATAATTTTTAGTTTTTATTAATGCTTTTTAGGTAATTCTGATCTGATAAATGTTGCAACTGGTAGGTAAGGAAGAAAATCGAAATAATAAACTTTGCTGCTTTATAAAATTTAAATAAAGTTTGCTCATGCTATCTAACTGATTATTAACAAAAATAAAAACAATGTAAAAATCAAAAAAAACAGAATTTAATATGATAAGGAAACGACTTTGTATTACTTATTGAATATACAGTAATTATAAAAAAGTAAATACTGAATATTATTTAGTCACAAACTAACAAATCAAACTAACGCATGATTAAAAAACACAACACTTACACGATTTTTAAAATAAAAAAAATCGCAATTGTTCAGCTTGTACTAGGAACCTTTATGGTGAGTACGGCTTACGCTGAAACCAGCAAAATAAATGAAGTTGTAACACCTACCTCTGTAGCAATCTCCAATAAAAATATTGCTTTTGAAAAAATTACAGGTCAAGTAGTAGATGAGCAAGGGAATACACTTCCAGGCGTTAATGTAATAAAAAAAGGTAGCACAACTGGAGTTTCTACTGACATGGACGGTAATTTCACCATTGAT
Source organism: Flavobacterium sp. PL11 (assembly GCF_035985025.1). NCBI lineage: Bacteria > Pseudomonadati > Bacteroidota > Flavobacteriia > Flavobacteriales > Flavobacteriaceae > Flavobacterium > Flavobacterium sp. PL11. The sequence continues at coordinate 243,173 of NZ_JAXCIA010000001.1, forward strand.
GCTAATAAAGGTGAGATTTTGGTGTTTTCTTATATTGGTTTTTTAAATCAAGAAATTCAAATAAGAGACAATAAAAATTTGAAGATTATTTTGAAATCTGAGGCAATGCAGATGAATGAGGTAGTTATCGTGGGTTATGGTTCTCAAAAGAAAACGAATTTAACAGGATCAGTTACTCAAATTGATTCTAAAGTTTTAAAAGACCGACCAATCACTAGATTATCACAAGGTTTGCAAGGAGCTGTGGGTGGTTTGAATATTATTAGTAATGGTGGAGCACCAAACGCAACTCAGTCAATAAATATTCGTGGATTTACTGGTTTAGGTTCTTCAGGTTCCCCATTGATTGTTATTGATGGAATTCAAGGAGGCGATATTAACTCCATAAATGCTAATGATGTGGAAAGCATCTCCGTTATAAAAGATGCTGCTGCTTCAGCTGTTTACGGATCAAGTGCTCCTTATGGAGTAATATTGATTAAAACGAAACAAGGAAAAAAAGGGCAGCCTGTTTCTATTACTTATAATAATAATTTTACTTTTGAAGCGCCTATAGGTCTTCCTAAAATGTTGAATTCATTAGAATTTGCAAAAATTTATAATCAATCTCTCGCAAATGGTGGAGGCGCTGCCTTTTTTAACCAAAATACATTAGATCGAATGGCTGCATTTCAAAATGGATCTCTTACAATAGAAACCGAAGCGAATACAACTGGTGATTCTTATAAGGCTTGGGGCGGTGCCAATGCTAATAATGATTGGTATAAAATATATTTCAAAGATGTTTCAAGCAGTCAGCAGCACAATTTAGGAGTAAGTGGAGCAACTGATAACTCAAGTTATTATGTAGGTTTAGGATATAATAAAAAAGAAGGAATGTACCGTTATGGAGATGATAACTATAAGCGCTATAATCTACGCGCAAACCTTTCAAGTAATCTAACTGAATGGTTGACATTTAATTTTAGAGGCGCTTTCTCTCAAGATAAGTTTGACACTCCAAATACTTACAATGGAAAAACTGGAGGTAATTATATGCATCAAATAGGCAGGAAACATCCAAACTTAGCTTTATATAATCCAGACGGTGGCATATCTGACGAAAGTGATGTTTTGTTATTAAAAGATGGCGGTAGAAATATTTCAATTAATGACAAACCAACGTTTACTGGTGAGTTTGTCACTAAATTTACTAAGCAATGGACCGCCACTGTAAACTATACTTACGATGGTGCATTTAATAATCAAACCAGTCATGTAAAAACGCTTTATACGACATTACCTAGCGGAATGTTACGCGAAGTAGGGGGAACCGCTCCGAATAGTTTTTCTAGATATTTTTCTAAATATCAAAAAAACATCTTAAATGCTTTTACTAGCTATGATTTAGAACTTAAGAAACATCAGATTAAATTTTTAGGTGGTTATGTTCAAGAATTAACGGCTTTCTCTTCCTTAAATGGGTCTAATAATAATTTGTATTCTGATAAAATTCCATCCATACAAACATCTTATGGAACAACTCCATCTGTTTCTGATAATGCTTATAAATTAGCCATTCAAGGATATTTTGGAAGAATTAATTATTCATACGATGACAAATATCTATTAGAAGTAACTGGTCGTTACGATGGTACTTCTAGATTTTTAAAAGACGTGCGCTGGAAGGCATACCCGGGGATTTCTATTGGCTGGAATGTAAATAAAGAAAATTTCTGGAAAGAGGGAATTTCAGATGTAGTTAATACGCTTAAATTTAGAGCTTCTTATGGATCTTTAGGAGATCAAGCTCCTGATCTTTTAGGTAATTATCCTTTTTATCCGAGTTTAGGAACCGTTTCTCCTACATCAAGTAATTGGTTTTTTGGTTCTACTAGACAACCTTATGTGAATACTCCAGGCTTAGTTGACCCTAGTTTAACTTGGGTTACAGCTACTACTAGAAACTTTGGTGTTGATGCTTCATTTTTGAATAGAAGATTAACCGCTACTTTTGACACTTACATTAGAAAAATGGATGATTATATTGGACCTGCTCAAGAGCTTCCAGGTGTTCTTGGAATATCGGCACCAAGAACTAATAGCACTTCTATGGAAACAAAGGGTTTTGAATTGACATTAGCTTGGAATGACAACATTGGTGATTTTAAATACGGAGTTAGAGGAGTTTTAAGTGATTATCATGGACGTGTTACTAAGTATCCTAACCCTGACAAATTATTAAATAATTGGTTTGAAGGTGAGAACATGGGTGATATTTGGGGATTTGTTACGGATCGTTATTTCACATCAGATGATGATTTACCAAATGTGAAACAATTAAATTTATCAAATTGGTCTGCTGGAGATATTAAATATGTAGATCTAAATGGTGATGGAAAAATAGATTATGGCAATTCAACTGTGAGTAATCCAGGCGATAGAAAAGTTATTGGAAATTCAACACCTAGATATAGTTATAGTTTCTTTACCGATGGTAGCTGGAAAGGATTTGACTATAGTATCTTTATTCAAGGTGTTGGACAAAGAGATTATTATACCACTAGTAATATGTATTTTGGAATTGTGGGTAGCGAATGGCAAAGTTCATTGTTTTCTGAACATCTTGACAGATGGTCACCAGATAACCCTAATGGATTTTTTCCTAAAGCTTACATCGGTGGTGGAAATTGGTGGAAAAATACAGAAACCCAAACTAAATATTTATTGAATGCTGCTTATTTACGTATTAAGAATGCTCAAGTAGGATATACACTACCAGCCAATATCTCAAATCAAGTTAAAATTCAAAAATTACGTTTTTATATTAGTGTAGATAATTTAGGAACATTTACTAAAATGAGTGATCACTCTGTATTAGATCCTGAAAACGCATTTTCTGATGCTAAATTGTACCCTCTTCAGCGAAGTGTATCTATAGGTGCAAATATCACTTTATAAAGAAAATAATAATTTTAAAATATAATAATATGAAATTTATAAAATGTTTTAGTGCAGGATTAATATGCCTTTTGGCTCTTAATTCTTGTGAAAAAGACTTCTTGGAGCGTTCGCCCGAAGTAAATATTAGTGATGGTGAATTTTGGAAAACTAAAAATGATTTAAAGTTATATACCAATAATTTTTACAATAATTTCTTACCCTCGTATCAAGGTTTTGGAACTCAAGGAATTTATGGTTTAGATGCTGATGAAGGAAGTGACAATATGGTTCACCTTAATTTTAATGGAAACATCCTCAATGGCGAGCGCATTGCTCCTTCTTCAGGTGGTGGATGGAGCATTGGGGATTGGGGAAGAATTAGAAACGTAAACTACTTTTTACAAAACTATACTAAAAGTACAGAGAATTTTGAAATCATTAAAGATCATGTAGGAGAAGCTCATTATTTTAGAGCACTACTATATTTTGATTTAATGAAAAGATTTGGAAATTTACCATGGATTGATAAAGCATTAACTCCAACTGATACTGAATTTTTAAATACGCCTAGGGTATCTAGATCTATTATTGCAGATAACATCTTAGCTGACCTTGACAAAGCAGTTCTTTATTTACCAACTAAGAGTGGTGCATCAAGCAACCGTATTTACAGAGAGATTGCTATGGCATTGCAAGCACGTATAGCATTGTACGAAGGTACTTGGGAGAAATATCATGCTGGAACTGTATTTGGAGTAACAGGATCAAATGGTGAAAAATATTTAACTAAAGCGGCGACAGTTTCGAAGGCTATTATGGATTCGGGCTATTTTGATTTAGATAATAAAGTTACTGGCGCTAATAGAGGTTACTGGTCACTATTTAATCAATCTAATTATGATAGCAGTAAAGAAGTAATGTTCTGGAGAAGATATGATGTTGCTTCTAATTTCACAACTCGCTGGGCTCAATATTCGGCCTTAGGAACTGGTAAAGGATTAACAAAAAGTCTGGTGGACGCTTATTTATGTATTGATGGCAAGCCTATAGCAGCTAGTTCATTATATCAAGGTGACAATACACTAATAGATATTGTTAAAAATAGAGATCCAAGATTAAATCAAACTATCTACGTAAATGATAATGCACATCCTAGAACTAATAATAAACCAGGTGGAGCACCAAATGACGAATTTTTACATCCAATAGTTGATCAAGCAACTGAAGATAATGTATCTACAGGTTTTATGAGATACAAAGGAACAGATCCAAATTATGTGAAGCAATTCAATGGAATGGGTGATCAAGGTTTAATTTTCTTTAGATATGCTGAGGTATTATTAATTAATGCTGAAGCAAAAGCAGAGTTAGGAACTATTACGCAAGCTGATTTAGATTTAACAATCAATAAATTAAGAGCTAGAGTTACCATGCCTAATTTAGTAATTGGTGGTATTGTTACTGACCCTAATTGGAATTTTCCAGCATTATCTCCACTTATTAATGAATTAAGAAGAGAAAGACGTATTGAGTTAGCTGTTGAAGGTTTCCGTCACGATGACATTTGGAGATGGGCTGCTGCAGATGAATTAATTATTGGAAAAAAACCATTAGGTGCTAAAAAAGCACAGTGGGCAGGAGTTCAAAATATAAACATTTATAATACAAATGCTGATGGATATGTAGAACCATATAAAAATGTGGGAGCTATGGCTACAGGATATAAATTTAGAGCGGATAGAGACTATTTACTTCCTATCCCTTTAAACCAAATAACACTAGCTGGATATAATCAAAATCCAGGCTGGTAAAATTTTTCAAGTTAGTTTTATTTTTTGAGAAAAGGCTTTTTATTCGTAAAAAGCCTTTTACTTTTTAAAAATGTTGGATAACAGTTTTTCATTATTTGAATGAATTTTATCTGAATGTCAAGAATTTATAAGAGAGCGATCAAAAAAATTTAGTTTTAGTATTTTTCTAAATTAAAAATAAACTGGTAGGGACTGGTTTATTAAACCAGGAATCTATTCTATTTTTGAGAATAGTTTTCAAATCTGAGATCAAACAATAAATAATATTGAATTTTAAGTAAAAATGTTTTGAATATATGTTTTTTATTTAAACATACATTAAAAAGGGTTTCTTTTATAGAATTTCAATTTTATTATAAACCATACCTAAAATTAAGAACAATCAGAAATCATAGTACATATACAATAATCAAGAAAAACGATAATAAATAAAAGCAGACATTTTTGTTAAATATTGAAATTGAAAAAATTACTAAATAATGTGATATCTGTATATAAACGTTTTTCATCCTCTTTTTATCAATGATAAATAATGAAAATTTAATAAAACAATACATATCAAATTAGCAATCACATTGACCATAATTCTTTACTATTAATTAATTATTTAAATACTTAAACAAATGAAACAGCTACATATTTACATCTTTTTGTTAGTGCCTTTATTTATAATAGCTCAAACTAACGCTGTTGCTATTAACACTCAACATACTAAAACATTACTAACTAAGAGTGCAGCAGATAAAGATCCCTCCATAAGTATTCCTATATTGCCAAACGAGCTTTGGTGGGGCGGAGCAGTTAATGACGGATTTTCTATGCCTTATCAAGAAGGGTTTTCTTATAATATGTACGGCGATAATAAAGGAAATCAAGTCCAACCTTTGCTTATCTCTAATAAAGGCCGTGTGCTGTGGAGTGAAGAACCTTTTCGATTTTCATTTCTTAAAAATACAATTGTAATAGATAAAGCCAAAGGTGAAATTCTACAAAACAAAGCAGGTAAATCCTTGAAAGAAGCCTTTAATTTTGCTTCTAGAAATTATTTTGCTGCAGATGGCAAAATGCCAGATGAAATGCTTTTTTCAGCACCTCAATACAATACATGGATTGAATTGATGTACAATCAAAATCAAAAAGACATATTAGCCTACGCACATGCAATTATTGATAATGGCTTTCCTCCAGGCGTATTGATGATAGATGACAACTGGCAGGAAAATTATGGAAAGTGGGATTTCCATCCCGGACGTTTCCCTAATCCTGATGCAATGATGAAAGAGTTACATCAGCTTGGGTTTAAGGTTATGCTGTGGGTTTGTCCTTTTGTCAGTCCAGATTCCGATGTCTATCGCGACTTAGCTAAGAAGGGATTATTCCTTAAAAATAGTAAAGATACTAATTCATCAATTGTACCTTGGATTCCACCTGGACAACCAGCGATGATTTACTGGTGGAATGGCGCTAGTGCCGTACTTGACTTATCTAATCCTGCAGCAGAGAAGTGGTTTAAAGGAGAGCTAAATTCCTTAATGAAAAAATACAATGTTGATGGATTTAAGTTAGATGCTGGTGATTTTTATTTCTATCCAGATAATTTAGTAAGCCATATTCCAGCGACTACGCCCAATGAGCAATCTGAATTATTTGGAAAAATAGGTTTAGATTATCCACTCAATGAATATCGTGCTATGTGGAAAATGGCAGGAAAGCCATTAGCACAGCGATTGAGTGATAAAGCGCATAATTGGAGAGACCTACAGATGCTTATCCCAAATATTACTGGGCAAGGACTTATGGGTTACGCTTTTTCATGTCCAGACATGATTGGTGGCGGAGAGTTTTCTTCTTTTTTAAACACTAAAACTATCGATCAAGATTTAATCGTAAGATCAGCACAAATACATGCTTTAATGCCTATGATGCAATTTTCTGTCGCACCATGGCGAATTTTAGATCCTGAACACTTGAATGCAGTTAAAGAAGCGGTTGCACTTAGAAAAAAGTTTACGCCTTATATAATGACTCTGACAAAAGAAGCTGCAAAAACAGGTCAGCCAATTGTGCGAACTATGGAATATGAATTTCCAAATCAAGGTTTTGAAAAAGTAATCGACCAGTATATGCTTGGTGACAAAGTATTGATTGCGCCAGTTTTAGAAAAAAATTCACAAACAAAAAGTATACAATTACCACAAGGAACTTGGAAAGACTGGACAGGTAAAATTTATAAAGGAGGAAGTAAAATAACTGTAAAAACAGCATTAACCACTTTACCTCACTTCGAGAAAGTAAGCAAGTAATATAAAATATCAAAAACAAAGTTCAGTATAATTATACAAAACTCCTTTAAAGGATGTTTTAAATTTATATGCATTAAACCATAAAAATGACAACCAATGAAACTACAAGTATTAAATAAGAATCTAATACCTATTATTCTTTTAGCATTACTTTCAATAAGTTCTTTCGCTCAGAAAAATAGATCTTTTTTAAAATCGCAAATTGCTATTGTCCCACAACCTTTATCTCTAAGTGTGCATGAATCTTCATTTGAATTTAAAGATGGACAAGCTATTTTGACAAATTTAGCAGAACAACAGAGCGCAGTACAAGATTTAAAAAATCACGTCTCAGCGATTACTAAATTTAAGCTTTTAGAAAAAAAAGCTGGGAAAACATCAATTGTTTTCGAACAAAAATTAGGTTTAGATGCTGAAGGTTATGAATTGAAAGTAACTCCAAAAAAAATAACTATCTCAGCCACAAGTAAAGCAGGTTATTTTTATGGCGTACAAACTTTGAAACAATTATTGTCTATTGAAACTGAAAAAGATTCACAAAAAACGGCATACTTAATACCATCCGTTACTATAAAGGATAATCCACGTTTTAAGTGGCGTGCTTATATGCTTGATGACGCCCGCTATTTTCATGGCGAAGCATTCGTAAAACAAATGCTTGACCAAATGGCATTGTTAAAAATGAACACTTTGCACTGGCACTTAATTGATGATGCTGGATGGCGCGTTGAAATAAAAAAATATCCGCTTTTAACTAAAGTAGGTGCTTTTCGTAAAGACAGCGAAATTGGCACTTGGAAAAGCGGAAAAACTTCTGGTCAACCACATGGAGGTTTTTACACTCAAGACCAAATAAAAGATATTGTTGCTTATGCTACAGCGCGAAATATTACCATCGTTCCTGAATTTGAAATGCCAGGACATTCTAGCGCAGCGATTGCTGCTTACACTTGGTTAGGAACAGCAGGTATACCTATCGAGGTTCCCGTTAAATTCGGACGTTTATATGATAATTACGATGTTACTAAACCAGAAGTGATCACTTTCATTAAAGATGTTTTGAATGAAATTTTTGAATTATTCCCATCAGAAGTGATTCATATTGGTGGCGATGAAGTAGGGTATGAAGTATGGGAAAACACCGCTTCAGTTCAAAAGTATATGAAGGCAAACAATATTAATTCACCTGCCGATTTGCAAATTGATTTCACCAATAAAATTTCACAATATATCGAAGAAAACGGGCGTAGAATGATGGGATGGAATGAGATTTTAGGTAAAAATATCCATCAAGATTTTGCAGAAAAGAAAAGTGACAAAGAGGCCGAAAAGGAACTGGCTAAAAATGTAATTGTTCATTTTTGGAAAGGTGATTTACAACTTTTAACTGATGCTGCAAAAAAAGGGTACGGTATTGTAAATTCATTACACGACAGAACCTATTTAGATTACAGTTATGAATCTATTCCTCTAAAAAAAGCATATAGCTTTGACCCTATTCCTAAAGGTTTGGAACCGCAATATCACAAAAATATTTATGGATTAGGTTGTCAAATGTGGAGTGAATGGACACCTACCGATGCTGATGTAGAACGTCAAACTTTTCCAAGAATTGCAGCCTATGCAGAAGTAGGTTGGACAGTAATGGATAATAAAAATTACGACAGTTTTAAAATAGCACTTAAAAAAATGCAAAAACATTGGGACACTTTAGGCATAAATTATTTTAAAGATTCAGATAAAATGGATGCAAAATGGGATGCTAAAGAGTAAAGATTTTATTAAGAATACAAAATTTAAGTTGGAAATAATTTTTTTTAAATTGGTTCTATTTCTTGTTGAAAGGCTTTTTATTCGTAAAAAGCCTTTTTTTAGTTATATGATCTATCAACATCTACTGTTTTATAAAAGGATTGAAAAATAGAAATACAATTCATTTAAAAACTAAAGAGGATATATATGCTTTTTTTAAATCTAATACAGAAAAACTGGTAGGTACTAATTTATTTAATACCAAATCTGTTAAAATAATATTCATGTTATTTTATAAAAAATTTATTCTTAAATATTCCAACGAATTATATTTAGAATTAATCCTAAATAATTGCACTCTACAAAGGCTACATGACGAAACAGCTATAGTACCTTAAATTTGTATAAGTACTTAATTATAGATGATAGTAAAATACTTCGTTATTAATTATGACAAAGTTAAAAATTTTACACAAGTAATAAAAAAACTGGTAGGTGCTGGTGTAATCCATATAGAATCTGTTATATTTTTGTTAATATGATTTATTTCAAAATTAGTTAAATAGATGAAATTTTAATCAAAAGACATTTTTGTACTTGCTTTATCTGATCGAATCATCTTTACTGAAATTAACTGTGATTCAAATAAAAAGATAATTATAAAAATAGTAGATATATCATATTAAACTTTAGCAAATAACAGGATTTAGTTTAGTATTAATTTCAAAACTTATTTTTTATCATGTGAGAAATACAAAGGATAATTATGACAAAAATAAATACTAACAATAAATAAATATTATGAAGAAAGGCAAAAAAAATTAGCAACAATTACAAGAAGAAGAAAATTACTTTAAAGCAAATTATTTTCAGAGAAGTTATCCAAAATTAATACTACGTAATTCTAATTAATCTAAAACTAACAAAACCATTTAAGTATGATTAAAAAACATAAAACCAAAACAATTTTTAAGGTAAAAAAAATTGTATTCACTCAGCTTATATTAGGAGTCTTTATAGTCGGTTCAGCTTATGCTGCAAACAGCAATGTAAACGCAAATTTAGTAAATACCTCGATGGCAATTTCAAATAAAAATATTGTATTTGCAAAAATCACAGGCCAAGTAGTTGATGAGCAAGGAAACACACTTCCAGGCGTTAATGTAATGAAAAAGGGTAGCACAACTGGAGTTTCTACTGATATGGACGGCAATTTCACGATTGATGCTAATAAAGGAGATATTTTGATTTTCTCATATATAGGATTTTTGAATCAGGAAGTAATTGTAGATTCAAAAACTAATATAAAAGTTATATTACAATCTGTTGCCGCTTCATTAGATGATGTTGTTGTCGTTGGATTTGGAAAGCAAAAGAAGGAAAGTGTAGTGAGCGCAATAAGCACTATAAAAGGGGAGGCTCTTAGATTACCAAATCGCAGTTTAAGTAATAATTTGGCCGGCCAAATAGCTGGTATTATTGCAGTTCAACGTTCGGGCGAACCAGGGTATGATAATTCTGAGTTTTATATTAGAGGAATTAGTTCTTTTAAAGGTGGAACAACACCATTAGTGTTAGTTGATGGGATACCTAGGAATATGAACGATATAGAACCAGATGAGATAGAGACTTTCACGTTGTTAAAGGATGCCGCATCTACTGCTATATATGGAGCTGAAGGAGCTAATGGCGTAATATTAATTACTTCTAAAAGAGGTAAAGTACAAAGGACAATAATTAGCTATAGAGGAGAGTATAGTTTATTGCAACCTACTCGATTACCTGATTTTTTAGGTTCAGTTGATTTTATGAAACTGTACAATGAAGGTTTGAACAATGAAGGTAAGCAACCTAAATATTCAGATGAAGTAATAGCAAGAACTCAATCAGGACTAGATCCTGATTTATATCCAGATGTATATTGGCTTGATTTATTGAAAAAGACTACTAACAATCAAAGACATACATTGAATTTTAGAGGAGGAGGAGAAAAAGCTCGTTTCTTTATTTCTGGTGCATATTTTGGAGAAAGTGGTATTTTTAAATCAAATCCTAATGTGAATTATGAAAATAATATTGGATTGAAACGCTACAATTTAAGATCAAATGTGGATTTTGATGTAACAAATACTACTTTATTAAGAGTTGACTTAAGTGGTCAGTATTTAGAAACGAATTATCCAGGAGTTGGTACTTCTACGCTTTTTAGAAATATGACAACAGCACCGCCAAATTTATATCCGATGATTTTTTCAGATGGGCATTTTGCTTCACACCCAACACCTAGTGACAATCGTTCGAACCCTTATAATTCACTTATGGAATCTGGCTATTCTAAAGAGTGGAGAAGCAGTTTACAATCAAAAGTTGCTATAGAGCAAAAACTTGATGTGATTACTGATGGATTAATGATAAAAGGAGTTGTAAGTTATGATTCTGATTCCAAATTTCTTTCTTCCAGAAGAAAAACCCCACCTCAGTTTATTGCCAATGGAAGAGATATTAATGGGGATTTGATTTATAGCCAAACTGTAAATGAAACAACTTTTGGAGAACCTATTGAAAGCAGTACTGGAAATAAAAACATATATCTTGAAACATCTTTAAACTATGCTAAAACTTTTGATAGTAAGCATCTCGTGGGTGGAATGTTGTTATACTATCAGAAAGAAATTCAATATAATGACCAAGCTCTTGCCTTTAGAAAACAGGCATATATTGGTAGAGGTACATACATGTATGATCGTAGATATTCAATTGAAGCAAATTTTGGAATTACAGGAAGTGAAGCTTTTTCTAAAGGTAACCGATATGGATTTTTTCCAGCAGTAGGTGTGGCTTGGATTGCAAGTAATGAAAGTTTTTTTGAGAGCATAAAAGACGTAGTTAATGAACTAAAAATTAGAGCGTCTGTAGGAAGAACTGGAAATGATAATACTGGGGGTGATAGATTCCTATATAGAGGAACTTTCGTGAATGTTGCAGGTTATCCAATTGGTATTGGAGGAAGTGGCACTTTAAATGGTTTAGGTGGTTTTGCTGAAGGACGTTTTGCAGCGCCAACTTTGTCGTGGGAAATTGAAGATAAACGAAATATAGGAATTGATTTAGGATTTTTTAATAACAATCTAACTTTGACAGCGGATTATTTTGATAACTCGAGGTTTAATATTTTGTTGCAAAGAAATACTGTTGCGGCATCTACAGGTTTTAGACAATCACCATGGCAAAATTTCGGAAAGGTAACCAATAAAGGAGTTGATTTAAGCTTAAATGCAAAAAAACGTTTTGGAGACGTTTCAGTAGGTATGAGAGGAAATTTCACCTTTGCTAGAAACAAAATAACAGAATATGATGAGGTTAAAAAGTCTTATTCATGGATGAATATTACAGGAACAAGCTTGAACTCTCCTAATTTATATACTGCAGAACGTCTTTATACTGACAACGATTTTGATATAACAGTAATAAATGGAGCGAAAGTTTATGCTTTAAAAAGTGGATTGGCTGTTTCTACACTAAGTGCCAAAAATTTACCAGGTGATATTAAGTACCAGGATTTGAATGGGGATGGTTTAATTGATCAATTTGACCAAAGTAGAGCTACCTCTGCAAAACCAAGTATCCCAGAAATAGTTTATGGTGTTGGTTTTAATGCAGAGTACAAGAATTTTTATGCAAATGCTTTTTTCCAAGGGGCAGCTAGTGTATCTACAGTACTTGGAGGAGATAATCCTCAAGGTTTCTTTCCTTTTACTTTTGGAGTTGAAGAAAGTGCTGTAAGAAAAGAAGGTCTAAGTAGATGGACACAAGCTAATCCATCTCAAGATGTATTATATCCACGTATAAGATCGACATCTTATGCTCATAATAATGTAGCTAGTACTTGGTGGTCAAGAGATGCTAGTTTTGTACGTCTAAAAAACGTTGAAATAGGTTACAATATGAATAAAAGTTTATTAGATAAATTAGGATTAACTACGGGACGAGTTTATGTAATGGGAAACAATCTTTATGTGTGGGATCAGATTAAAATGTGGGATCCTGAAATAGGAAATGCAAATGCGGGTTTAAATTATCCGTTACCTAGAACAATAACTTTTGGACTTGAACTAACACTTTAAAAAAAACACTTATGAAATTATATAATAAAATACATATAGCCATTTTATTCTTGTTTGCGGCTATATCTATGAATTGCAGTAATGACTATCTAGACGTATCAAACGAGTTGGCAGGTGAATTGACTTTGGATAAGGTATTTACTAGCCCTGCTAATACAAGACAGTTCCATAGAAACGTTTTTACCGGAATCCCTAATAGTTCTTGCATGGTATTTGGAACAGATTATTCAATGGATGGTTTAGACAATCCATGGGCTGGGGCAACGGATGAACTAAAAATGGCTCAAGGAACTTTAAGAAACCTTACATCAAACGGTTTTAATGCAGGGAATGCACCTTTTCATAGATGGAGTATTTTATACCGCCAAATTAGACAGGCTAATTTGTTTTTAGAAAACGCTAAAGCAATCCCGAAAAGTGGTGCAGCAGATTATATTGATGATGCGGAGCTTGCTAAAATGAAAGCTCAAGCTAGATTTTTAAGAGCCTATTATCATTATCTATTGTTTGAACAGTATGGACCTATTCCTATAATGAAAACTGCTGTTGATCCAAGCTCATCAAGTTTAGATTTTGCTAGAAATTCAGTAGATGAAGTGGTCAGTTTTATAGATACTGAACTAACCGAAGTTGCAGGTGAACTTAATGATAAAGAAACAGTTGATGCTTTTTTAGCACTTCCCACAAAAGGAGCTGCATTAGCTATAAAAGCTAAGCTATTGGTTTATGCAGCCAGCCCACTTCTAAATGGAGGTTATGCTGAAGCTTTAGCGGTTAAGAATCCTGAGGATGGTAAAAGCATTTTTCCGGCATTTGACAGTACTAAATGGCAAAAAGCAGTAAATGCATTGCAAGAGCTTATTACTTTTGCAGACGCTGGAAATTATAGTCTATATAAGGCTACTACAGTAGGAGTTTTCGATCCACATAAATCTTTATATGAACTATTCATTAATTACAATAATGAAATCATTTGGGCTAATCCTAATAATGATTGGGGTTCATTAGGAGAAGATGGTACTGATAGAAGACTAACTCCAAGATCTGAAGGGTCAGGATTTGCTTCTATTGCAGTAACTCAAGAGTTAGTGGATGACTTTCTTATGATAGATGGCAAGCAAAAAGAGCAATCTCCATTGTATTCTGAAAGTGGGTTTTCTGAAACTGGTGAGGATCTAAGTGGTCAAACTAACGTAGGAACTTACAAAATGTGGATTAATAGAGAACCTCGATTTTATCAAACAGTAATGTTTCAGGGGCGTAAATGGCATAATGGAAATAATAATATAATTAAATTCAATAAAGGGAGCGGAAATGATAATTCATCCGAAAATTATCCTTGGTCTGGTTACTTATTATACAAACGATTAGATAAAACCGTTAGAAACGAAGGTAGTTCTCCAAGAAATAAGTACAGGCCTTCTATAATATTTAGACTTGCCGAATTTTACTTATTATATGCTGAAGCTTTAAATGAGGTCACTCCAAATGATGCTAAAATATTGCAATATGTAAATAAAGTAAGAGAACGTGCTGGTATACCATCCCTCGAGATTAGCAATCTAGGAATTGCAGGAAATCAGCAAGCTCAAAGATTAGCAATAAGAAGAGAAATGAGAGTTGAATTAGCCACTGAAGGACAACGTTATTTTAATGTTAGAAGATGGATGATAGCTGACGGTACTGGTGAAGGCCATCAAGGAGGTCCTTTTTATGGAATGAATATGAATGCTCCTACCGAATCTGGATTTTTTGTTCGTACTCCTTATGAGAATAGATTTTGGGATAAAAAAATGTACTTATATCCACTTCCATTAGTCGAATTACAGAAGAGCACTAAACTGGTTCAAAATCCAGGGGCATGGTAATCTTTGATAATGAATACAGGATAAGTTTAATTAACATAGAAAAAAATTAAAAAATGAAAAAAATAATTTATTTTAAATATCTCTTTTGCTGTCTTGCTATGCTCAATTTATTGGCAGGATGTAACACCAATGACGATTTGGTTAAGGGATCTGATGATAATGGTATTTTTATAGTACCAGCAGGTAAGACTGCTATAGAAAGTAATGTTTTGTTATCGTTTAATCCCGATTATAAATTTCCATTGGCAGTAGCTATTGTTAGCCCTGCTGCTGTAAGTTCGAATGCAACAATTGCTTTAGATAATAGCTTGATTACAGGATTTAATACCAGAAATAACACTAGCTATTCTGTAATGCCAGAGGGAAGTTGTTCATTGGAAACAGCGAACTTGACAATACCTAAAGATGGCAAAGCTTCCCAACAAACAAACCTGATTATAAATCCACGTATTCTTGCTCTAGATACAGACTATTTATTACCAATAAAAGTTGCATCGGTTTCAACAACGGATATTACTTTAAATGATGCTTTGGCTACCAAATATTATATATTCAGGGTTCCAACGCCTGTTCGAGGTAATTTATCTAACGGTAAGCCTGCTTCTAAGAATGGACCTAGTGGCTCACCTGCTGCGAGAGGAAATGATGGGAATACCAATGGAGATTGGGCTGCTAATTCTGTATGTGAGACAGGTGCAATTGCTGAAGGATATTGGCAAGTAGATTTAGGAGCTGTTTCTCCATTAATTGATGATGTAAAAATTTGGAATAGAACTGATTGTTGCGATGATCGCACGGTAAATTTTTATGTATTCATTTCTAATGTACCTTTCAAAGGGACAAGCGTAGCAGAATCATTAGCACAGCAAGGTGTCAAGAGTTTTTATACTCCTGGTAAGGCAGGAAGACCTACACAAATATTGACAGCAGTATCAGGACGTTACATAAGAGTTCAGAATACTGGCTTTACAAGCCTTACTTTGGCTGAATTTACCGCAACAGGAATTAAGCCTTAAAAAAACTAATCTCCCTCAATTGTATTTAACAATAAATTAAAAAGTTCAATATGGTTGTAATTCTGATGTGTTTAATTAAGGTGCTAATAAATTCAAGCTATTATCTTCATTTCGTTTAAAAAAGTTTATCAATTATAAAAAAGAGCAGTGAACTAGCTCGTGCGTATCAATAAATGAAACAAAAATGCAATAGGTTATATATAAAATTACAAAGAGTAGGATACATAATTTCAGGATATAAATTTAAAGTCGATAAAGATTCTTCTTTAACTGTTATATTAAATCAAATCATATTTTTTAGATATAAACAAAATCCAGGTTGGTAATAATATTTTTGAGTTAGTTGTAATTGTTGAAGAAAGGCTTTTTATTCGTAAAAAGCCTTTCTTTATAAATGTAGTAGTAGAATGCCGTACATAAAAGCTTAAATCAAATATAAAATTAAGAAATACTTTTTTTTAAATTCTTATTATAAAAAACTGGTAGGCACTGGTGTATTAAACAAAGAATCTGTTCTATTTTTGAGAATATCTTTTTGAGCAGAATTAAAACAGCTATCATTACCAAATGTAACACGGTTAGTTGATTTTTAAAATAAACAAGTACAGCTGAAAGTTGTTAAGTTTTAGAAGTATAATCATGCCTCTAAACAAAATTTATATCAGCTGTTATCCATCTGGAAATAATTATGATCGAGCAAATATTAGCATGGTTAGAATTTTTAAGTTAACCATTATCAAAAAAATGGAATAAATTAAGAAGATTCCAGTACAAATTAGTAGAGGCAATAATATTTGTACTGGATTTCTAATAGAAGAATAAACAAAAAAAAATATAATTAATAATAAATATGACACTCTATCTTAAAAACGGCTACGGATTATTACTCTGCATTTCTATCTTGTGCTTTTCAATACAAAGTAGTACTGCGCAAAACAACGATAAAATAGCGACAGCCAGACAAACTGAATCACTGAATAAAAACTGGAAATTCCATTTAGGAAGCGCTAATAATCCTGAAAAAGATTTCAGTTACGGCATTGTTCGTAATTTTACTATTGCTGGCGGCGGCGGCGGTGCTGTGGCGCCAAAATTTGACGATAGTAAATGGCGTACAGTTAATGTCCCTCATGACTGGGCTGTTGAACTTCCGTTTGAATACCACAAACATTTTGATGTGCAAAGCCATGGTTATAGACCTGTTGGTGGTTTTTATCCCGATAATAGTATAGGGTGGTATAGAAAAAAATTCACCGTAGATAAATCAAAGGAAGGACAACGTTTTGTGCTTAGATTTGAGGGCGTTTATCGTGATTTTAAACTATTTGTAAATAATAATTATATAGGAGGAAATTTTGGTGGCTACACCGAAAGCTCTTTTGATATTACTGATTTTATCGAATTTGGGAAAGACAACCTAATCGTTATGCGCGTTGATGCCACACAATATGAAGGCTGGTTCTATGAAGGAGCGGGTATATATAGAAATGTAGATTTAGAAACATTCACGCCAGTTCATATTCCAGAATATGGTGTTTATGTGTATGCCAAAGTGGAGAAATCACAAGCAAAAGTAGTGGCTCAAACAACGGTTAAAAATCAAGAAGGTAAAACAGTAGATTGCACAGTATCTTCTTATTTGATTGATGCTAAAGGAACACAAGTTACTCCAACGAGAACCGAAAAACTAAAGATAAAAAATAACGAAACACAACAAGTTGAACAGAACTTTTCTATTAAAAACCCTTTATTGTGGGGGCTTGATACACCCAACCTTTACCGATTAGTATCAATAGTAAAAAAGGATGGAAAAACAATAGACAATCTCGAAACGGAATTTGGAGTGCGTACCTTCACTTTTGACGCTACCACAGGATTTTATCTTAATGGAGAAGGTATGAAATTAAAAGGAATGTGCGTCCATCAAGATCATGCTGGTGTTGGATCCGCAGTACCAGACGCTTTAGTATTCTACAGAATAAAATTGCTGAAAGAAATGGGCGTTAATGCGTATCGTTGTAGTCATAATCCACCTTCAAAATCAGTACTGGATGCATGTGATAAACTGGGAATGTTAGTGATGGATGAGATTCGTGTAATAGGTACTGGGAAAGAAAATCTAGATCAGTTTGAACGATTAGTAAAAAGAGACAGGAATCATGCAAGTGTGATGCTTTGGAGTTTAGGAAACGAAGAAACCGGAGTTCAAAACACCGAGCTAGGCAGGCGTATGGCGCATACTCTAGTACAACGCCAGAGAGAATTAGATCCGTCTCGTATGAGTACATACGGTGGAAATAACGGAATTAATTTCAAAGGAATTAATCAAGAAATGGACGTGAGAGGTTTTAATTACCACATTGCGGAATTAGATGATTATCATAAGGAACATCCCACACAACCTATCGTTTTTAGCGAAGTTTCAAGTATGGTAAGTTCCCGTGGAATGTATGTAAAGGATCCAGAAAAAGGATATTTACCAGATTACGACATGAACAAACCAGGTTGGGGACAAAATGCCGAACAATGGTGGAAGTTTACCGTAGATAGACCTTGGTTAATGGGAGGTTTTGTTTGGACTGGCTTTGACTATCGTGGTGAACCAACGCCTTTTACGTGGCCAAATGTAAATTCTCACTTTGGAATAATGGATGTTTGTGGTTTTCCAAAAAATACTTATTATTACTATCAAAGCTGGTGGACAGACAAAGATGTGATTAAAATATATCCGCATTGGAACGGGCATAAAGAGGGTGACAAAGTCAATGTATGGTGTAATAGTAATGCGGATGAAGTAGAACTAGTTTTAAATGGTAAAAGTCTTGGCAAAAAAGCAATGCCGCGCAATGGCCATTTAGAATGGGATGTTATTTACGAAGCTGGAAAACTAGAAGCTATTGGTACTAAAAACGGAAAAACAATTCGTACTGCTGTAGAAACGACAACTGCTGCTCACCAAATTGTTTTAACACCAGATCGCCAATCAATAACTGCTGACGGTAGAGATGTTTCTGTAATTAATGTAAGTGTTCTTGATAAACAAGGCAGAGAAATTCCTGATGCTATGAACATGATTCAGTTTAAATTAAATGGAAATGCCACTATTTTAGGAGTTGGAAACGGAGATCCAAGTTCACATGAGGCTGACAAATGTTTAGATGGAAACTGGAAGCGTTCGCTATTTAATGGAAAATGCCAAATCATATTGGAATCTATGGATAAAGAAGGCAATTTTACACTTACAGCTACTGCCGAGGGTTTACAAAATACAGCTGCTACCGTACAAATGAAAAAATAAGTAAAGATGAAAATATTTAAAATATCCACATTAGCTCTGGCACTATCGTGCAGCATTTCTGCTTCATTACTTGCGCAAAACAAAGCAGAGACTAAAAAAAGACCTAATATTGTAATCATCATTTCTGATGATCATGCATATCAAGCTATCAGTGCTTATGGCAATAAATACGTAAAGACGCCTAACATTGATCGTATTGCTAAAGAAGGAGTCCTCTTTAACAAAGGCTACGTTACGAATTCAATTTGTGGGCCAAGTCGCGCCGTAATATTGACAGGTAAATACAGTCATAAAAACGGATTTAAGGACAACGAAAATTCACATTTTGATGGAAGTCAAGACAGCTTTATCAAGCAATTGAAAGGCTCAGGTTATGAGACCGCTTGGATTGGAAAATGGCATTTAGAATCGCAACCACAAGGTTTTGATTACTGGCAAATTCTACCGGGACAAGGACACTATTACAATCCTGATTTCCAAATGATGGATGGTACTAAAAAAAGAACCGAAGGTTACGTTTCGGATATCGTTGAAGATGTTTCAGAAAATTGGATGGATAATCGAGATAAAGACAAACCATTTTGTTTGGTGATTGGTCATAAAGCTACACACCGCACTTGGATTCCTGATACTAAAGACATGGGTACTTTTGATAATGTTACCTTTCCCCTACCCCATAATTTTTATGATGATTATGCAAATCGTGAAGCTGCCAAAGTTCAGGATATGTCTATTTCTAAAACGATGGTAATGGGTTACGATCTAAAAGTTTTTAAGGATGATGCTGCGGCTGATAAAGAAGGAACCGTTTCCCGAATGAATCCGGAACAACGAAAAAAATTCGACGATTATTATTTGCCAATAGCTGCTGATTTAAAATCTCGCAACTTGACTGGAAATGAATTAACGGAATGGAAATATCAACGCTATATGCGTGATTATTTGAGCACAGCTGTTTCTTTGGATAGAAACATTGGGCGAACTTTGGATTATCTAGATAAAAATAATTTGACAGAGAATACAATCGTGATTTACATGTCAGATCAAGGGTTTTATTTAGGAGAACACGGCTGGTTTGACAAGCGTTTTATCTATGAAGAATCGTTTAGAACACCCATGGTCATGCGTTATCCTGGTGTGATTAAACCGGGATCGGTTTCTAATGATTTAGTGATGAATTTAGACATTGCCCCTACTATGCTTGACGCTGCAGGCGTAGCGATACCAAAAGATGAGCAAGGAGAATCAATGTTGCCCTTATTTACTGATAAAAAAGCTAAAGGCCGTGATGCAATTTATTATCATTACTATGAAAATGGTGAACATTCAGTGTCTCCTCACTTCGGAATAAGAACAGATCGTTATAAACTAGTGCGTTTTTATAAGCGTGTTAATTCTTGGGAGTTATATGATTTGAAAAAAGATCCTAACGAAATGAATAATATATACGGACAAAAAAAGTATAAAAAAATCACTGATGAACTGACTGTAAAAATGGATCAGTTAATTAATCAATACGAAGATAAAGAGGCCAAGATATTGAAAGCTAAACAGATTTAGCGGTAGAGTGTTAGCTTTTGATAGTTTGAAATTTATTTCATTTTGATGACTCAATAATTTTTTAATTTTTATAGAAGAGACATTGGTACAATTTAATTTTTTTTATAAAATAACAAGGACATCAAAAATTTAAAATAAATAATGGAAATAAACGCAAAATATAGGTTTGTAATAGCAAGCATTTTTATACTATTCGCTTTCTCAGTAAGCGGACAAGTTAATTCTTTGCCTCTGCCAAATAAACAACAACTAGCTTGGCAAAAAGCCGAATTAGGTGTTGTGTTTCATTACGACTTACATGTATTTGACACTGCAAAATACAATCAAGGTACAAATAGAATTACACCAGTTGTAGATTACAACATCTTTAATCCAGAAAAATTAGATGTCGAACAATGGGTACTTTCTGCAAAAGCAGCGGGTGCGAAGTTTGCAATTCTTACTGTAACTCATGAAACAGGTTTCGCTTTATTTCAGTCGGATGTGAATCCGTATTCGATGAAGAGTTTAAAATTTAAAGAAGGAAAAGCAGATCTTTTTAAGGATTTTACAGATGCTTGTCGAAAGCATGGTATAAAACCTGGTGTTTATGTTGGGATACGATGGAATTCATTTTTTGGTGTGCATGATTTTGTAGTAGATGGCGAACTAAATAGCGCCATGCAAAAAAGAAGACAAGCCTATTACAACAAAATGGTAGAAGGAATGGTCAAAGAAATTTGCACGAATTATGGTCCTTTATTCGAAATATGGTTTGATGGTGGTGCCAGTAGTCCTGATAAAGGCGCACCAGATGTGTTGCCAATAGTAAAAAAATACCAACCAGATTGTTTGTTTTATCACAACGATCAATTGGCAGAAGCACGTTGGGGCGGTTCAGAAAGTGGTACAGTGAGCTATCCAAGCTGGTCTACATTTCCATACAATTTTACAGGTTCAGGCGAAAGTGCTATTCCCGGAATTTCTAAAAACGGCTTTCAATTATTAAAAGAAGGGGATGTAAATGGAAAATATTGGGTGCCAGCAATGGCCGATGCGCCTTTGCGCGGTTTTAACGGAAGACACGAATGGTTTTGGGAACCGGGAGATGAAAACAGCATTTATCCTTTAGACGAACTGATGAAGATTTATTACAAATCAGTTGGACGTAATGCCACACTTATTATGGGTTTAACGCCCGATAATACTGGGCTTATGCCAAAAGAAGATGTACAACGCCTAAAGGAATGGGGAGACGAAATTAAAAAAAGATTCGATTCTCCTCTTGCAACAACAAAAGGCAAAGGAAAAATTATTGAACTAAAATTGAATAAAGAAACAGCGGTAAATCAATTTGTAATTCAAGAAAATATTGCATTAGGACATCGAGTACGAGCCTTCAGCATTCAAGTTTATGAGAAAGGAAAATGGCAGACAATCAATAAAGGTAGTGCCGTAGGAAATAAATATATTTTCCTATCTGAAAAAACTGTGGTGACAAAAAATGTACGATTGGTGGTTGATGAATCAGTAGCGCAACCTGACATAATCAATTTTGCTGTATATCATGTAGAAGGAAAATTATAAATTTTAAATAGTACAATACAATAATAATTACTCGCCTGATTTGAGTAAAATATAAAATTAATAATTAGATAACATGAGAAATAATATTATCTGGATTTTCGTATTCCTTTTTATGTTATCACATGCAAATGGGCAAGATATAAGTCTTGATTTACAAAAAATCCCTGCTTTTGATACCGTTGTGCAAATCGCAAAATGGAGAAGTATGAAAAGCAAAGTAGGTGTAAGCTTTGGCAATAGCAATAGGCGCTACACACAAAATGTTTTCCCCGAAATCAAGCAGCAAAACAATTTGAATCTTACCGCTTGGAAGGGCGAAAAACTAAATGCACAACTTTTAGTTTGGGCAAAAACTAATGTTCCATCTATCAAAGTAGCTGTAAGCGAATTAAGATCAAATACTGGAAAAACGATATCGAGAACTAATATTACTTCTGGCTTTGTTGATTATGTAATTACGGATGAGTTTGCAGCTGGCTGCGGCCATCGCAAACCACAAGATTTTGCTTTCTCGTTAGTAGCTGATCCTGTTAATACAATAGACAAATCTGCTTCTTTGAAAAAGGATAATGTGCAACCTATTTGGCTTAGTATTAAAATTCCAGCCAATACGACGGAAGGAAATTATACAGCTACCGTAACTGTTCATGCTGACAAAAGTTATCAATTAATGCTTAACATTAAAGTGCTGAATAGAACATTACCTCCTCCCTCACAATGGTCGTTTAATCTTGATTTTTGGCAACATCCAGCAGCTATCGCCAGAGTTCATAATGTTGAATTATGGAGTGATGCGCATTTTGATTTAATGAGAAAATATTATACCATGCTTGCTGATGCAGGTCAGAAAAATATAACGGCCAGTATTGTAGATGAACCTTGGGGACATCAAACCTATGATGATTATCCAAGTCTTATAAAATGGACTAAAAAGAAAGATGGTAGTTGGATTTATGATTACAGCTTATTTGATAAGTACGTATCATTTGTAATGAGCTGCGGAATCGATCAACGCATCAATTGTTATAGTATGGTTCCTTGGAAAATAGCCTTTCAATATTATGATGAGAATTTGGGTAAGAACACTACGTTTACAGGAGCAATTGGCTCAGATGAATATACTGTTTTTTGGACATCAATGCTACAAGATTTTACAAAACATCTTAAGCAAAAAGGATGGTTTTCAATAACTGCAATTGCAATGGACGAACGTCCTATGCCCGCTATGCAAGCTGTTATCAAATTATTAAAAAAAATAGATCCAGACTGGAAAATTACATTAGCTGGAGAATATCATCCTGAAATAGAACAAGATATTTTTGATTATTGCATCGCTTCTTACCACAGTTTTCCTGATGCTATATTGAAAAAACGCCAGCAGCAAGGAAAGCTGAGCACATGGTACACCTGTTGTACAGAGAAATATCCAAACGGATTTACGTTTTCGCCACCAGCTGAACATGTATGGTTGGGATCATACACTGCCGCAAAAAACATGGATGGTTATTTGAGATGGGCGTATAACAGCTGGCCAAAAGAACCATTAAAAGACAGCCGATTTACAGCTTGGCCAGCAGGCGATACTTTTCAAGTTTATCCAGGCCCAATGACTTCTATACGTTTTGAAAAATTGATTGAAGGTATTCAAGATTTTGAAAAAATAAAAATACTAAAAGAGCAGTATAAAAAAGAAGATAAACAGACAGAATTAAAAGCTTTAGAAGCTGTTTTATCGGAGTTTGAAATTAAAAAATTAGAACAGCAAAGCGCCGAAGAAATGATTGGTAAAGCAAAACACATTTTGAATGCTTTGTAATAAAATTAAAAAATGTCAAATTATTATTAAAAACAGAATGTTTTACTTTTATTAAACTGATAAATTCCAAAACATTCAAAAACTTAAAAAGATGAACTATACACTTTTCAGCCGCTATTTATTCATAACAGTGTTTACAGTTTTCAGTTGTTTAAAAACTACTGCTCAAAACAAACGTCCAAATATTATATATATTCTTGTTGATGATATGGGTTACGGCGATGTTGGTGTATTTTTTCAAAACCAACGTATGAAAAGTGACGATCGTTCTAAACCATATCAAATCACACCTTATCTTGACCAAATGGCTGCTACTGGTGCTATTTTTACACAGCAATATTGTAATGCACCTGTTTGTGCACCATCAAGAAGTTCGTTATTAACTGGTGTAAATCAAGGAAATGCGCACGTTAGAAACAATCAATTTGATAAAGCATTAGAAAATAATCATACTCTGGGTACCGTTTTAAAAGAAGCGGGTTATCAAACTATAGCAATAGGAAAATGGGGGTTGCAGGGAACTGATGAAAAAGCAGCTCCTTACTGGCCCGCTCATCCTTTAAAAAGAGGATTTGACACTTATTTTGGATACATCCGTCACATGGATGGTCACGAGCATTATCCTTATGAGGGTGTTTATCGTGGTAAAAAGGAAGTCTATGATAATTATGTAAATATCACTGATGGATTGGCCAAGTCGTACACTACTGATTTGTGGACGGCTGTCGCCAAAAAACAAATAGTAGAACACTCAAAAGCGGCAACTGCTGACAAACCTTTTTTTATGTATCTTGCTTATGATGCGCCACATGCTGTTTTAGAATTACCTACGCAAGCCTATCCTAGCGGATTAGGTTTAGAGGGTGGCATGCAATGGACTGGTAAAAAAGGAGAAATGATAAATACGGCTTCAGGAGTGCCAGATACATTTGTATATCCAGAATATGCCACTGCCACTTATGACGATGATAACAATTCTGCTACGCCCGAGATCGCGTGGCCAGACACTTACAAGCGTTATGCTACTGCTAATAGACGTATTGATGATGGCGTAGGTGATATTTTGCAATTATTAAAAGATCTAAATATTGACGAAAATACATTAGTAGTTTTCTCATCAGATAATGGTGCCGCCGTAGAATCATATCTTCCAGCTCCTTTTGTGGGATTCAAACCTACTTTTTTTGCTAGTAATGCCACTTTTGAAGGGATCAAGAGAGATCTTCTTGAAGGCGGCGTTCGAATGCCAGTTTTGGCTCATTGGCCGAAACATATTGCTGCAGGAAAGGTAATCACAACGCCATCTATGTTATCAGATTGGATGGCTACATTTGCAGATATTGCTGGTGTTGCTGCTCCTGCTAGAACAGATGGAGTTTCATTACTACCCTCATTAATAGCTAAAGGGAAACAAAAAGAAAGCCTAGTATATGTAGAATACGAAGGCGAAGGGAGAACACCCGATTTTAAAGAATTTGATGCTTCACACAGAAATAAAAAGCGAGGCCAAATGCAATTGATCAGACTAGGAAATTACAAGGGAGTTCGCTTTGACATCAAATCATCAGAGGACAATTTCGAAATTTTTGATGTTGTAAATGATCCAAGAGAATTAAACAATTTAGCAGTGAAGCTGGGTTTTGAAAAAATGCAAGAACAAATGAAATCTTCTGTATTACAGTTACGACGTGCTGATACAGCTGCGATTCGCCCTTATGATAAAGCTTTAATTCCTGCAGTTGTTGTAAAGGGTAAATTTTATCAAGGTGTTTCACAACAATTTTTTGAAGGCGATTTCCCTTGGGTAGTTTCTGAAAAAGAGTTAAAAAGTACGGTGCAAAAATTTACAAAATCAATTAGTGACACTTCTAAAAACACTAAAAAAGGAATGTTCCTTTATACCACTTTCGTGAAAGTACCAACGGATGGAAAATATAATTTCTCCATGCAAACCTCTAGTAGAGCTTTTGTGCGATTGCACGAAGCAAATCTATTTGATGCTGATTTTGGTTACCATTCCGGCACCGAATTAAATGAAGAAATTTACTTGAAAGCAGGCTATCATCCAATCTCGGTTTATTTATTAAAAAAATCTGAATCCGCAGAAACAATAGATCTAAAATGGAAATTATCGGCAGCAACAGATTGGAAAAATTTAGATAGAAATGACTTATTTCAAACGAAAAATAAAATAAAATAATTGATTGCTAAAACCGCTAAATAATTTACAAATAATGGCTGCTAAAAATTTATATAATCTGTACGCCTTTTTAAATATCAAATTATGTCTAATATGAAATTTAACCTTAATATTTCTGCTAAAATAAAGCAATATTCTCTGTGCGTTTTAACCGCCTTAGTATTTTCAGGAGGCTCTTTTGCGCAATTATCAAAAAAACAATCACAATCACGACCTAACATTATTGTTTTTATGGTCGATGATATGGGCTGGATGGATACTTCTTTGCCTTTTGGAGAAAGTGTTATGCCATTAAACAAACGCTATCATACTCCAAACATGGAGCGTTTAGCTCGGGAAGGAATGAAATTCACAAATGCTTATGCACAACCTGTATGTACACCAACGAGAGTTAGTATGTTGACTGGCATGAATTCTGCACATGCTCGAATAACAAACTGGACGTCCCCTGCAAAAAACAGTCCTACGGATGCTGGAGACAATCAGTTTTCATCCTCAGAATGGAATTACAACGGTTTAAGTCCGGTGGCAGGAATTCCACATACAATACATGCAACTGCTTTTCCGCAGCTATTGAAAGATGCAGGCTATTTTACGGTTCATATTGGTAAGGCGCATTGGGGTTCATCAGGAACTCCCGGAGCTAATCCTATGAATTTAGGTTTTATTGTTAATATTGCAGGCCATTCGGCTGGTCATCCACAAAGTTATTTATCGGAAGATTTTTATGGTAACAAACCAGGAAAAGGAAGCTGGCAATCAGTTCCGGACTTACAAGAATATTATGGAACAGGTACTTTCTTAACTGATGCATTAACCAAAGAAGCTATTAAAACAATAGAAAAACCTATAAATGACAAACAACCTTTCTATTTAAATATGGCGCATTATGCGATTCACGATCCTATTATGGCTGACCCTCGGTACCACCAAAAATATGTAGATGCAGGATTAGATCCTATTGAAGCAAAATATGCCAGTCTTATAGAAGGGATGGATACCAGCCTAGGAGATATAATGGATTATTTAAGGTCTAAAAAGGCAGATAAAAATACAATTGTTATTTTCATGAGTGATAATGGTGGTTTAAGCACGGTACCGCCAAGAGGTGGACCAGAACACACTCAAAACCTACCATTAAAAGCCGGAAAAGGCTCTGTAAACGAAGGTGGAATAAGAGTACCGATGATTGTAAAGTGGCCAAGTGTTACCAAACCAGCAACAATTGCAAGTCAATATGTAATCATAGAAGATTTCTTCCCTACTCTATTGGAAATGGCTAAAGTAATTAAATACAAAACCATACAAACTATCGACGGAAAAAGTTTTATGCCAATTTTAAAAAATGCCAACTTTAAAGATGATAGTAGAAGTATAATTTTTCATATCCCAAATAAGTGGACGGCGGTAGACGGACCTGGAATCAATTATCAAAGCGCTATCAGAAAAGGCGATTGGAAAATGGTTTATGATATGCGTGACCGCAGTAAGCAATTGTATAATTTAAAAACTGATAAAGGCGAAAGCAATGATGTTGCGGCGAAAAATCCAGAAGTGGTTCAATCACTTTCGGCAGCTTTGGGAAAGCAATTACGACAATGGAAAGCGACTATGCCACTAGATAAAAGAACTAATATAACTGCACCAATGCCTGATGAGAACTAATAAATGAGGCTGAACTATAAAAAGTAAAAAGGTATTAGCGTTTATGAATGCTAAGACCTTTTTTTGTGCAGTATAAGTTTTTATAAATTGGTATTTATAAATTTCCAGCACTCTATCAATTATAAGTCATCTTAAAGAAAATTACTCAAGCGCATTAGAAATATTGGCATAATAGTGATCCTAAATTTGTTTAACTATTTATAATTTATCAACCACTTAATTCTAATTTACATAAAGAAAATATAACAATCGTATTGAAAAAATATTTACAACATACAATCAGTAATCTCATTTCCCTACAAATTAAAACAGCCTTAAACAAAAAAAACCATTCGCAGCAACGAATGGTTTTTTATATAAATACATTATGATATTTTTACGACAATAAATCCAATACTAACGAAGGGAATAATCCTAATGCAATATTTAATCCAATAGCAATAACTGCAACTGCATAAATTATAAATGGCGTTGCTTTTCTTTCTTCATTTGGCTCTTTAGTGTACATAGCCAATATCAATTTAAAATAGTATCCAACACTTATAATAGAATTTATAACGGCAACAATTACTAAAGCAATATATCCTGCCTCAATAGTAGCACTAAACAAAACTAACTTGGCAAAAAATCCAGCAAATATTGGAATACCTGCCATGGAAAATAAAGAAGCAGTTAGGACAGCTGCTAATATAGGATTGTTTTTTCCAAGACCATGGAAATTTACAATATCCTCATTGTCTCTATTTTTACACACATATATAATTACACTAAAAGCAGCAATTCCAGCTAATGCGTAAGCAGAAGCATAATACAGTAAACTTCCAGCAGAATTAGAAATGCTTAATAAAGTCATTAGCATAAAACCAGCATGCGATATACCAGAATAAGCAAGTATCCTTTTTACGTTAATTTGGCGCAAAGCCATGATATTTCCAACAGTCATTGAAGCCATTGATATAATCACCACTACAATTTTAAAAGATTCAGAAATATCAGCATTCATCACTGATAATAATTTATATAAAGTAGCCATTGCAACCACCTTTGCCAAAGTACTCATTAATGCTGTAGTCATTGTTGGAGATCCTTCGTAAACGTCTGGTGCCCAAAAATGGAAAGGAACTGCGGCAATCTTAAATAACATTCCTATTGTTACTAAGACTACACCTATTGGAAACCAAATAGGTAATTCAGCCGATTGCGACATCGCACTGATGTCACTCACATCAAAACTTCCCATTGCACCATATATCATACAAATTCCAAAAAGAATAATACCAGAGGCAAAAGATCCCATTAGGAAATATTTCATTCCTGCTTCGTTACTTTTTAAACTCAATCGATCGCTTGCTGCAAGGACATAAAGTGCAATTGATAATACTTCGATACCTAAAAAGAACATGGCTAAGTTTCCAAAAGAAACCATCGCAACAGATCCCGCTAATAAAAATATTTTTATCGCAACATAATCAGATATCTTGGTTTGATGTTTTTCATAA
The DNA here is from genome assembly GCF_035985025.1 of Flavobacterium sp. PL11. NCBI lineage: Bacteria > Pseudomonadati > Bacteroidota > Flavobacteriia > Flavobacteriales > Flavobacteriaceae > Flavobacterium > Flavobacterium sp. PL11. The sequence continues at coordinate 272,573 of NZ_JAXCIA010000001.1, forward strand.
AAGTTATGACTTAGCGCCACTAAGAAAGTAGTAAGCACAATAAATAAAGCAGAAAATGAAGTAGAAAATTTATTAACAACAATCATATTGTTATAATAACTCTGCTCCATACCAAATTCAGATACAGTTAAACCAAGAACCGCTAACAAACCAACGATTGTTAATGGGACAATGGCTTTAGTCAAATTAAAAATTTCAAATAAAAGGCATAAAACACCTAATCCTATTATAGCTATTAATGTATTCATTTTTTTATCTGACTAGTTGATTCTATTGATTTGAGTTAAAATTTCTTCAAGACTTGGCGTAATCAAATCTATAATTGGTTTTGGATACATTCCAAAAAACAATAAAACCGCAATGATTGCAACCAATGTTACTGCTTCGTTTAGTGAAACATCTGCAAAGACTTTTGCATTTGTTTCCCCTAACATTGCATGCTGAAACATCTTTAACATATAATATGCTCCAAGAATTATTGTGGTTCCTCCTAATAAAGCAAACCATATATTAATTTGAGATAGACTATATAAAACAGTAAACTCTCCAACAAAATTAAAAGTTAGTGGTAACGATACCGAAGCCAAAACTAATATTAAAAACATAGAGCTAAATCTTGGCGTCTGTTCACGTATACCACCCATTTCAGCTATTAGTCTAGTTTCATACCTTCTGAAAATGATTTCTGCAGCAAAGAACAAACCTACTACCACAAAACCGTGTGCAATCATTTGTAATACGGCACCGCGAAATCCATCAATAGTCAATGTATACGTACCAGCGGCAATCAAACCAACGTGAGCCAGCGAGGAATAAGCCAATAGTTTCTTTAAATCTCTTTGTCTCAACGCAACTATAGAACCATAAATTACTCCAGCTATTCCAAGACCGATGAAAATAAACATATACTCTTTAGCAGCAAGCGGTGACAATGGTAATTGCCAACGAATAACACTATACAAACCCATTTTCAACATAATTCCAGAAAGGAGCATTGTACCAACGGTTGGGGCTTTTTGATAAACATTTGCTTGCCAAGTGTGGAATGGAATTAATGGAATTTTTATGGCATAAGCAAGGAAGAAAGCTAAAAATATCCATAATTGCTCATTTGCAGATAAATCTAATTTATATAAATCCTCAATAAGAAAACTGCCCGCTTTTAAGTATAAATAAACAAAAGCAACTAACATAAATAAAGAGCCTGCAAAAGTATAAATAAAGAACTTGATGACTGCTTTTTTGCGTTCCTCTAAATCTCCGTTACCCCAAACTAACGCAATAAAATAAATAGGTATAAGTGCTAATTCCCAGAAAATATAGTATAAAAGTCCATCACTAGCTAAAAATGTTCCAGCCATTGCAAAGGCCATAAATAAAATCAACGCATAAAATGACTTGGCATTTTTATATTGATTTCCAAATGAAGAAAAAATAATGATCGGTGTCAAAACAGTAGTTAACAATAGCATCGCCATCGATAACCCATCTGCTTTTAAGGCGAAAGAAACATTCGGTTTTGAAATCCACTGGCTAATAAAACTAATGTTTTCACCAAGATTATAATGATTAAGTAATACAATTGAGCAGCCAGCTGCGGCTAACCCAAAGAACAATGCTACTTTTGAAGCTATTTTATCACCTGAGAGAAAAGTGACCAAAGCACCAACAAAAAGTATTATTAATATGAGAGATACATTCATGGTATAAATTATTGAGCTAAAAATAAATAAGAAACAATGGCACAAAGCCCAAGTACAAAAGCAAAAAGATAAAGACCAATACTTCCCGTCTGTAATTTTTTACCTTGATAACTTATTTCGTTAGTAACCTTCCCGAATCCAAAAACTAAAGAAGATAGACTTGTCTCTACAGTGTCTCTGAAAAAATTTGACAATGCGTTGATTGGTTTCACAAAAATTGAGTTGTAAGCTTCATCTACGTAGTACTTATTATAAAGTACTTTTGAGAAACCTGTAATTGCAGCATCCTGTGTAGGAACTGTATTTTGTTTGATATATATAATGTACGCTAAACCAATACCCACTAATCCACCAACAACTGCAATGGCCATTAATATGTATTCAGTAGTTCCTAAGTGATGCGTTGCTGTTGCTAGTTTTGGTAAAATTGGTGTTAAATAACTATTCAACCAACTGTTTCCTGGCAAACTAATAATTCCACCCACTGTAGCTAGAAAGGCTAATATAATTAAAGGAATAGTAATTAATGCTGGACTTTCATGCAAAAGATGTTTTTGTTCTACTGTTCCCCTAAATTCTTTGAAAAATGTTAAGAACATCAATCTAAACATATAAAATGCCGTCATTATAGAAGCTACAGAAGCAATAACCCATAATGGAATATTCTGATGAAAAGCGACTAATAAAATCTCATCTTTTGAGAAAAACCCAGAAAATAATGGAACACCTGATATCGCTAATGAAGCGATAAGCATCGTTGTAAACGTAATAGGCATTGCTTTTTTCAATCCACCCATATTACGCATATCTTGTTCGCCTCCTAAAGCATGTATTACTGAACCAGAACCTAAGAATAAACAAGCCTTAAAGAATGCATGAGTAATTACATGGAAAACAGCAACTTCATAAGCTCCTAAACCTAAAGCTAAGAACATTAATCCTAATTGAGAAACTGTTGAATAAGCTAAAACTTTTTTAATATCATTTTGCACCAAACCAATAGTTGCAGCTACAAGTGCAGTTATCGCACCCACTATAGCAATTATAGATTGCACATTAGGAGTTATATCAAATAGAAAATTTAATCTCGTTATCATAAATATTCCTGCAGTTACCATTGTAGCTGCGTGAATCAATGCTGAAACAGGCGTTGGACCAGCCATTGCATCAGGTAACCATGTATATAAAGGGATTTGTGCTGATTTTCCACAAGCTCCAATAAATAATGCAAATGCTGCAATTGAAATCATTGTTATTTTATCTTCCAATCCACCATTTAGAAAAATAGCTTTAAGTTCCATAAAGTCTAAAGTACTGAAAAGCATTCCTAAAATGAATATCCCTATCAGTAATCCTAAATCACCTATTCTATTCATGATAAATGCTTTCTTAGCAGCGTCATTAAAATCTTGGTTTTTATACCAAAACCCAATCAATAAGTAAGAACAAAGTCCGACGCCTTCCCAACCAATAAACATAACCAGTAGATTACTTCCCACTACTAAAGCAATCATAAAAAACACAAACAAGTTTAAATAGGCAAAAAACTGATGTATCTTATCATCATCATGCATATAACTAATTGAATATAAGTGGATCAAAAATGCAATTCCTGTTAAAAACAACAACCACAAAACAGATAATTGATCTAGCAGAAAACCAAAATCAATTTTTAAATTACTAATTTGGATCCAATCAAAAAGAGAAACCTTGACTCCATCAGGCGTTGTGCCTAACAAAATAAAAAAATAGATTGAAATAATAAAGGAAACGGCAACAGCTACAGTTCCAAGTATACCTGAAAATGTTTTTCCTAAACTTTTTCCAAAAAAAATATTAATTAAAAATCCTAAAAAAGGAGCTAACAGTAAGAGTAAAGCTAAATTCGTGTTCATTATAGTCTATCCTTTTAAGTTTTTTAAATTATCGATTGTAATTGAACCTAAATTTCTAAAGATCGAAACTAAGATTGCCAATCCTACTGCAACTTCTGCCGCTGCAACAGCCATTGAGAAGAATACAAAAACTTGTCCCTCGGCGTCTTGATGATAGGTAGAAAATGCTACAAATAGAAGATTGACAGCATTCAACATGATTTCGATTGACATAAATACGATAATGGCATTTCGTCTATATAAAACTCCAAAGACTCCGATACAAAAAAGTATCACGCTTAGGAAAATATAATTTTCAATACCTATCTGGTTTAAAATATTATTCATATTACTTTTCTAATTTTTCTTTTTTAGACAATAAAACAGCACCAATCATTGCCACTAAAAGCAGTATAGAAGCAAATTCAAAAGGAACCATATATTCATTTAGTAGAATTTTACCTAATACTTTTATAGATTGATAATCTTCGCCTGTAGCAGTATATTCACCTACTATAGGTTTAGAGTTTACAAAGATGGCTATCAGTATTAAGCAAATTAAACAAAAAGAGACAACCGCTCCCAATCTTGTAATTCTAGGTCGATGGACTTCTCTTTGCTCATTTAAATTCATTAACATAATGGTGAATAAAAACAGAATCATTATTGCCCCTGAATAAACAATAACATGAACTATCGCTAAGAATTGGGCATTTAGTAATAAATAATGACCTGCAATAGAGAAAAAACAGATAACTAAATAAATAGCACTGTGAATAGGATTTTTACTAAAAACAGTTAAAAATGCAGTTGCTAAAGTTACAGCAGCTAGCACACAAAATATTATAAGAACTACAGACATTAATTCACGTTTTTTAATTGTGCATTTTTCATTGCGATATCTAAAGGCATCACCAACTTATCCTTTCCAAAAATAAAATCTTCTCTATCGTAGCTCGAAGGTACTAATACTTTTGAAGTAGTTAAATAAATAGCGTCTTTTGGACATGCTTCTTCGCATAGTCCACAAAAAATGCAACGTAGCATATTAATTTCGTAAATAGAAGCGTATTTTTCTTCTCTATATAAATGCTTTTCATCAGCTTTACGCTCTTCAGCTTTCATCGTTATAGCTTCGGCAGGACATGATAAAGCACATAATCCACATGCAGTACAATTTTCTCGCCCTAATTCATCACGCTTTAGCATGTGTTGACCACGATAAACAGGACTCATTGTCCGCACTTGCTCCGGATACTGAATCGTCACTTTTCTTGTGAATAAATGTTGAATTGTTATTATCAAACCTTTGATAATCGCAACGAGATACATTCTTTCCCAAAAACTCATCTCATTGTTTGAGACTAATTTTTTTCTTCCTGATAAGGATATACTTTCTATTGACATTTTCTACTTTTTTTTGAAGTTTACTCCTGCTCTTGACGCTTCAATCTATTTATTTGCCGTGGCGAATAAAAAGGATTTAAACTTCTATCAGGGCTAGGCATTCAGGTATTTATTGATTCTAAGTTAATTTCGTGTTTTTATTTTTCATAACCAATCCTTAATCTCTCTACTTTCTTGTGTTCTTTTTAATTTATTCATCAAGCTAACTAAAAACTAATTCAATATTTTTATCGTGATAATTAAATTTCTCTTAATCTCTTCCATTTCTAATTTAGTGCTCAATTTAACATTTAGAAACTCTCGCATTTTTACAAAAACTTCTATTATCCTGATGCTAAATTTACCTGCTTTTTAACTATTAATAACATTTCCTAACATCATCGTTCCCTCTTCTGTAATTACATAGGTTCAAAAAGAAGAAAATTTTAAACTTTCGAGGCGGTAGCGATTTGCGATCACCTATTGTTTATCACTTTCATTCAACTGAAACATAAAATTCTCAGGGAATCTTATAATGTTCCTTTTTACTTGTTCATTTAATCTTTTGGTTGTTACTCCATATAATTCAACCCAATCGCTAACAATCATTACTTTTTGATTTCTAATAAGAAGTATTTTACTCATTATAATCTAATCTGGAATAATAATTTCTCCCATTTAGTATGTACTTTATGTAAAACAAAAAATTAAAATTTGATATATTATTTTACACCATAATAGATCTGCCTTACCTAATAACTACTTTATCTCTTTATAAACTTCCTTCGAAAGGCAGCAAGTTTTAAAATCCAAAATAGGCAGCAATATCTGCTCTCAACATAACAATTCCTGTAATAATAATATTAATTATAGATAGTGGAATTAATATTCTCCAACCTAAATGCATTAATTGATCATATCTAAATCTTGGAATAGTCCATCGAACCCACATAAAGAAAAATATGAATCCGCAAAGTTTAACAAATAAAGCTCCAAATCCAATGATATTGGCAATATTAACACCCCAGTTATCAACAGCCCACTCCATTCCTGGATAATTATATCCTCCGAAAAACAATACAGCTAAAAGCGTGGAGGAAATAAACATATTTGCGTATTCAGCAAAAAGATAAAAACCCATTTTCATTGATGAATACTCTGTATGATATCCACCGATTAGCTCAGTTTCACATTCTGGTAAATCAAAAGGAGTTCTGTTGGCTTCAGCAAAAGCACAGATTAAGAATATAACAAAAGACAAAGGCTGGTAAAAAACATTCCAATCCATACCTGCTTGCTGTACTGAAATTTCTTTTAAACTCAATGTGCCAGTCATCATCAATAAAGCAATGATTGAAAGACCCATGGCAATTTCATAAGAAACCATTTGCGATGCAGCACGAACTGCTCCAATTAACGAGAATTTATTATTAGATGCCCAACCACCAATCATAATCCCGTAAATACCTATAGAAACAACTCCAAAAAAATAGAGTAGCCCAATATTTAAATCAGTAGCTTGTAACAAAATATCTCTGCCAAATAAATGTAGTTTATCTCCCCAAGGTATAACAGCACTAGTCATAAGTGCCGTGCTCATAGCAATAGCAGGACCAACAAAAAATAAAAATCGATTAGGCGTATTTGGCTCAAATTCCTCCTTTGCAAATAATTTTAATCCATCAGCAAGAGGTTGAAACAATCCAAAAGGTCCAGCACGATTCGGACCTACACGATCCTGAAGCCAAGCTGCTACTTTACGCTCAGCCCAAGTAGAATACATGGCCATTAACATTGTCATTCCAAAAACAACAACAATGATCAAGCCTTTTTCTATTATAAAAGTATTATCCATTATTACCCAACCTTTTTTGATTAATAATATCTTCCTCTGTTAATGGAACTTCGGCCATACTTATTTTTTTACGATCTTCTTCTCTACCTGCTAGAATATGTTCTTCAGTAGCAATTTCTACTTTCTCTAATTTTCTAGTATAATTATTTTGATTAATAACTGAATCTTTTTCAAAAGCTCGAGGACCTTCAATGATCCAATCCGTCACTTCTTTTTTATCAAATCGACAAGTGTTACAAATAAATTCCTCTACTTCATGGTATTCATCTTTCCTACCCGTAACACGTTGGATTTCGTCACCAAACATCCAAACCGTAGTTTTTCCACAACATTTATCACAATCTCTGTGTGCATTATAAGGCTTATTAAACCATACTCTAGATTTAAATCTAAAGGTCTTATCAGTTAGTGCACCTACAGGACACACATCAATCATATTTCCAGAAAATTCATTATCAATTGCCTTAGAAATACACGTTGAAATATTAGAATGATCTCCTCTATCCATAACTCCATGAACTCTATCATCAGTTAACTGATCTGCAACCATTACACAACGGTAGCAAAGAATACAACGATTCATGTGCAATTGGATATTTTCACCAATGTTTTCAGGCTCAAATGTTCTTTTTTCTTCTATGAAGCGACTTTGTGATTTTCCATGTTCAAAACTTAAATTTTGTAAATCACATTCACCAGCTTGATCACATACTGGGCAATCTAATGGATGATTTATTAATAAAAATTCAGTTACTGATTTACGTGCTTCTTGCACTCTAGGCGAAGACTTACTATTCACTTCCATTCCATCCATGCAACCTGTTACACAAGATGCCATCAATTTAGGCATTGGTCTGGGGTCAGCTTCACTTCCTTTTGCAACTTCTACTAAACAACAACGGCATTTACCACCACTCCCTTTTAGTTTAGAATAATAACACATCGCTGGCGGAACTACTTCACCACCTATCATACGTGCTGCTTGCAGGATTGTTGTCCCTGGTTCTACTTCTATCGACTGTCCGTCTATTGTTACTTTCATTTTTCTATTGGTTTAAAGTTTCAGATTTAAAATTTAGAGTATTTGGACTTTAAACATCGATTCTGAAAATTTAGTACTCTTTATTATTCTTTACGACACTGCATCCTTATAAAATGAGATTGACGTTATTTATATTCTAATTTACAGTGCAAATAGCCCGCATTATATTTTTAAGATATTAAACTAGTGCTACTCCTAGTAAATGCTTTACTTTTTCAAAAGGCTCAGCAACAAAGTGATCTCTATTTTTAATTTTTTCTGGAAAACGAATGTGGTATTCAAACTCATGTCTAAAATGGCGTATCGCGGCTGCAACTGGCCAAGCGGCTGCATCTCCCAAAGGACAAATTGTATTTCCTTCGATTTTGCTTTGGATACTTAATAGCAAATCAATATCTTCCTCACGACCAAAACCGTTTTCTATTCTATATAAAACTTTTTCCATCCACCCAGTACCTTCGCGACATGGTGAACATTGTCCACAACTCTCATGATGATAGAATTTAGAGAAATTCCATGTATTACGCACGATACAAGCGGTATCATTATAAACTATAAATCCACCCGAACCTAACATGGAACCTGTTGCAAATCCTCCATCACTTAATGACTCATAGGACATTAATCGATCTTCTCCGTTTGCGGTCTTAAATATTAAATCAGCTGGCAATACGGGTACTGAACTTCCTCCAGGCACAAAAGCTTTTAGAGGCCTATTAGAACTCATTCCACCTAAATATTCGTCGGAATTCATAAATTCATAGACACTTAATCCCAACTCAATTTCATAAACACCCGGATTTTTTATATGACCAGAAGCTGAAATTAATTTAGTTCCAGTAGAGCGACCAATACCAATCTTCGCATAATCAGCACCAGAATTATTTACAATCCACGGCACAGCAGCTATCGTTTCTACATTATTTACAACAGTAGGATTAGACCATAACCCTGATATAGCAGGGAATGGTGGTTTAATACGAGGATTCCCTCTTTTACCTTCTAATGATTCTATTAGTGCTGTTTCTTCACCACATATATAAGCTCCAGCGCCACAATGAACATAAAGCTCTAAGTCAAAGCCTGATCCTAGTATATTTTTACCTAAAAATCCAGCTGCTTTAGCTTCACCTATCGCTTTTTCTAATATTTTATATATCCACATATACTCACCACGGATATAAATATAAGATAAGTTTGCACCTAATGCGTAACTTGAAGTAATCATTCCTTCAATCAATAAATGAGGAATAAACTCCATCAAATACCGATCTTTGAAAGTGCCTGGCTCAGATTCATCAGCATTACAAACAAGATGTCTCGGTTTACCAGATTTCTTATCTATAAAGCTCCATTTCATTCCAGCAGGAAAACCCGCCCCACCACGACCACGTAATCCCGAAGTTTTTACTTCTTCAACTACTTCGTCAGGAGTTAAGGTTTTTAGTGCTTTTTCAACTGAGGCGTAACCTCCGTTTGCACGGTAAACATCGTAGTTTTTAATTCCTAGAATGTTTATTTTATCTAATAATATTTTTTGTGACATGTTATTTATCGTGTAATATTATAGTATCATTTTTACAATCTTCAATCAACTGATCTACTTTTTCTTTAGTCAAATGTTCCTTATAAAAATCACCTAATTGCATCATTGGTGCATAGCCGCAAGCGCCGAGACACTCAACAGCTCTTATTTCAAAAAGACCATCTGCCGTAGGTTCTCCAACTTTTACTCCTAACTTTTCACAAGTATAATCAATTAAGTCCTCCACGCCATTTAAACAACAAGGAGAAGTTTGACAAAATTCAAACATGTATTTCCCAATCGGTCTTTGATTATACATCGTGTAAAAAGAAACAACTTCATAAACCTCGATTGGTTTAATTTGAATAATTTCTGCTACTTTGTTCATTAACTCAATACTCAACCAGTTGTTATGTGCATCTTGAACCTCATGTAAAACAGGCAACAAAGCTGATTTTCTTTTATCTGCGGGATAATGACTTATAAGCTCATTAATACGATTCATTAATGACTCCGTAATATTTATTTCTTGTGCGTGATATGTTCTTTCCATTTTTATTGTTTTTGCCTCAAAGGCGCAAAGTCAAAAAGTTTTTATTAGTTATAAGATTATAAAAGTCTGCAATCAATCCCGAAAATTATCGAGACTTTAATCTGCAATCATCAATCTTTTTAAGCGTCTAGTTCTCCTGCAATTACATTTAAACTTGACAAAATCACAATAGCATCAGAAAGCAAAGCGCCTTTAATCATTTCAGGATAAGCTTGGTAATAAATAAAACAAGGCCTACGGAAATGTAATCTGTAAGGGGTACGACTTCCATCAGTAATTAAGTAAAAACCTAATTCGCCATTTCCGCCTTCTACTGGATGATAAACTTCTGCAGCTGGAACAGGAACTTCTCCCATTACAATTTTAAAATGATATATTAAAGACTCCATATTGTGATACACATCTTCTTTTGGAGGAAGATAATAATCAGGAACATCAGCATGATAAACATTTCCTTCTGGCATTTTATCTAATGCTTGACGAATGATACTCAAACTTTGCCATACTTCAGCATTACGAACACAAAAACGATCATAAGTATCTCCTGATTTACCCACTGGGATAATAAAATCAAAATCTTCGTAAGAAGAATAAGGTTGGGCGACCCTAACATCATAATCTACTCCAGTTGCACGTAAATTAGGACCTGTAAATCCGTATGACATTGCTTGTTCAGCAGTTATTGCGCCCACATTAACTGTACGATCCATAAAAATTCTATTCCTGACAAATAAGTTTTCAAATTCTTGCCACGCAGCAGGAAATTCTTCTAAAAAAACATCTAATTTTCTAAATGCTTCAGGAGACCAATCCCTTTCAAAACCGCCAATCCTTCCCATGTTTGTCGTCAATCGCGCTCCACAAATCTCCTCATAAATTTCATATACTTTTTCTCTAAATTGGAAAACATATAAAAATCCAGTATAGGCACCAGTATCAACCCCTAAAATTGAATTACAAATAATATGATCAGTTATCCTTGCTAACTCCATTACAATTACTCTTAAATACTGCGCTCTTTTAGGAATTTCAATATCTAGTAATTTTTCTAATGTCATCCACCATCCCATATTGTTTATAGGAGAGGAACAATAATTCATTCTATCGGTAAGCGGTGTAATTTGATAAAACGGACGATTCTCGGCTATTTTTTCAAAAGCGCGGTGAATGTAACCAATAGTTGGCTCAGCCTCTAAAATTCGCTCTCCATCCATCAACAAAATATTTTGAAAAATACCGTGTGTCGCAGGGTGAGTAGGACCTAAATTCAAGATTGAAAGCTCGCTTCCATCTTCGTTGAGTTGCGCATTTATACGCTTAGCATAACGATGCTCTGGTGGTAATAATAGTTCTGACATTTATTGAATGTGAAAAATTATAATAGTTTACTTAATAGTTATCTGTTGTTCTTCCAAAGAAACGATCATCTTTGTCCGTTCTTCCACCGTCTTCTAATGGGAACTCTTTTCGCATTGGAAAAGAAATCATTTCATCCATATTTAAAATACGTTTTAATTGTGGATGACCTATAAAATCTATTCCATAAAAATCAAATGTTTCTCTTTCCATCCAATTAGAACATAAGAATATATTTGAAATCGTCCTGATTTGCGGATTATCTCCGTCAATAAATGCTTTTATTTTAATCCTTTTATTTTCATACCAATTATGCATGTGATATACCACTGCAAATTGCCTATCGATTTCATTATCTGGATAATGAATACCACATAGGTCAGTTAAAAAATGAAATCTTAATTCTGAGTGATTTTTTAAAAATAGGATTACTGAAGTATTAATATCTGCAGCAACTTCAAATGAAAATATATCTTTTTCTTGATTAAAATTAAAAACATTTTCTCCGAATGTTTCAATTAATTTTTCTTGAATTTCTATCGTTTCTAAAGCCATTATTTATTTAATATTATAAGAAGCTAATAATTCTTGATATTCTGGAGAACTTCTTCTACGTACAGACTCATTTTTTACTAATTCCTGTAGTCTCATTACTCCATCTACAATTTGCTCTGGTCTTGGTGGACATCCTGGCACATATACATCAACAGGAATAACTTTATCTATTCCTTGCAATACAGAATAAGTATCAAATATTCCACCTGAACTAGCACATGCTCCCACAGCTATAACCCAGCGAGGCTCAGACATCTGTTCATATACTTGACGTAAAATAGGTCCCATTTTTTTTGAAATAGTTCCCATTACCATTAACATATCAGCTTGACGTGGAGAGAAACTTACTCTTTCGGATCCAAATCGTGCTAAGTCATAATGGGAGGCCATTGTTGCCATAAACTCAATTCCACAGCAAGAAGTTGCAAAAGGAAGCGGCCATAGTGAATTAGCTCTAGCCATTCCTACAACATCATTTAGCTTTGTAGCGAAGAAGCCTTCGCCAACAACTCCTTCTGGAGGGGCAACCATATTTATTTTTGAATCGCTCATCTTTGTTATGTTTTATGATCTACATATATTTACAATTTAAATAATTAAGATCACTATTACTTAAAATCAACCTATTTAAAACTATTAAATATAGTTCTAATTGTTGAACTTACCTATTCCCACTCTAATGCTTTCTTTTTGATAATATAGAAAAAACCGACCAGAAGTAACATCATAAATATGATCATTTTTACCATTCCTTCTATTCCTAATTCTTTAAAATTTACAGCCCATGGATATAAAAATATAACCTCTACATCAAATAATACAAATAATATAGCAACTAAAAAGTACTTAACTGAAAATGGAATTCGTGCATTTCCTACAGATTCAATTCCACATTCAAAATTTTTATTTTTAGCTTCAGAGGAACGTTTAGGCCCTAATTTTCCTGAAACGATAATTGTTCCTACAACAAATCCTACAGCTAAAATAAACTGCATTAAAATAGGAATATAATTTAATTGATCTGATTGCATTTTGCTTTTTTTATAATGAGAATAAGCAACAAAGATAGGTTTCAGGTTTATAACACACAAGTTTAATATAGCGATAAGTATAAAGCCTATCAGATATACCGACTAATTTTTATTGATTATAAATAAAGCTTTATTTTAGTAATAAATAAACTACCCTTTTTAAAATTAATGTAAAAAAAAACGTTTCGAGATAAATCGAAACGTTTTACACATTCTTTAACAAAAATAAAATTTTTGTTTAGATAACTGCTACTTTCGCAGCAACTTTGCCTTTTCTTCCTTCTTCTTCTTCGTAGCTTACTCTATCACCTTCGCGTAACTCTTCCGCGTTGATTCCTGATGCATGAACAAAAATGTCTTTTCCTGTTTCTTCGTCTGTAATGAATCCGTAACCTTTAGATTCATTGAAAAATTTAACTGTACCTGTACGCATTGTAATTGTAATAATAATTTATAATGAGGCAAATGTAATATTTAATATAATACGAAATACCAACTTGTGTTTTTATTTTCCAAAAATAATGATATTCATCGTTTTCATACAAATTTAATCGATCAACTACATTCTGTTAATTTTCAAGCTCTTATAACCATTGCAGTACGCTCTTATTTTAATAACTTTCCCTTACATTATTAAGTCTAAAAATTATTTCTACTGTTTAAAATAAAAGTATGAGCCATCATGTAAAAAAGTATTTGCTCATTTTTTCTCTAAATTACAAGTAATATTTGTACACTTAACCACTTTTTCATGATCAAATTTATTATCAAAAAATTGGATCTAAAAAATAATTTTTTAATACTTATATTTTCATCAACCAATTTCTTATTGAAACTTCATTCTCAATAATAGATTTTAAATCGGTTATAGCCACGCGATCTTGTTTCATTGTATCTCGATGTCTTATGGTTACTGTATTATCCTCAACAGTTTGATGATCTACGGTAATACAAAAAGGAGTTCCTAAAGCATCTTGTCTTCTATAACGTCTACCTACGGCATCTTTTTCATCATAAGCAACATTAAAATCCCATTTTAAATTTTCTACAATTTTATGCGCTAATTCTGGCAATCCATCTTTTTTAACTAACGGGAAGACTGCTGCTTTTGTAGGAGCTAAAACGGATGGTAATTTTAATACTGTTCTTGTAGAACCATCTTCTAATATTTCCTCTTTTAAAGAAGTAGCAAAGACAGCTAAGAACATTCTATCTAATCCCACTGAAGTTTCTACAACGTAAGGAACATAATTTTCATTTAATTCAGCATCGAAATATTGTAATTTTCTACCTGAAAATTGTTCATGTGCTTTTAAATCAAAATCTGTTCTTGAGTGAATTCCCTCTAATTCTTTAAATCCAAAGGGAAAATTAAATTCAATATCTGCAGCAGCATTGGCATAATGTGCTAATTTTTCGTGATTATGAAAACGGTAGTTCTCTTTTCCTAAACCTAGGGATAAATGCCATTTTAATCTGGCTTCTTTCCAAAATTCGTAGTGCTTCATTTCTTCTCCTGGACGTACAAAAAATTGCATTTCCATTTGTTCGAACTCGCGCATACGGAAAATAAATTGTCGTGCTACAATCTCATTTCTAAAAGCTTTACCTGTTTGTGCAATCCCAAAAGGAACTTTCATTCGTCCTGTTTTTTGAACATTTAGGAAGTTTACAAAAATACCTTGTGCTGTTTCTGGTCGCAAATACAAATCCATAGCAGTGTCAGATGATGCTCCTAGTTTAGTACCAAACATTAAATTAAATTGTCTAACCTCTGTCCAATTTCTAGAACCCGTTTCAGGACAAGCAATCTCTAATTCTTCAATTAAGGCTTTTACATCTTCAAGATCTTCATTACCAAGTGAACGACCCATTCTTTCCAGAATTTCACGCTCTCTTGATTTATATTCTATAACTCTTGTATTTGTAGTAACAAACTCCTGTTCATTAAATTCATCGCCAAAACGTGCTCTTGCTTTTTCGATTTCTTTAATTGCTTTTTGATTTAACTTTTCAGCATAATCCTCAATCAAAACATCAGCTCTATATCTTCTTTTTGAATCTTTATTGTCTATTAATGGATCATTGAAGGCATCTACGTGACCTGAAGCTTTCCAAGTTGTAGGATGCATCAATATTGAAGAGTCAAGACCTACAATATTGTCATTTAATTGAACCATCGCTTTCCACCAGTACTCGCGTATATTCTTTTTTAACTCCACTCCATTTTGTGCATAATCATAAACTGCACTTAGACCATCGTAGATTTCGCTTGATGGAAAAATAAATCCGTATTCTTTTGCGTGCGAAACTACATTCTTAAATAAATCTTCTTGTTTTGCCATAGTGCTGCAAAAATATAAAAAGTGAGGTTCTAAAAAAAGGAAAAAGCTAAACATTAAAGCACTGATTTGTTTATTTTTACTAATAAATTAGTGAATATATGTTAGAAAGTATCATGAACCTCTTTTTTCCTAAAGTCTGTTCAGGCTGCGGTTCATTTTTATTATCTAATGAAAATGTAATTTGCACTGTTTGCCGGCATGACATTCCGCTAACAAATCATCATTTAAACGCCGAAAATGATGCTTTTAAAAAATTTTATGGTAGAATCCCTATTATCTATGCGTCAACATTATTTTATTTCCATAAAAAAGGCATTGTTCAACAACTTATTCATAATTTAAAATATAAAGGACATCAAGAGATAGGAACAATTATAGGTGACTGGTACGCTGAAGATTTAAAAACAATTGACATTTTAAAAACTGTTGATGAAATCATTCCAGTGCCTTTGCATAAAAGAAAGTTAAAAGAAAGAGGATACAATCAAGTAACTACTTTTGGCGAAGCACTCTCCTCAAGTTTGAATTTGAATTTTAACGCTTCTATTTTAGTTCGAAATATCTATTCTAAAACGCAATCTAAGAAAAACCTTCTCGGTAGAACTGAGGGAATAGAAACTATATTTGACGTATCCTTCACAGAAAAAGATCATAACAAACATTTTCTTTTAATTGATGACGTAATAACAACAGGAGCTACACTTGAGGCTTGCTCTGGCGCGTTGTTAAAAATTCCTGGTGCAAAAATTAGTATTGTTTGTATGGCAATGGCTCAATCCTAATTATACATACTTATTGTTTTATATATGTTTTAAAATATCCACATTCAGCAATAACTTCTCTATAATATTGAGTATTAGAATAATTATTCTTTAGATTTTTAAATCCATTCCAAGCTAGAAAATTGATTTTCTCATCATCCATTTCCCACCAACTTGCGACTCCTTTATACTTATTATTATAAAAATCATTTCGTTCGCATTTCGCTAACATATATTGACTTTTTGCTTTTTGTTCATCAGTCAAAGCTGATTCAAATGCTTTCTGATAATACATTTTAGCGATAGAACAATCAGTTATCAAATTCTTATTGTAATTCCTCATATCATAAACACTTGATTCGTAACCCACAATGTTACCTTGATAAAACAAGCGCGCATTACCATAATAAGTAATATTATAAAAGGCATTACCTAAGAGCAAAGCATTTTGATATATATCTTCTTGCTTTTCAATTTTATCCTGCATTGTCTTAATGGTATTTAGAAAATCAATTTGAGTAAATTTTTTACTTTGCGTTTCTGCATGTTCACAATCGTGACAATCTTTAATTCGACCATTAAACGGATTTCCGTAAAACACAATTTCTTGCAAACTATCTGATTGTTTAATAAAAGTAATTGCTTCTGGAATTTTATTTGCAAAAGTTGCCTTGACGGCTTGATATTTATTAATATCATTCAAATTCAAATCATAAATCATTTTGGCGATATTTTCAATACTACTTAAACTTTGGCTATTCAAAAAATTCTTCATGGCTATTAAGCGTTTTTCATTTTCATAAAAATCAGACTCTTTATTAAAAAGCTCGGCCATCACATTATTATTTTGAGTTTTATATAGCGCAGCTAAATACTTTTTACTCCATAAAGTCGCGTTTTGATAACGAAAATTAGATAAATCCACCTTTGGAACCTCAAAATATAGCCAGTTTAAATCAGCTAAAATGGTTTTTTCAGTTGTTAAATTTATAGTATCTACTTTACTTAAATTATTTACAAATCTAAGCAACCTTAATTGACTGATAGCTAAAGCTGTTTTTGGCATTGTAAGCTCAGCTTTATCATATTTTGTATTGGCTTGCACAAAATCTCCATTTAGTGTTTCAAGATATCCCGCAGCAATATTCCATAGATATGGTTTTGCCGTTTTATTTGCCTCGGCAATAGATACAACTAATTGTATTGGAGTTCCAGAAATACTGTCTTTAATTTTTTGTTTATTTTGAACAACATTCTGATCTTTAAAAGATTTGTCAATCTTCTTTTCTACTTTATTAATTAATCGTGTAAGCAAATAATTGAGATGTTCACTTTTCGGATCAAGTTCGTAAATTTTTTGAATAGCATTTTCTTCATCCGCATAAAAGCCATGAATTGCCCAAAGTGCAATTTTTTCAGTGTCATTTTTAGCCATAGCTAGCGATTGATTCCAATCTTCTTGATTTTGTGGGTGAAAACTATATGCTGTAACCACTCTTAATTGAGGACATTTGTCGAAAATCTGTGCATATTGATAATTTGATTTAGCGTAATTTTTATTTCTGTATTCTAAACCAGCTAAATAAGAGACCGCTCTATAATACAAAGTGTTTTTAGGAACACTACTTTCTGTTTTTGCAAAAAATAAATCGGTATTTTCTTTATAATTGCTATAAAAATTAGCTTTTATAGTTAAAAACCAATATCTATTTTTCAAAAATGAATCTGTTGTTATATTGTATTGACGCTCTATACTTTTCACGCGTTCGCTATTATTAAAAAAAACAGTTTTTTGAGGCTCATAACTCCAATTCTCTGTACTAATTGACACTTTTTCCAAAGCTTGTGCATGGTGTAAAAACTCAAAAAAGTTAAATACTTTAACGTCTTTTAAATTAATTTTTTTAGACCACTTTGTGGCTACTGAATTAGACTTTTTATATTTTAGAGAGGAATAAATTTTATTTACTGTAACAGCACTTGAATCTAATAGAAAAAACTTGACTTGTTGCACATCCATTTTACCTTCAAGATATAAACTCCAATCATTAACTATCTCTTCATTAAATCTTGTATTATGCTCTTGATCAAAACCAATTCCATAAAACACATCAGCTGATAAAAAGAGTGGAGAGTAGGATTTATCCACAAATGTTTCAGGTGTAAAATTAGAATCAAAAAACCAATCCCAGTCGCCATTATCACTACATGCATAAATAACGGAGTAAATAAATAATCCAATTGTACTAAAAACGAGCAATAACGTGTTCGAAGATATTTTTTTCATAATCCTTTAAATTGAGTTCATCTAAATCGTAAAATATAATTTCTTGAGGTGTTTTCTTCAAATGCTCTCTTAAATCACTTGCCATTTCTATTAAATTGTGTCTTGAAATTCTCTCTAATTTAACTATATCATTACTTTTATAAAATCGTCCATTTTTATAATTAGAGTATTTAACCCTAAAATAATTTTTATTATTAAACGCAAAATTAGAATCTTTTTTAAATTCAGAAAGCAAAATTTTATTTCGTAAACCAATGACTTGTTGATCTCTTATGTGCACGCCCCATGAATAAATAGGCAATGCAATATCCAATTGTAAAGGATAGTTTTCTAAACTTTTTAAATACCGATCAGCAATATTTTTATCATAAATTGAGTTTAAAGAATCAGCTGCAATTACGCCCATATTATAATACATCAAAACCCCTTTATCAACCGCTGGTATTTTAGTTTTTGTATAATATTTTATCTGGTGTAATCTAATAGTAGCCGATAATTTTTTATTGCTAACTTTTTTAAACGTTTCAATAAATTGTAAATATTGTTCACGACTAGCAAGTGTCCAGTCACAGTCTATTTGTATTTCTTGGATATTAATTTTATTTTTATTGTTGATCTGTATTATATATTCAATCGTTTTTTTAGCCAAGTCATTTACATCGGTAGCTTTATTTAGCATTACTTTATTTTTAATATAAATGACGGGAACAATAGTATAATTATTGGTTTTAGTTTGAAAATGTATTGGAGCGAGCGGGTAAGGCTGATTTTTAGCATCTAAATCAATATCAAAGTAACGAATATATAATTTTTTTACATTGTTGTTTTCTAAAACATCTATTTCAGATTGTGATAATTTAAAATTTGTTTTCCAATAATAAAATGCAATTGCAGGTTTATCTCGTAAATTACAAGAGAAAAAGAATACTATAGTAAATAGTGAGAGATATAAATATTTAAACAATTGTGGTTTTATTTTTATTTACAAAAATAGTTTTTTAATATATCATTTCGTTTTTTACGCACAGCAATAGATATTGAAACTTGATTAAATAAAAGACGTCAGTATTGATTATGTGTTATAAGCTTAAAAGCAAGGGTATATTAATTCTAAGAACATCTTTAGAAGCAACTTTAAGTAAATTATAAGGCATCATAATTTCCTTTTCCAAAGTAAAAAGTATAAATTTGAATAAAATAATAATTTAAATTAATTTAAACAATCATATTATGGCTTTTGAATTACCACAATTACCGTATGCGTATGACGCATTAGAACCTAATATTGATGCACGTACTATGGAAATCCATCATACTAAGCATCATAACGCTTATACAACTAATCTTAATGCTGCCACAACTGGTACAGATATGGAAGGTAAGACCATCGAGAATATTTTAATAAATCTTGATTTGAAAAATATGGCCGTACGCAATAATGGTGGCGGATATTATAATCACAATTTATTTTGGACTGTTATGTCGCCTGACGGGGGCGGATTACCTACCGGTGATTTATTAGCAGCTATTGAAGCAGCTTATGGAACATTTGAAGAATTTAAAGCTAGTTTTAGTAAAGCCGGTGCTACTCAATTTGGATCAGGATGGGCTTGGCTTTGTGTACACAAAGGTGGAAAAGTAGAAGTTTGCGGAACTCCAAATCAAGACAACCCATTGATGCCTGGTGTAGGTTGTGGCGGTACTCCAATATTAGGAATGGATGTTTGGGAACATGCGTACTACCTGCATTATCAAAACAGAAGACCTGATTATATAGAAGCATTTTTTAATGTAATTAATTGGACAGAAGTTTCAAGAAGATTTGCTTTAGAGAAGTAAAAAATGTTTAATAAAATAAAAAAAAATAGACGAATAATCGCAATGATTATTCGTCTATTTTTTTATGTATTGTCTTTGTATTTATTTGTAAATCAATTTATTATAATAAAAAAGGTGGAATTGCTTCCACCCTTTTTGCCCCAAATCTACCATAAACTTAACCTACTAATATTATGGTGACGTAAAAGTATATTAGAAGTATATTGCTAGCAAATATTTTAGATAAACAACCTATAAAACCGACTAAATGCCATTTAGCCTTAATTTTCAATAAGCCCTAGCATCTTTTCCTTCATAAAAATTCATAAATGCACGATTGACTACTCTATTACCACCTGGAGTAGGATAATCTCCAGTAAAGTACCAATCGCCTAAATTTTTAGGACAGGCAATATGTAAATCATCTACAGTTTGAAATATTATTTTTACCTCTGCTTTTATTTCAGGAGAGCTTAACATCTCCGCTATCTTATCTGATATTTCTTGTGGTTCAAAAGGTGCATATATTGCAGTAACATAATTGACAACCGCAGTATCTACAAAATTTTCCTGAGCTTTACATTTTGCATACACTTCCGCAACAATATGATAAAGGTTTCTTTCCTTTAATAATTCAAGTGCGGCTTTAAATGCAATTAAACCCTCCATTTTAGCCATGTCAATTCCATAGCAATCAGGATAACGAATTTGCGGGGCTGATGATACAATCACTATTCGTTTTGGATTTAAGCGATCCATCATTTTTATAATACTCATTTTTAATGTAGTACCACGTACAATACTATCATCAATGATTACTAGATTATCAGTGGGTTTGATTACACCATACGTAACATCATAAACATGCGCAACCAGATCATCCCTACTACTATCTTCCGTAATAAAAGTTCTTAATTTAGCATCTTTTATAGCTACTTTTTCAGTACGGATTTTTACAGCTAGTAATTCTTGCAACGATTCTTTGGTTAGAGTATTTCTATTCTCCAGAATGTAATTATTCTTTCTTTGATTTAAAAAATCTTGAGCAGCTTCAACTAACCCATAAAACGAGGTTTCAGCCGTATTAGGAATATAAGAAAACACCGTATTATCTGTATCTTGATCTATAGATTGTAAAACAGCAGGCAAAATTAACCTCCCTAAAGTCTTTCTTTCTTGATAAATTTCAGCATCACTACCTCTAGAAAAATAGATACGTTCAAAAGAACATGATTTTCTAACTGTAGGAGGCAAAATTTCTTCCATAGAAATTGTTCCATCTTTTTTGATAATTAGTGCATTCCCAGGTTCGATTTCCTGTACTTTTTCAAAAGGAACATTAAAAGCAGTTTGAATTACAGGTCTTTCTGAAGCTACTACCACTATCTCATCATCTTGATAAAAATAAGCAGGGCGAATTCCTGCCGGGTCTCTAAACACAAAAGCATCACCATGACCCAGTAAACCAGCCATTGCATAACCTCCATCTAGGTTTTTAGACGCGCGTCTTAATATTCGACCCACATCTAATCGTTCAGCAATTATTGGCGAAGCTTCTCTTTTACTTAAACCTTCATTCTTACATTCTTGATATAAGTCAGTTACAGCATCATCAAGAAAATGACCTATTTTTTCCATAACCGTAACAGTATCTGCCATTTCTTTTGGATGCTGTCCTAATTCTATAAGGCTTTGAAAAAGCTCTTGTACATTAGTCATATTAAAATTACCAGCTAATATCAAGTTGCGGTGCATCCAATTGTTTTGACGTAAAAATGGATGTACACTTTCGATACTATTTTTACCAAAAGTTCCATAACGAACATGACCTAAAAATAACTCACCTAGATAAGGTATTTTCTTTTTTTGAAGAGCTACATCATCAGCATATTCAGGATGATTAGCAATTTCTTCATTTATTCTATCATTAATTTGAGAAAAAACATCTTGAATTGGTTGTGCCTCATTCGATCGTACGCGACTTATATAACGCTCACCTGCCTCAACATCTAACTTAATGCTAGCAAATCCAGCACCATCTTGACCTCGATTGTGCTGCTTTTCCATAAGCAAGTACATTTTTTGAATACCGTAAAATGCGGTACCATATTTCTCTTTATAAAATTCAAGAGGTTTAAGAAGTCTAACCAGTGCTATACCACATTCATGTTTTAAAGCGTCACTCATTATATTGTAATTTGTAGTTGTGTTGTTCTAAGAAATAAATTGGAATGTTTTCAAAAATCAATCCATTTACTGTTGAGCAGTATGTTATTTTACAAAAAAACCCCGTTTCCGAGGTTGATTTTTAATTATAGTTCTATGTCAAATTGTGTCAATGATCTGAATTGGTGTAATCTTGACACTACATCATTTTTATTTAATTCAACCATTCTTTCTGTTCCAAATTTTTCGACACAAAAGGATGCTAAATTTGATCCCTGAATAATTGCATTTTTCATATTATCGAATGAAATATTTTCACTTTGCGTAATATACCCAGCAAATCCTCCAGCAAATGTATCGCCTGCTCCTGTAGGATCAAAAACTTCTTCTAATGGTAAAGCGGGAGCAAAAAAGACCTCTTTATTGTGAAACAATAGTGCTCCGTGTTCTCCTTTTTTGATTACAACATATTTTGGACCCATCAGTTGAATTTTGGCGGCAGCCTTAACTAAAGAATATTCTCCAGAGAGTTGACGCGCCTCTTCATCATTAATCGTAATAACATCTACACGCTTAATTACTTCCATCAGTTGAGGCAATGCACAATCCATCCAAAAATTCATTGTATCAAGAACAACTAATTTAGGCTGAGTTTCCATCTGATCTAAAACACTACTTTGAACAAGTGGATGTAAGTTTCCTAGCATTACAATGTCAGCATTTTGAAAATCCTGAGGCACCTTTGGTTGGAAATCTGCTAAAACATTTAGTTGCGTATCTAGTGTATCTCTTGAATTTAAATCATTATGATAGCGACCGCTCCAAAAAAATGTTTTACCACCATTTACTACTTCAAGTCCAGAAATATCAATATTTTTAGACGATAATAAATCTAAATATTCTTGTGGAAAGTCATCGCCAACTACAGAAACAATAGCCGATTTTAAATTAAAAAAAGAGGCCGATAGCCCTATATAAGTTGCAGCACCACCTAAAATTTTATCTGTTTTACCAAAAGGAGTTTCAATTGCGTCAAAAGCTACGGTTCCAACAATCAATAATTTATTCATTATGTATGTTTCTAATTAAGTTGCAAAGATAGTTTATAACTAATAAAACTGCAATGCATTTAAAACGTAAAATTTTACTAATTTTTTCGTTTTTAGAGTAAGAAAATTATAATAATTTGGCTTCTTCTCTTTCGTAAAAAGCATCAATGGAAACACTAGGTAAAGCAGAGGCGTAAACCGCTAATTCATCGCATCTTTCATTTTGTTTGTGATTATTATGTCCTTTTATCCATTTAAAATCTACTTTATGCTTGCGATAAATTATTAAAAATCGCTTCCATAGATCTGAGTTTTTTCTATTGGCAAATCCTTTTTTCTCCCAACCTAAAACCCATTTTTTAACTACTGAATCTACTACATATTTTGAGTCAGAAATTACTAAAACTTTAGTGTCTGAATATTTCAATTTTTCAAGACCCACTATAACAGCAAGCAATTCCATTCTATTATTAGTAGTTTTACGAAAACCTTCAAAAAATTCTTTTTTATAGGGCTTGCCTACCCATTCCATAACCACTCCATAACCACCATTACCAGGATTTCCTTTGGCTGCACCGTCAGTATAAATATGCACATCGTATTCCATAATTTATTATTTATCCTTTTATGCTTATTTTCTCGTTAAATTGAGATCAATTAAATGAGCTTCCGCTATAGTGTTATATTATTTTTATAACAACCCTTCTATTATTTTTGGAAAATACTCTTGCTCCAAAACATGAATTTTTGCAGCCACTTCTGCAGCATTTTGTATGCCTAATAAAGTGACGGCTTGCTGAAAAATAATAGCACCTTCATCATAATTTTCATTTACATAATGAATAGTTATTCCAGTTTCTTTTTCTTTATTTTCTACAATAGCTTTATGAATATGCATGCCATACATTCCTTTTCCGCCGTACTTAGGTAATAATGCAGGATGTATATTTACAATTAAATTAGGGTACGCTTTTATAATATTTTCTGGGAATTTTAGTAAAAAACCAGCTAAAATAATCATATCGGGCTTAATCCTATTTAAGTTATGTAGTACTATACTTCCAATTAGATCCTCTTTAGAAAAAATTTCAGTGGGTACATTATAGTTTTTGGCTTTTACAATTACACCTGCATTTGCATTATTAGTATAAACGGCCACCACTCTTGCAGTCTTTTTTTTTTCAAAATACTGAATGATGTTTTCAGCGTTAGTACCCGATCCAGAAGCAAAAACAACGATTTTCTTCATATTATAGTCTCTTTTAAAAGTACAAAAAAACGCATAAAAAATGAAAATATATAACATTGCTTGAGCTTTGTTAAAATAAATTTTATACATTAGTGCTCACATTTATTAACTAAAGCGTGGTTTTCAAATAAAGTTTTTTATTTTTGCCAACAAATTAAATTCTAAAATTAAAGATTATGTCAGACATTGCATCAAGAGTAAAAGCGATTATCGTAGACAAATTAGGTGTTGACGAAAACGAAGTTGTAACAGAAGCAAGCTTCACTAATGATTTAGGCGCTGACTCATTAGACACTGTAGAGCTTATTATGGAATTCGAAAAAGAATTTGATATCCAAATTCCAGACGATCAAGCAGAAAACATTGCTACTGTAGGTCAAGCTATCTC
This sequence comes from Flavobacterium sp. PL11, assembly GCF_035985025.1. NCBI lineage: Bacteria > Pseudomonadati > Bacteroidota > Flavobacteriia > Flavobacteriales > Flavobacteriaceae > Flavobacterium > Flavobacterium sp. PL11. Next base: position 297,516 of record NZ_JAXCIA010000001.1, read on the forward strand.
TTATATTGAGGAAGCTAAAAAATAATAAGTTTACACTCGGTTTTTAGATTTGTAAATCTAAAAACCGGGTGTTATTATTTTTTTAAAATTAAATCTAAGATTGAATTTCAATCAAAATTATATTATTTGTAACACCCATCGCTCCTTTACACTATAATATAGTAAAGTTTGCATGGGTTTTATTTGTTTTTTAGATAACAAAAAGTAAAGAATTTATGGTATTAAAACGAGTTGTTGTAACAGGTTTAGGCGCTCTTACACCTATTGGAAATAACATTGAGGAATTTTGGAATGGGCTTATTAATGGCGTTAGCGGAGCTGCTCCAATAACTTATTTTGATGCTTCAAAGTTTAAGACTCATTTTGCTTGTGAATTAAAGAATTTTAAAGCTGAAGATTTTCTAGATCGAAAAGAAGCTAGAAAAATGGACCGTTATGCACAATATGCCATGGTGAGTTCTGATGAGGCTGTGACTGATGCGGCTTTTAATTTTGAAAAATTAGATAAAGATAGAGTTGGTGTCATTTGGGGTTCTGGAATAGGTGGTTTAGAAACCTTTCAAATTGAAATGTTGAACTTTGCTGCTGGAGATGGAACGCCAAAATTCAATCCATTTTTTATTCCGAAAATGATTTCTGATATAGCTGGTGGCCACATTTCTATAAAATATGGTTTTAGAGGTCCAAATTTTACAACTGTTTCAGCTTGTGCATCCTCTACAAATGCAATTATTGATGCTTTTAATTATATTCGATTAGGTCATGCTGATGTGATGGTAACCGGTGGATCTGAAGCTGCAGTTACAATTGCTGGTATGGGTGGATTTAATGCAATGCACGCTTTATCTACTAGAAATGATGATCCAAAAACAGCCTCGAGACCAATGGATAAAGACCGTGATGGTTTTATTTTAGGTGAAGGAGCTGGGGCATTAATCCTTGAAGAGTACGAACACGCTATAGCACGTGGTGCAAAAATTTATTGCGAAATAGGTGGCGGCGGCATGTCAGCTGATGCATATCATATTACCGCACCACATCCAGAGGGTTTAGGTGCCAAAAATGTAATGATTAATTGTTTAAGAGATGCTGGATTACAAGCAAGCGACGTTGATGGTGTAAACATGCACGGGACATCTACTCCACTTGGTGATATTGCAGAGTCTAAGGCTATACTGCACGTTTTTGGTGAGCATGCCTATACGATGAATTTGAATTCAACTAAATCAATGACAGGTCATTTATTAGGAGCAGCTGGGGCAATTGAAACTATTTCTTCAATTCTTTCATTAAAACATGGCATTGTGCCTCCTACAATAAATCATTTCACTGATGATGAGAACATAGACTCTAAATTAAACTTTACATTTAATAAAGCGCAGAAAAGAGATATGAAGGTGGTGATGAGTAATACCTTTGGTTTTGGAGGTCATAACGCTTGCGTGCTAGTTAAAAAATTAGAAATCTAATTATATATATGCGTATAATCAGGAAAATATTTTCAAAATCCCGTTCTCTTGAAGACGGGATTTTTTTTGATTCTATTCAAACAATTTTAGGATTTAAACCTATTCATTTAGAAATTTATAAAAAAGCATTTACACATCGTTCTGCTAATAGATCTGATAACCTTGGCAATCCTATGAATTATGAGCGTTTAGAGTTTTTAGGAGACGCCATGCTTAGTTCAGTTATTGCTGCTTATTTATTTGATAAGTCACCTTTGGGAGATGAAGGATATCTTACTAAAATGCGTTCTAAAATTGTAAGCAGAGAGCATTTAAATGAATTGGGAAAAGACTTAAACCTAGCTCAATATATCGAAAGTAAAGTTCCAATTGACCATTTTGGCGATAATTTACATGGAAACATTTTTGAATCTTTGATAGGTGCTATCTACTTAGATCGAGGCTATACATACTGTGAGAAATTTATTAAAAAAAGAGTGGTAACGCCTTATATTGATATTGTCAAATTAGAAGGTAAAGTCATAAGTTATAAAAGTTTGATTATAGAATGGTGTCAAAAAGAAAAAAGAATGTTTCATTATGATATTTTTGAGGATAACGGTATTAATGGTGAACGCTTGTTTGGAGTAAAACTTAGTATTGACGATAAAGTAATTGCAAAAGCCAGAGCAACATCCAAGAAAAAAGCAGAGGAAAAAGCATCGCAACGTGCTTACTTTGCATTTCAAGAAAAAATGGATCGAAAATAAATAATTTATTACCTACACTATATCGTTATCGTTTATAAATTATAAAAAACATCCAATACTAAAAGAGTAATACAGAAATAGAAATCTTATATTTACATCTTATTTTTTCGAAAAATGGCTATTCATAAACTTGATCTTGGCGACTTTGACGAAATAGATTATAATCTTATTGCCATTCATACTTCTATAGAAGCCTATAGATTAGCGTATCTTATTAATCAAAGATTAGTATTAAATTTAATTTTAATTGATAAGGAAATAGAAATTAATTTAAAAGAAGGGAAAATAAATTTTTCTTCATTTTTTTACGATGATGAAGAAAATAATAGTAGCTGGCTTTTATTTCAAAATCGATATGAAATTATCCATCATCAAGAAATAACTCCCGAAAATTTATTTTCCAATATAATTATGGATCTGACTACTAGAAATTTTTTAGTTCCTGAATTAAAAAAAGTGGATTATTTTCTAAAGATAGAAAATAAGAGTAGCCCATTAAAAATTGCGCAGACAATGCAATTATTAAATACTATACCTATTGTAACAACTGCTTACATAGTAGAAATAAATAAAATGAAATTTAAAAACAATTTAATTTTTTAATGATAATGCTGAATAACAAAAAAACTAAAATTGTAGCCACGTTAGGACCTGCATGTAGTACTAGAGAAATTATAAAAGATATGATTGATGCTGGTGTAAATGTCTTTCGAGTAAATTTTTCTCATGCTGACTATGATGATGTAAAAGAGAAAATTGCTCTTATACGAGGCTTAAACGAAGAATTTGGGTACACTACAGCTATATTAGGCGATTTACAAGGTCCAAAACTTCGAGTTGGAGTTATGGAAGAAGGAGTTATAGTTCAAGATGGAGATCTAATAACATTTACAACTGCTGAAGATATTCTAGGAACGGCTTCAAAAGTTTTTATGAAATATAAAAACTTCCCAAACGATGTTAATCCGGGTGAGCGTATTTTACTTGATGATGGAAAACTTATTTTTGAAATTGTAGAAACAGATAAGAAATCAGAGGTTGTAGCTAAGGTTATACAAGGTGGAGAATTAAAATCTAAAAAAGGAGTAAATCTACCGAATACGAAAATTTCGCTTCCTGCAATGACAGAAAAAGACATTGAAGATGCTCTTTTTGCTATTGAGCAACATGTAGATTGGATTGCACTATCATTTGTAAAAACACCACAAGATTTACAAGACTTACAGGAATTAATAGCAAAACATTCAGATTACAAAATTCCGATAATAGCCAAGATAGAAATGCCTGAGGCATTAGAAAATATTGATAAAATTGTAGCCTATTGTGATGGTTTGATGGTAGCTCGTGGAGATTTAGGTGTTGAACTTCCTGCTCATGAAGTACCTCTTGTACAAAAAGAGTTGATTCGAAGAGCTAAAACTGCCAGAATTCCAGTAATTGTTGCTACACAAATGATGGAGACAATGATTACTAGTTTGACTCCAACACGTGCTGAGGTCAATGATGTTGCTAACTCAGTAATGGATGGTGCAGATGCTGTTATGCTCTCTGGTGAGACTGCCACAGGAAATTATCCTGTTCAAGTGATACAAAAAATGTCACAAATCATTCAAGCTGTGGAAGACTCTCCGTTGATTCATGTGCCTCAAAATACTCCTCAAGTAAAAACAAAGCGATTTATAACTAAAACAATTTGTCACCACGCGGCAACAATGGCTAATGCAATTCATGCAAAGGCAATTTGTACCTTGACAAACAGTGGCTATACTGCATTTCAAATTTCTGCTTGGAGACCAAATGCTCATATTTTAGTTTTTACTTCTAATAAAAGAATTCTAACTCAGCTTAATTTATTATGGGGCGTACGTTCTTTTTTCTATGAAAGAACCGTAAGCACTGATGATACTGTAATCGATATTAATGAAATTGTGAAAGTAAAAGGGTTTGTTGAAAAAGGTGATTTCTTAATTAATTTAGCTGCAATGCCTATAAAAGATAGAGGAATGGTAAATACCTTAAGAGTTTCTGAAATAGAGTAATATTACATTTTTTTAAATAGTAAAAACCGTCTTATTCTGTAATAAGACGGTTTTTTTTTAAATTAATCTAACAGATAAATTAGTTCAATATCATCAAAAAATAATGAATGTATTTAAGTTTAAAAAACACAAAAAATTAACTAATTATATGTCAATCTAAACTATTCAAAAATACTATTATTGAATAGTTTAGATTACTGCGTAAAAATAATAAACCTTTCTAACTAGAAAGGTTTATTATTTTATGCAGCTTTTTCAAAAGCGATATAGTGACTTAATATTCCTTTATTATCAAAAATAGGATATCCTTTGATTAAACATTCATAGGTTTCACCATTTTTCTTATAATTTATGATTGTTTTTTCAAAAGATTTTACTTCTTGTAAAGCTATACGAATTTCATTAGAAGTAACCTTATTAGTAGCTTCGCCTTGAAACATTCTTGGACTTTTCCCAACTACTTCCTCGGAAGTATATCCATTCATATCAATAATATTGTAAGATGCAAATACAATTTTTAGTTTTACATCCGTAACAATAATTACTTCCTCTTTCAAGCTATTTTTTATATCCCACTCATTGTTGGACCACTTATTTTGTAAAGCAATTAACTCAATCTTATTTAAATCGTAAAAATAATTCTTTACGTTATTTAAAAAATTATTATGAAAATCCCATGAATTTATAGGAGTGGATTTGCTCTTTAAATTGCTGTTATACAACGCAATAGTATCTTCGTATTGTTTAAAGTCACTCATAATAATTCAATTTAAGAAGGCAAATATAAATTTAATTGTATTAAAAAAATAAGAAATGCATAACTTTAACCCTTGTTGAAGCACTTTCAAATGATTTAAAAGTCAAATTTCAACTGCACTGCGACAAAACGTTTCTCATCTGTATTTAAGTTACTTAACGAAATGCCAAGCAGTCGCACTGAATCTTTCATTCTCTCTTGATATAAAAGTTCACTTACAATTGATAAAATTAAAATTTTGTCTGAAACAAAATAAGGCAGCGTTTTACTTCTCGTTTGTTGTGTAAAATCACTGTATTTAATTTTTAATGTAATAGTTTTCCCTGCAACTCCATGCTTTTTAATTCTTTTTTCTAAAGAACCAGCAATACTTTCTAGTTTTTCAATCATATATATTTCAGAAGACAAATTGCTATCAAAAGTATGTTCAGCCGCAACTGATTTACTAATTCGATCTGACTTTACTGGACTATTATGAATCCCTCGAACTACATTGTAATAAAATTTTCCTGATTTTCCAAAATGTTTTTCTAAGAATTCATCTGATTTACTTTTTAAATCTAGACCAGTAAAAATTCCCAATTGATACATCTTTTCAGTAGTAACTTTACCTACTCCATGAAATTTCCTTATAGCTAATTGTTCCAAAAAAGGAATAACTTCATCGGGATTTACTGTTTTCTGGCCATTGGGTTTATTGTAATCGCTTGCAATTTTAGCCACAAATTTGTTAACTGATATTCCAGCTGAAGCAGTTAAACCAACCGTCTCAAAAATACGTTGCCTAATTTCTTGCGCTAAAATTGTTGCACTTGGATTGCCTTTTTTATTAATAGTCACATCAAGGTATGCTTCATCAAGTGATAGCGGTTCAACTAAATCAGTATATTCATAGAAAATTTTTTGAATTTGATTTGATATTTCCTTATAACGGTCAAATCTTGGGGTTACAAATATAAGTTCAGGACAATTTTTCTTAGCTATAATGCTACTTAATGCACTGCGCACTCCAAACTTTCTAGCTTCATAACTCGCTGCAGCAACAACTCCTCGATTTTCAGAACCTCCAACAGCAATTGGCTTACCACGTAATTGAGGATTATCCATTTGTTCTACCGATGCATAAAAAGCATCCATATCAACATGTATAATTTTTCTATTGGGAATTAAATCCTCCATCACAGTAAATTAGGAATTGATTTTTTGTGGCTTTGACTACTTTCTTATCTATTGTATAGAATTCACTTCTTCTTCAGGCAATACAATTAGTTTTCGCTCTGTTGGAAAAAAGAAACTTACTGGCTTTGATTTAAAATGTTTCCAAATCGAAACCGTTACAAATCGCAACTCAAAAAGGGAAATAGATCTAGAGCGAAAGGCTAGACCTAAAGAAAGACTGAAACTAACTATAAAATTGACTAGTCCTATTATACCAATTCCAAAGATTCCCCAAAATAGCATCCAAGAACTAATTTGATAATTTGCCCCATACAAAGCTAAGGCAAGATTTCCACTAGCAAAGGTGATATGTCGTATATCTAAATTTAATCCTAAAAATAAACCTATTGATCCTGTACTACCCATAAATACACCAAACCAGAAATTAGAAATCACACCAGCCCATCTTTTTTCATAAAGCTTTGCTAGATTTAGCGTTCTGAGTTTTCCTAGATTTCTTTTTAAAAATGGATGTTCTGTGATTCTAAAATAAACCTGATTATGTTTATCCCTGTTAGTTACACTGCCTGAAATAATTCCAGATAAAAAAAGAAATACCCCTGCAATAGCGGCATGGAAAATAGCTAATGAATGGATAGGACTTAGATCAGTAACTAAAGTTTCCCATTTTGATGCAGCAATATTGTAATGTAAAAAATAATCAATTAACCAAATTCCCAACAGTGAAACTGGAAACGCCATAATTACATTTCCAAAAAACGCAATTAACTGAGAGCGAACAACTCGAGCAAAAAGAATAGCAAAAGCTTTATATTTATCGGCACCTCGACCCTGTTGCAGTACTCCTTCTTCTAATGCCTTAATCAAAGCAGCAGCAGTCATTGCCGGCTGCTTTGTAGCCAATGCAAATCCTAATATATAAATGGCGATAAATCCAAAAGCATAATTCATACTATAAATAAAAGCATGTCCAAAATAACTAGTATCTACTTTTGAAAGCAAGATCTTAATAATACATAAAAGCCCCACAATCAAACCACCTCCTAATGAGGCTTTAAACATATTAAAATACTCTTTCCTACTTTCAGTTATATAACGTTCACCCGTTTTAGCGGTGTGTTGTGTTATTTCATAAGAAATCAATTGTGTGCTTTCAGCTATAAATTTTCGAACGTTATTTTTATAACAGTTAAATTTTATTAAACGTAAAGCCAGCGCAATTCCGTTCTTTTTTTTATCTTTTTCAGAATCAACTGTTAATAATGAAATTAAAAATTTTAGTCGTACCAATTGCTGTCTAATTTTCAACAGATTTTGATTTACCCTTAAAGAAATTCCATATTTTGAACTATTATGAAATGCCTTATCAACAAAACCTTCACACTGTTTTTGTAAAACTAAGAGTTGTGCGTATGAAATATCATTTGATGGTATATAATGTTTCTCAGAACTTCTAATTTGATCCTCTATTAAATATAATTCCTTTTCAAAAGCTGAAAACGGATTTTCCAAATCATCATATTCAGGCACCATTTTAATTACGTCAGTCTCCATTGCTCTACCACTAATACGCTGTATTAATAAGTGTTGCGCTATTAATAATTCAGACATTGCCGAATTAGGAACCATCGTATCATAGATAGATTTGAACTTTAAAAGATCATATAACTCGCCTAATTGCTGTTTAGAAATATTTCCAATCCAGTTTCCATCATTAGCCAAATAAAACACTTGATTTAGCACATATTCTAAGGTGTCTTTTTGCGGCTGATAAGGCAAGAATTTAGCGAAAATTCTTTTTTTTACTTCAAATATAAAATCTACATCTTGCAGTATTGCAGCGTCAGAAAGAATTTTGTTAAATTTTCTATCTTCCAACACCTCTTTAATGTAAATCGCTAATTGCTGACGGCAAGAATGATTTTGTTTTAAAAACGTAATAATTTCTTGCAAATCAACTGCTTGATTTTTTATTACCTTTATAGGTCGAATTAAACGAATTAATTCTACTAAAGGTTCCAAGTTATCGACTGAATCACGCCACGATTGCGCTTCACCAAAAAATTCAGTTAATAGTCCCGCTGGGGTTGATTTAGGTTTCGCTTTAAGGAATAACTTCATTTATTTGCTACAATTTGTGTAAAAATACAAATAGACAAACCAATTTTCGATAACATAACAGTAAAAATTATTAGTTAAGCAAGAAAAAATTAAACCAAAGTAAGTTTTACAGCTATTCACAATGATTTATTTATTAATAACAAGATATGATTTGTTGTTATATCTAAAATTTTGAAAAACAAACTTAGAACCTTACTACTAATTAAGATCTTATTAAAACTGTTTTAAATTAAAAAATATAATTTAAACAATGCTAAAATGATCAATTACAATATTACGTTTAACCTCGAGAGAGCGATAATATTAAAAATATCTCAAAACTGTCGCATAGATATAATTTAATAAAGTTTCCTTTGCTTTAAAAAAACTAATTGCTATTATAATAAAATGATTGAAATAGAAAGAAAATTTTTAGTGAAAAACGATTCTTATAAAAGTTTAAGTTTTTCGAGAAGTATTATTGCGCAAGGATATTTAAGCTCTGTACCTGAACGTACTGTTAGAATACGTATTAAAGGAGATGATGCTTTCTTGACTATTAAAGGCGCCTCAAATGATAGTGGTTTATCTCGATTTGAATGGGAGAATGAACTTTCAATTGACGACGCAAAGAAACTACTGCTATTATGCGAAACTGGCATTATTGAAAAGACGCGCTACGAGGTTCAAAGTGGCGAACACGTATTTGAAGTTGATGAATTTCACGGCGAAAATATGGGATTATGTATTGCTGAAATTGAACTTAAATCTGAAGAAGAGGTATTTATTAAACCAAGCTGGGTTGGAGATGAAATGACTGGTAATATCAAATATTATAATGCATACCTAAGTAAAAATCCTTTCAGATTATGGTAGCTTAGTTTGTCATAACCTCAATAGTCACTATCATACCTCCGCTTCCTTTATTAGTAGCAATATCCATAAAAGCACGCTTTGTTAGATCAATCTCCCTAGCCTTTACATAGGGACCTCGATCAGTAATTTCTACCACTACTGATTTTCCGTTTTTTTCATTAGTTACTCTTACTTTAGTACCAAAAGGTAATTTTTTGTGTGCTGCTGTATATTTATTGTTGTCAAATCTAGTTCCACTAGTAGTCTTTTTTCCAGTAAACTTAGCGGCATAATAGGATGCATGAACTGATTTTTTATAGGGTTTAAAAACGGCAAGTACATTACCTACAGAATCTAATTTTCTCTGCTGAAATTCAAGTGCAATTTTGATTTTGGTAATAGAATCATTTTCAATAGTTATTTTTTCAGTAGAAGGTTTTAGCACTGCAACTTTAGAACTTGTACTTTTTTGCGAATTTATTACAACACTTTGACCTAACACTGTAGATATAAATGCGAATAAAAATAATGTAGTAATTAATCTTTTCATGTATATTTTAGTATATCCAAATCATTTTACAAAAATCATACCTAGATAAAAAAAGCTCTATTTCTAGAGCTTTTTTTAAGGTTTTTATAACCACATTGACCATGGAATTCTACTTAATATAAGTAAGAGTCCTAAACCATAGAAAATAGAAAATGTTTTAAATTTAGATTCAGATGTCATTAATTTTTTATGTTTTGTCCATCCTATTGTTATTAGAGCAATTGCAATTATATTAATTAATGGATGTTCTAAAGAAGTTAATCGCAGTGCTTTATCAGACATTTGTCCTAAAGAAGCAAATCCTAAAGGCGAAACAAAATATAGAATAAGACCTACTAATAATTGTATGTGAATCACTATTAGTGCAATTAAGCCAATTTTGCGATTTCCAGAGGTAAATTCTGTTTTAGAAAACATGCCACTCAAGAAAGTTACCACCGCAACCACCAAAATTAATAATGCTATATAGGACCAACCTGAATGAAATTTTTGAATGAAATTGTACATAAAATAAGTTTTTGTTTTCAACAAATATAATAAAAAAAGCCATAAAAAAACCCCCATTTCTGGTGAAATGAGGGTTTTGTTTTAAACTAAACTAGTTGAACGTATAACGAACACCAGTTTGCATTTGCCATCTTGATGAACTTAAACCTACATCATCAGCTTGATTAATTCTTGCTGCAGCATCAGGATTGAATCTAAATCTTGGAGTTGTACCATCTGGAGCAAAGTCAGCAAATGTAATTAACTGAACTTGGTCAACACTAGTAAAATATCTTTTGCCTCAATTTTTATTTATAAGGTTAGTGAAATTATAGATATCGACTGTAATTTCAAGAGTATGTTTCTTTTTACCTACATTGGATGTAAATTCTTGAGCGAATTTTAAATCAATAACATGACTTGTTATTAAACGGTCACCCTTGCATTCCGCATAGTTACCTTTCCTACCTCTTAAATAATCGTCACCATCAATAAAAGCACTTAGTGCATTCCATTGTTGCTGTGGTATTAAAATATATACAGTAGTTAAAATAAGGTTAATTTCAATATGCTGTGACCTAGAGTTTGTGTTGAACCAATACCTTATATCTAAGTTCTCAAGTTAGCGAATATAACTTTAGCAAAGGGGAAATTATCAAAAAAACTTCTAATGTGTAATCTAAGCTTAAAACTTATAATATATACCAGTAAAAAAACCGCTTCAATTGAAGCGGTTTTACATTTTTGAAACGTTTATAAAATCTAAGAAGAATTAAATAAGTATTTTCCTAAATCTAGTTTCCATTAAATTATAAAATTAATACTGTTTCCCTAGAAAGAATACTTAACACCTAATTGAAGTTTCCAAGTTTGAGCATAAAAGTAGTTGTAATCATACGTTTTATCAGGGAACTTACCACTAACTTTATTAAATGAATAAGAAGGAATATTGCTAGCGTCCTTACCCTCATATTTTAAAATTCTACCATTACCAGAAATTGAGTTGTTTTTTTGCACACCCCATTCTGAATTTAACATATTACCTACATTTAAGAAATCCATGGTAAATTGTAATGTGTTATTATTTCCGCCTACTTTAAAATAGTATTCACGTACTAATTTTAGATCAAAACTATTAACCCAAGGGCTACGAGCCGCGTTAGCTTCAGCGTATTTGCCTTTGTTTGCTTTCAAATAACTATCTTGTTCCATGAACTTAAAAAATGCATCTTCGCTAGCAGTATTAATGAATTTAATGTCACCTTTAGCTTTTGGAATATAAATTAAATCTGACCCTATACCATCGCCATTCATATCATTTGAATATATAAAGCTATATCCATTAGGAGAGTATCCTGAATAGAACACATTAATAAAAGTAGCCGATTTTAATAAATTATTTGACCACGGAAGTTTGTAAGAAGCTGATCCAATTACTTTATTTGGCACCACATATTGAGAACGCTGAAGTTCTGGCAAATGCGGTCCATTAACTGTAACTAAACCTGTATATGCAGATGTTGCATTACTACCAGGCATACCAGAAATCTCTTGGGATTCTGTAAAAGTGTATGCTGCCATTAATTTTAAAAACTCTACTGGTTGTGCATTAATAGTAATATTTCCTATAGCACTCCATCCCTTACTTGTATTTGATAATACATAGGCATCTTTTGCAGTGTAAGTATAATTAGCTTTAGCTGGATAAATATATCTATCATCAGAACCAGAAAAACGGTTCCATGTAGCATCTGGTTGTTTTAGATTATAATTTTTAAGCATGACACCATTCATGTTTTTTGTATAAATACCTTCAACAGTAACCGATAATGGGAAAGAAACTGGAACTTCATAATCAAAGGCTAAAGAAGATTTCCACACTTGTGGCATTTTAAAATTAGAATCTACACCATTAATAGCGCTTGGTAAAACACCATTCGCAGGAGTGATTGTATTTGGTAAATTCAATTTTGTAATCATTTGATCTACATCAGTAATAATTGGCCCAGCTAAGCCTGCTAGAGCTGCATTAGCGGTTTTTACAGTACCATTTGCATTATATGTAGTAGTGGCCGCATAACTTCCTTGCACCATACCTGAATTGGTTGGCATATTGGTAAAAAATACTAATGGTAATCTTCCAGAGAAAATACCAGTTCCTCCACGAAGTTTCATTGTTTGATCTCCTTTTGTATCCCAAATAAAACCAACCCTTGGGGACAACTGAACGTTTGCATCTGGCCATTTACCAGTGTCAATTTTTCTGCCACCAAAATCTAGACCATAAATAGCATTATTTCTAAGAATATTGTCCTCATACTTCAAATAATCTGCACGAATACCATACGATAATTTAAAGTTAGGATTAACACTCCATTCATCCTGAAGATAAATTCCAAATTGATTGAAAGCAACTTCTGCAGTAGGATTTTTTTCACCATTATAACCATAAGTCAAAGCGAAATCTCTTGGAGCAGCCTGATTGATAAAATCATCAATACTTGCGTAACGATAATAACCCGTTCCATTTCTCATATAAGAATTGTTTGCCAACTGATGTTCAAAACTTAGCCCACCTGTAATTTTATGACTATCTAAATAATAGGTTAAATTATCTGTAACTGTAAATGTATTATTATTAACAGCATTGTTCCATGTGAATAGCTCATAACCTGCAGAAATATAAGGCTCAAGACTCTGAACACCTCCTGTAACACCATTCATGATGTCAATAAACGGAAATGGTGAAGAATTTGTACCACGTGCATCTTGTATTTTCGAAGATGTAATAAGAAGCTGATTTGAAAGCTTATCTGAAAATCTAGTATTTAAATCTAAAGATAGCGAATTCACAATATTATCCATTGAATAAATAGAATTAGAAAAAGCCATGGAATATTGTGAGATACGATCCATTGTGTTATTACGGAAACCAGCATCAGTAGAGTTACCATTAGTAGAAAACCATCCTTGATTTTTAGTGTAGTTGTATCGTACACTTAATTTGTTTGCATTATTGATATTCCAATCAATACGAAAAAGAAGTTTTTTATTAGTTTCATCTGCAGGATAATCACTGTAAGAACCTGGATCATAGCCATAGTTAGAGATTAAATGCTGTTTTACTCTTTCCATGTCTGCAATACTAGTGCGGGAAAGTGACATATTAAGATCGGCAACACCATTTGCTGAAGGTCTCCAATTAACAACTTGTCCTGGACGAACTATAGATTCTGCATTAACGAAAAAGAACAATTTGTTTTTAATAATTGGACCTCCTAAAGTTAAACCATAAGTTTTTGTTGATGACTCAGGACGTACTCCAAAATCAGTATTACCAATTTTATTGCCTCGCAAATCTTGGTTTGTTAAATAAGAATAAACAGAACCTTTAAATCTGTTAGTTCCCGATTTAGTAATCGCATTAATACCTCCACCAATAAAATTTGTTTGACGCACATCAAAAGGAGCTATTACTACTTGAATTTCTTCAATCGCATCTACTGAAATTGGACTTCCTCCTCCTGGCAGGCTAGAACTCAATCCGAAGTTGTTGTTAAAATTAGAACCATCTATCGTAAAGTTAGTTGAACGACCGTCCCCACCTGCAATACTCATTCCATTAGCATATGGAGAAAGACGAGCCATATCAGTTATGCTTCTGTTGATAGTTGGCATAGCAGTTATCTGCGCATTAGAGATGTTAGTTGTCGCACCTGTTTTCTCTGCTGAAAATTTTGTTCTTTTAGAAGTAACAATAACTTGATCTAATGTAATATTTTCTTCATTTAAAACTACATTATGAACATAAGCTGCACCTAGTCCAATAATAATGTTTTTAGTTATGTTTTTCCCATATCCAATATAAGAAACTTCTACACTATAAGGACCACCAACTCGCATTCCTGGTAAATTGAAATACCCTTCGCTATTTGTAACACTTCCGTAGGTAGTTCCTGAAGGTGTATGAGTTGCGATTACTGTTACACCTACGAGAGGCCCTGTTGCGTCTGAAACTCTACCAGTCATACTAGATGAAGTTACCTGAGCCATCATAACTGTAGTTAATAACAAAGTTACAGTCAGCAATAAAAACTTATTAATTTTTTTCATTGTTTTCATTTTAAATTAGTTTCGTAATATTTGGCAAAAATATAACATTTATATTTCTTAAAGTTAATATAACGTTAAGAATGATAATTATTTTATCCTCATATTTAGCTCATTTTACATTAATTGTAATTTTTAACCTGATTATTACTTTTTTGAACTAAATAGTTGCTTTTTATTATTGAATCATTAAAAAAATTTTAGTTAAGTTATAGAAGAATTATTTAATTAAGCGCTAGTTTCTATGCCATAATTTCTATTTTTTTTAAAATTTGGAAACCTCAGATGATTTCTTAAAAAGAAATAGAAATAATTTGAGAATTTTAAAAGATTACTTATTTTTTAGAAAATAGTTTAGTAAAAAAGTAGTTGAACTATCATGCTCTTTAACCACCTTGTTATCTATTTCTTCTAAAATTGAATTTGCCAATTGTTTTCCTAGTTCAACACCCCATTGATCAAAGCTAAATATATTCCAAATTACACCTTGTACGAATATCTTATGCTCATATAATGCAATTAATGAACCTAAAGATTCAGGTGTTAACTTTTGAATTAATATGGTATTGGTGGGTTTGTTACCAGTAAATACTTTAAATGGCAAAAGGAATTCAGCTTTCTCTGCTGATAGTCCTTGCTTGTGAAATTCAGCTTGCACTTGTTGTTTAGATTTTCCATGCATTAAAGCCTCAGTTTGAGCGAAAAAATTAGACATCAACTTATTATGATGATCTTGATCACCATATAAAGGAGAAACAAATCCTATAAAATCGGCAGGGATCAGTTTAGTCCCTTGATGAATTAATTGAAAAAAAGCATGTTGCGCGTTTGTTCCGGGCTCACCCCAAATAATAGTTCCGGTTTGATAATTCACTTCTTTCCCATCACGACCTATACTTTTTCCATTACTTTCCATGGTCCCTTGCTGTAAGTAAGACGCTAGTTTTTGCAAATATTGTGTATATGGAATTAAAGTTTCACTCTCAGCGCCAAAAAAATTATTATACCATATACTCAATAAAGCTAAAACAATGGGCATATTTTTATCAAATGGAGTATCTTTAAAATGCTTATCCATTTTATTAGCTCCTTTTAGTAGGCTATTAAAATTTTCATACCCAACTGCTAAACTAATAGTAAGTCCAACTGCACTCCATAATGAAAAACGTCCACCAACCCAATCCCACATTGGGAAAACATTAGCTGGATTTATACCAAAGTGAGTTACCTTTTCAATATTAGTAGAAACCGCAACAAAATGTTTAGCTACATCATCTTGACTAGCTGACTGTAAAAACCATTTTTTGATAGTTTCAGAATTAGTCAACGTTTCCTGAGTGGTAAAAGTTTTAGATACAATAACAAATAATGTCGTTTCAGGATCTAATTTCTTTATAATCTCTTGTACATGATCGCCATCTACGTTAGAAACAAAATGTGTATTTAAATGATTTTTATAAAATTGCAGTGCTTCAACTACCATAACGGGACCTAAATCTGAACCACCAATACCTATATTTACTATATCTGTGAATGACTTACCTGTATACCCTTTTCTTTCTCCAGAGGTAACTTGATTTGTAAACTGCTCTATTTTGCGTTTTACTTTATATACTTCAGGGATTATATTTATTCCATCGACAGTAACAACAGCGGAATCATCTGCTCGTAAAGCAGTGTGTAAAACGGCTCTATTCTCAGTTTGATTGATTATAGCACCGTCAAAATAATCAGTAATAGCACTTTCAAGCCCAACCTCGTCAGCAAGTTCAAGTAGTAATTCTATTGTTTCTTGGTTAATAATGTTTTTAGAATAATCAATTAAAATATCATTCCATTGTAAATGCAAGTGATGAGTTCTTTCGCTGTCTTGCTCAAACATACTTTTTATAGAAGTATTTTGCATTTCAACAAAATGAGCTTCTAGTTTTTTCCAAGCGGTAGTATCAGTTGGGTTTATTGTTTTTAATGCCATTAAATTTGAGTTTACTTGTGAATTTTGGTTTCATCAAAAATACTCAAATTTGTTTTAATCAGAATTATTTTCTTTTTATAATCAAGATAGAAAGCATGAAAATTTTATTTAGAAGATTTATAATCTCATTTTGAGATTATGCAATTATAAAAAAGCGCAGATATTCGGCATTACATTGTAACTTATAAATTCGCAATGCTATCTAATTCAAATTTCAATGGTTCAATTTTTTCCATAAACCGAGCTCTATTACTTCCTGTCATCGGCTCACCTGTTGGCAATTTTAAACGTAAAGCATCGACTTGAACTCCATTTTGCCAAAAGCGATAGCATACGTGTGGTCCAGTTGCTAATCCAGTACTTCCAACTAAACCAATCACTTGGCCTTGTGTCACGCGTTGTCCACGTCTCACTAATATTTTTGACATGTGTAAATACTGTGTTGAATAGGTTCCATTATGTTTTACTTTAACAAAATTACCATTTCCTGCTGTATAGCCACTTTGCTCTACAACTCCTCCAGCTGTCGTGGTAATAGGGGTTCCGCGTGGAGCAGCATAATCAGTTCCCTTATGTGCTTTCCATCGATGTTGCACAGGATGAAATCTACTAGAAGAAAATCGCGATGAAATTCTGCTAAATTTTATTGGAGATTTTAAAAAGAAATTTCTTAAGGTTTTGCCCTGCTCATCATAGTATTCAACCTTATCAGAATTAGGATTTTGAGCAAATGGGAAGGCATAAATAATTTTTCCTCTGTATTCAAAAAATGAAGCTTCAAGTTCCTCAACTCCATCATAAACTGTATCATTTATAAATCGCTCTGTAAAAGTAAGTGCAAAACGGTCCCCTTTTTTTAATTTCATAAAATCAATAGAATACGCATATATTTTAGCAATTTTACTGGCTAGCGCACCCTCAATTTTTGCATTGCCTAATGTTTCAGATAAGGATTCCTTTAAAACTCCACCTATAGTCCGCCTTTTAATAGTAACTGGTTTTGTTTTTTTATACGCTTTTATGATTGTATCGCGCATATCAATAACATAATAAGTCAATGCATCTGGTTGATAAATAAAAACTTGTAATTTGTGTTTTTTACTTTTTGATCGTAGTAAAGTAAAAGGTTTATTATATCTAATATTTCTAACATCTATAGAATCCTTTATTGCAGCAATAATGTCATAAACCCTATGGTCTCCAATATTTTGCTTGTCTATAATAGTTCCAAAAGTATCTCCCTTTTTTATAGTATCACGAACCACATTAAAATCAGCATAAACAAAGCCAAATTCTTCTTTTTTAGATACTGGTTTAACTATTTCTTTAACTTTTATGTTCTCTTTTTTATTACAAGACGCTAACGAAAAAAGTACTATTATAATTATTAATATTTGTTTCAAACCTTATTTTTTTTATCACACTAAATTTCCACTCCCCAATTTTCTAATTCATGACTGCTCCATAATTCTGGAAAAAAAATTCTTCTTTGAAATTTAGGATGCATATATTTTTTCCAGTCACTTCCTCCAGTTGCCGCACCATCACCTATGCCACTATGATCTATATATTTTTTGGCTGTATTCAAATGTTGCATGACCCATGTAATATTTACTGTACGGTCATAATGGCGCATCGCCTGAACTAATTCAGGATTTCTCTGATCATTTACTGGAAGCTGTATGAATTTTTGCCATATATTTATAGTGTTGTACTCTTCTATATGATTTAAAAACGCTTTTTTATATTTTTTTTCAAACTCATCTAACAAATAAGACTTTTTACCACTTCCATAATCTACCCCTGCTGCCTGCCAGTATAAGTGTTCAAAAGCAAATTCATAAGAAGTATTTGAATCAATTGTATCTCGATAACGATGATCGATCAAATTAATTAAATCTGTTGAGGAAAATTCAATTAATCTATATTGTGCGCTTTGAAAGCCGCTGGCTGGAGTTAACGTATTTCTAAATTTCATATATTGTTCTACTTCCATGCCGTCAGCCATAATGCTAAAAGACGACGTTAGCATATCAAAGTAGCGACTGATTCTCATTAATCTTTCGGTAAAAAAAACAGTATCAATTTGTTCGCAATAGGAAATCTGCTTCATCTCCCATAGAATCATTTTAAAGATTAATTCGTTTACTTGATGATACATGATAAATACCATTTCATCTGGAAGCGTAGTTCTTTGAATCTGAAGGTTTAATAGAGCATCTGTTTGAATATAATCCCAGTATGTAATGGGTTTAGACCATAAAAGGCCTTCAAGTTGTGTTTCTGTCTTTTGGTTTATTGATTGATATTTATGCTCGATTTCTTTTAAAAGATGATCTGTATGCTCATTGTTAATCATTATTATTTTGTTTTAAAAGGATATTTCAATCCTCTATATCCATCAATATCTGCTTTTATTGATCCTACGGCTAAACTAGCTTTTATTCTGAGTGGTAATTTATTATTATCATCTGAAATCCAAACGGTTAAACTTTCCTGCTCTTTAAATACGCGCCCCGATTGTACTAATGGTCTAAAAATCATTGCAGGCACAACGCCAAATTTAGTGCTTATATTTTCTCGTCCAATAAATTTTAATTTAAATTTTGTAGTCTCATCATCAAAAAACATGTCAATTGCAATAGACTCTCCTATTTTTAACTTATCAATATTAGGATGATTCCTTAAATAATAAAATGTAGATAATATATCTTGAGTGTTTTTAGGAATTAAAAGTGATTTTTCAGAATTGTTTTTATAATCTTTAACGATAACCCTATTTGTTGTTTGATTGAAAAAACCCTCTTGATTTTTGGTATATCCACCCTCGTTTATCTTTCTTACATATTGATAGGGATTACCCGTTTCTTTATCAATATAACTTTCGTAAACATCCTCAACCTTAAAGAAAAAACGAGACATTCCAGTAGTATATCCTTTACCTATGACATGAAAAGACTTTTTGTTATTTACAACAGCATCTTTAACCTCTAAAGTAGCGTAACCAGCATTGACAATACCATAGTGAATTCTAAGTTTGATCCACTCTCCAGCATCAAAGGCGTTTTCTTGTAGGGTATCAAAACTAACTGTGGTTATTAAAATTAATATAAGTAGTATTTTTTTCATTGCTTTATCAAGTAAGATTGGTATCCCTATTTACAAAATTCATTCCAAATGTATAAAAACAAAAAAACTCAGTCAAATAATGACTGAGTTTTTATGCTATTAACTAACCAAAAAACTATAAATTATGAAATTTATATCAAATTAAGAAGGAAACCACCCCTTCTAGTTTTGCGAGGGCAAAGGTAAATAAGAAAACAAGTTTTTCTATATAAAAAATATACTTTAACACTATATTTATAAAAAAACATGTCGTTCATCGGTTAAAAATGCACTTTACATTAAAAAAAGGGCTTTTTATAGCGTTCCACGTAATGCTTGTTCTCTCTCAATTGATTCAAATAGCGCTTTAAAGTTACCCGCACCAAAACCTTTAGCTCCCATTCTTTGAATGATTTCAAAAAACAAAGTTGGTCTATCTTGCACTGGTTTTGTAAAAATTTGCAATAAGTAGCCTTCTTCATCGGCATCGACCATGATTGCTAATTTTTCGATTTCGTTTAAATCTTCTTTCATCATTTTCATGTGATCTCCCAGTCTTTCTGGAATCGCTTGATAATAGGTATGTGGTGGCGCTGATAAAAATTCAATTCCTCTCGCTTTTAGTTGTGAAACTGTTTTTATAATATCATCGGTCGCAATGGCAATATGCTGGATTCCTGGACCTCCATAAAAGTCAAGATATTCCTCGATTTGAGATTTTTTCTTTCCTTCAGCTGGTTCATTTATTGGAAATTTGATTCTTCCATTTCCATTGGACATTACCTTACTCATTAATGCAGAATATTCCGTATTAATTTGTTTGTCGTCAAATGACAAGAAATTCACAAATCCCATTACTTCTTCATAAAATTTAACCCAAGTGTTCATTTCGTTCCAACCTACATTACCCACCATGTGGTCTATGTATTTTAAACCTGTTGGTTCTGGATTATAATCTGATTTCCATTCTTTATAGCCTGGTAAAAATACACCTGTATAATTTTTCCTTTCTACAAAAATGTGAACCGTGTCTCCGTAGGTATAAATTCCAGAGCGTATTACTTCTCCAAATTCATCTTTTTCAACTGTTGGTTCCATAAAAGAACGAGCACCGCGCTTGATTGTCTCCTCATAAGCGCTTGTAGCATCTTCAACCCAAAGAGCGGCGACTTTTACGCCATCCCCGTGTTTTTTTAGATGTTCATGTATAGGAGAATCTTGAGTTAAGGGTGTAGTTAAGACAATTCGGATTTTATCTTGCTTTAGTACATAAGACGTTCTGTCTTTTACTCCTGTTTCCAATCCTGCATAAGCTAATGATTGATAACCAAAAGCTGTTTTATAATAATGTGCAGACTGCTTTGCATTCCCTACGTAGAATTCTACGTAATCGGTTCCTAATAATGGAAGGAAATCTTGAGCTCCTTCAAATATTTTTTCTAAACCGTATTCCACTGATTTTACTTCTTTTGACATATTCTTTTAAATTATATAATTGGTTAATTAGATAATTAGTTAATTAGTTATTTCGATAATTTGGAATCGAGAGAATTATCAGTAATTTACTTATCTCATTTTCAAATTTCCTAATTTTCTAATTTCTAGTTCTCTAATGGTTCAATTTTGTCGTTGCTATTATTTTATTTAGTATTCTTAAAATTTCTGATAAGTCGTTCAAAAGCCCTTCACAATCAGGATAAGCTTGATGAGCATGACATAAGAACAACCAATATTCTGTTTCGTCAGCCTCTTTTATTGCAATTTATAAATTGTGGATAAAATCTGCTTTACTTTCTGCGTTCTGTGATTCCTTTGAATTTGCACCTATCGAAGTACCGCTTTTTGATAATTAATTTGCAATAACAAACTTCTTTTTTTCTTGCAGCTCTTCAGTATAATCAATTATTTTTAATACAAAATTAAAATTACGTTGTCTTTTATATTCCTCGTTGAATGTCATATTTTGTAAATTAGAAAATTAATAAATATTAAAAATTAGTAATTTATTCACAGCACATTTAGTCCATTCGGTTTTAAATTATCTAATCGTCACATTATCTAATTATCTAATTTTTCTTACTCTACCCACGATTTATAATACATACCATCATCAAGTCCCATCGCTTCTTCTGTTACCATTAGCGGGCGAAAAGTATCAACCATTACTGCTAATTCATGCGTTTCTGTATGACCTATGCTTCTTTCCATCGCACCTGGCGCTGGACCATGAGGAATTCCCTTTGGATGCAATGTAATATGACCTTGCTCTATGTTATTACGTGACATAAAATCACCATCTACATAATATAATACCTCATCACTATCAATATTACTGTGATTATAAGGAGCAGGAATTGATTTTGGATGATAATCGTATAGCCTTGGAACAAATGAGCAAACTACAAAAGTAGCCGTCTCAAATGTTTGATGAACTGGTGGCGGTTGATGTACGCGTCCTGTAATAGGTTCAAAATTATGGATACTAAACCCGTAAGGAAAATTGTAACCATCCCAACCTACAACATCATAAGGATGTGAAGCATAAACTATTTCGTGCATCATTCCTTCTTTCTTGATTTTGATTAAAAAATCCCCTTTTTGATCGTGCGTTTCTAATTCAGTAGGCAAAATAAAATCACGCTCACAAAATGGCGAATGTTCTAGGTGCTGACCTGATTCGTTCTTATATCTTTTAGGGGTATAAAAAGGTGAGAAAGATTCAACATAGAATAATCGATTTTCATCTGTATCAAAGTCAATTTGATAGATCATTCCTCTTGGGATAATTAAATAATCACCATATTTAAAAGGGATATTTCCCATCATGGTGCGCAATTTTCCTGTTCCTTTGTGAATGAAAATCATTTCATCTGCATCAGCATTTTTATAGAAATAATTGCGAAATGATTTTCTAGGTGCTGCTAATCCTATAGTACAATCTTTGTTGACTAACATGGCTTTACGGCTGTCTAAGAAATCATCCTCCGGTTTTAGTTCAAAACCTTTAAAAAGTAATGATTTTATATTTTTCCCAATCGCAATTTTTGGCTCAACAGAATAAGAGTTTACAATTTCTTTAACCTGTGTAGGTCTATGAACGTGGTACAATAATGATGAATGTCCATTAAAGCCCTCCGTTCCAAAAAGCTGTTCGTAATATAAACCGCCATTGGGTTTCTCGAATTGTGTATGTCTTTTTTGAGGGAAACTACCCAATTTATGGTATAAAGGCATCGTAATTTGAATTAGAAAGTTAGAAAATCAAATCTATATAGAAAATGAAAAGATACTACTGGTTAATATTTTAATTTGCTTGCTATTTTGGATAAATTTAAAAGATCCATTTGAAAAACAATCTTATTATTTACTGTACAACTATTTATCAAATTATTCATTCCAAATTTCTATTAATCATAAATTACAGATTATTTAACAAACCTATCTGTTTATTCTAAATAATAACAAATATCGGAATTTATATTTATATAAATTGTATTTAAAACAAAAATCCTATACTAAACCAAGTAAATCCTTTGGGTTGTTCTGGAGACCAAGAATATTTCATTTCAACAGGTCCAATTATTGTTTCTAAACCATACCCTACTGCATAACCTGAATATTTTGGAATAGAAATCCAATCTACTGTTTCAAAGAGTCGATCACCTGCATTAGCAAAATTAGCTGAAAAATTAATATGATTTTTTTTGTAGAATTCATAATCCACTGTTGCCGTTGATTTTATATAGCTATTTGCAACTAAACTTAAATAATCATATCCATACAAATATTTAAAATTGTTGATTGGATTATATCCGTAGCCTCCTAAAATAAAATTAAAAAAAGTAACGCTTTCTTGTCCAAAAGAGAAACCTGCATCAGTTTCTATTTTTAAAGTAGCGTTTTTAAATAATGTCGCCACTACTCCAAAATCAGCTTTTGCAATAGAAAAAGGTTGGAAATTACCCGTGTAATTTGATGAGAATAAATAAGTTTGTATGTCACCTGTAAAAAACCATCCTTTCTTAGGAAAATATTTGTTGTCATAAGAATCAAATTTCATGTAACTAAACAAACTCACATAATTACTTTTATCTATTATAGGATCTACATTAGCGAGTGTCTCAGACTTAATTTTTAAATATTTTAATTCAACACCACCACCTATCAAAAATTTTTGGACAAATAAAGACTGAAAATATATTTGATTGGTTTGATCTGAAAAGTCAACATTAATTGTATTAACATCAACATTACTGGATACCATTGTACTGATTTCTTTAGCTATATTTCTGTTAAATTGTGTGTAATGTGACTTAAAGCCAAAGCTCAAATTAAATCCGTTTTCAATATAATAATCTAAATTATATCTAAAATTATCTCCTAAAATAATATCTAATGAGGCTAAGTCATTTTTAAAAAGTGTTTTTTTACGTGTCAAATTTATCAACACACCACTTTTAAATAAATTATCGTAATGCAATCCAAATTTCAAATATGTTTTTGTTGAGTTTTCTTTTAAATCGAGATTTAAGTCGACACCCTCTTTATTTTTTTCAAAAGAATAAGAAATCGTACCAAAATTTTGTGTAGCATTTAAATTGTCTATTCCCGTATTCAAATCACGATAATCTATTTTTGAATTTGGTTTGAATCTTAATTTTCCATGAATATATTCATTAGTATAATCCGCTAATTGGTTAGTGTTTATGGCTTTAATCTGTAAGCTATCCGATTGTAAATTAAGTTTTGGTTTTCTATATGGATTAGATTCATCCGTTAATTTTTTAATTTCTTCAAAAACGGCAAAAGTGGCTTCTTCACCTTTTATAATTATTTCTTTTCCTTTATCAAATGAAATAACACCATATTGAGTGATATCTGGTTTTATATAAACATCTGTGTTTTCAATTTTTTTCTTCATACGCTCAATCGAATGTAGATTTGTAATTTGAACTAAAATTTTAGTAGCATCTTTTAATTGATCTCTATCCAATAAATCGTTCTGAACGTCCACACCTATAATTATATCAGCGCCTAATTTACGCACTTCCTCAATGGGATAATTATTAACTACCCCACCATCTACTAAAATCTCCCCATTTATTTCAACTGGCGAAAATAAAGATGGAAATGAAGCACTTGCAATCATTGCTTGTGCTAAATTACCTTTGTTTAACAACACTTCTTTTCCTGTCTCAATATTAGTAGCAATGCATAAAAATGGAATGGGAAGCTGATTAAAATCTTTAATGTCCCTTACATTTCTTGTAATCCTACTCAATAAATTATAGTTATACAGTCCTTTCGATAATGCTTCGGGAATTCCAACTTTGAAATTTTTGAAGGGTAAAACAAGTGAATACATTTCTTCATTTCTTTTTTCGTAAAAATTTTTTGAAGATCTTGGTATATAATCATTAATTAGTTTGTTGAAATCAGTTGATTGAAAAATAGAATCAATTTGAGCTGCATTGTATCCAGAGGCGTAAAGACCTCCTATAACTGCACCCATACTGGTGCCGCCAATATAATCTATTTTTAATCCAGCCTCTTCTAATACTTTTAAAACACCAATATGAGCAAAACCTTTAGCTCCACCGCCGCTTAAAACTAAACCTATTTTTGGGTGTTTTATATCTTGTGCTATTGTGGTTTGTGAAAGAAAAAGTATAGAAAACAGAATAAAGAATATGGTAAGAAATTGTCTAGATGAAAATGGATTTAAGCCCCAGATGGAAGTGAAAAGCCTCGATAGCGAAAAATCTATTTTTTCTTGAAAAAAAAGAGCGACCTTAGAAGCTCCTTTTTTTTTATTAGAAAAAAAGATTTTTCGCAGAGAGCTTGAAACGGACAGCTGGAATAGGCTCATAAAAAAAAGACTAGTTATTGTTGTAAAAGTCGACAATTTTTTTGGCCTTTGATACTCCTATCACTTCAGAAATTTCTTTTTCGCTGGCTAATTTTAATCTTTTAACACTTTTAAAGTGTTGAATTAAAGCTAACATCGTTTTTTCACCAATCCCTGGAATGCTTTCAATTGAGGAGTTTAATGCTGCTTTACTTCTTTTATCTCGGTGATGGGTAATTCCAAAACGATGCGCCTCGTTTCGTAATTGTTGAATGATTTTGAGTGTTTCTGATTTTTTATCTAAATACAAAGGAATTGAATCGCCTGGATAAAATAATTCTTCAAGCCTTTTAGCGATTCCTATGATAGCAATTTTTCCTCTTAAATCGAGTTCATCTAAACTTTTAAGTGCGGCTGATAATTGTCCTTTTCCACCATCGATAATGATTAAATTAGGTAGTGGTTCGTTTTCATCTAATAATCTTTTATATCGTCTATAGACCACTTCAGTCATGGAAGCAAAATCATCAGGACCTTCGACCGTTTTTATGTTAAAATGACGGTAATCTTTCTTGCTTGGTTTGCCATCTTTAAACACCACACAAGCCGAAACGGGATTTGTTCCTTGAATATTAGAGTTATCAAAACATTCTATGTGACGCGGTTCTAATGGTAATCGCAGGTCTTTTTGCATTTGTGCCATAATGCGTTTTGTATGGCGATCCGGATCTACAATTTGTAATTGTTTTAACTGTTCGATGCGGTAAAA
The DNA here is from genome assembly GCF_035985025.1 of Flavobacterium sp. PL11. Taxonomy (NCBI): domain Bacteria; kingdom Pseudomonadati; phylum Bacteroidota; class Flavobacteriia; order Flavobacteriales; family Flavobacteriaceae; genus Flavobacterium; species Flavobacterium sp. PL11. The sequence goes on from NZ_JAXCIA010000001.1 coordinate 323,510, forward strand.
CTTAGCATTCCTGATGGATAAATCTAGAATTTGCTTTTTATCGCCTAGTTGTGGGACAGTTACTTTTACGTTCTCACCAACTTCAACGAGAAATGGAACTACGATTTCACGTGATAATAAATGGAAACGTTCACGTAGCTCGATAATAGCTAATTCCAATAATTCCTCGTCAGTTTCATCAAGTTTTTTCTTGATTTCCATGGTGTGCGATCGAATGATGGAACCGTGAGCAATTTGTAAAAAATTGATGTAAGCGGCACTTTCATCAGAAACAATTGAAAACACGTCGATATTGCTAATCTTAGGATTTACAATTGTAGAACGCGACTGATAGTTTTCTAAAATTTCAATTTTTTCTTTTATTTTTTGCGCTTCTTCAAAGTGCATATCAGCAGCTAGATTAATCATTACTCGCTTGAAATCTTTCATGCTTTCTTTGAAATTCCCTTTTAAAATTTCTCGGATAGCATCTACTTGCTTTTGATAATTTTCTAATGTTTCATGTCCCTCACACGGCCCCATGCAATTGCCTATATGATATTCGAGACAAACTTTAAACTTACCGCTTTCTATATTACTTTTAGTTAAGTCATAATTGCAAGTTCGAAGTGGGTACAGCTCTTTTATAAGATCTAAAATAGTACTTACAGTTTTGAAGCTGGTGTACGGTCCAAAATATTCTGAGCCATCTTTGACCATTCTTCTGGTGGCAAAAATGCGTGAAAACGGTTCTTTTTTTATGCACAACCAAGGGTAACTTTTGTCATCACGCAACAACACATTATAGCGAGGTTGCAAGGTTTTTATTAAATTATTTTCTAATAAAAGTGCATCGGTTTCTGTGGGGACAACAATGTGCTTTATGGTTACAATTTTCTTTACCAGTACATTGGTTTTTGCCGTATCATGAATTTTATTAAAATAGGAAGAAACCCTTTTTTTTAAATTTTTGGCTTTGCCTACATATAATATTTTGCCTTCTTTATCATAATATTGATATACGCCTGGATTGTCAGGCAAGGTTTGGATTTGAAGTGCTAAAGCAGTTGGAGTCATAGAACAAAGTTAATGGCAAATATTTCGATATACAAACTTAAATTTTGTTAACTAATTAGAATAAAAGTTTACAAGAAATATAGTTCATAATTAGTTATTATAGTTATTTTTATCTTTTCAAGATTTAAAGATGAAATTAAGCACAACTCCTATTATTCTTTTTGGCGAAAGCATTATGCCGGGAGAAAACAAGACTATAAATGTTGAAATTGCCAGATTGCATACCACAACAAAACTAAATATGCCTATAATAGTAAGGCGATCTAAATATGAAGGGCCTATTGTGCTCTTCTCAGCAGGGATTCATGGTGACGAAATTAATGGAGTCGAAATTGTAAGACAGTTGATTCGTAAAAAAATAAATAAACCCAAAAAAGGAACAGTTATTTGCATTCCTATTATTAATGTTTATGGTTTTATCAATAAATCAAGAGAATTTCCAGACGGAAGAGATTTAAATCGAATGTTTCCTGGAAGCAAAACGGGTTCGTTAGCAAGCCAATTCGCTTTTTATATTCTTGCAGAAATTATGCCGATTGTGCAATATGCTGTTGATTTTCATGCTGGTGGCGCCAGTAGGTTTAATGCTCCACAAATTAGAATATCGCATAATAATTCAGATTTAAAAGGTCTAGCGGATGTCTTTAACGCCCCTTTTACTTTGTATTCTAGAAATATTGTGGGCTCGTTCCGTAATTCTAGCGAGAGAATGGATGTTAAAATGTTACTTTTTGAAGGCGGGAAATCGCTTGATATCAATAAATCAGTCACTAATGAAGGGGTAAATGGAGCAGAGCGGCTGCTTTCTCATTTAGACATGTTAAACGCTAAACTCGATGTAACTGTACAACCTTCGAATACTATTTACATTGAAAAATCAGGTTGGATTCGAGCTAAATGTTCTGGATTACTTCATGATCATAATACCATTGGCACGTTTGTAAAAAAAGGAACTGTACTTGCAATCATAACAGATCCATACGGGAAATTTGAAAGGAAAGTAACAGCACCAAATGCCGGTTATATTATCAATGCAAATCATTCACCAATCGTATATGAAGGTGATGCTATTTATCATTTATCGAATGCACTAGATTCAGAGGAAGGCGAATAAATAATTGAAATGAAAAAATTAGAATTAAGACTAAAATACAAAGCGCTACGAAAAGAATTTTCTGAAAGAGAAATAGAGGAAATGAGTTTGGCTATTGCCAATAATTTACTCAAACTTCCTATCTGGCAAAAGACCTATTTCCACATTTTCCTACCAATAACGGAGCATAATGAAGTAAATACTGAGTTTTTATTGCATTTACTGTCAGGCAAAGACAAGGAAACTATTATTTCTCAAAGTGATTTTAAGACTAGAAATATGACTCATTTTTTACTAACAGATAATACTAAAATCAAGAAAAACGAATACAATATTCCTGAACCGGTTGATGGTATTCAAGTTCCATCAGACAAAATAGAAGTTGTTTTTATTCCACTTTTAGCTTTTGATAAAAAAGGACACCGTGTAGGTTACGGAAAAGGATTTTATGATAAATTCCTTTCGGAGTGCAAGGCAGAAACTATTAAAATAGGACTATCTTTTTTTGAAGCGGAGGAATTAATTGAAGATATATTTGCAGGTGATGTACAATTGGATTATTGTGTAACGCCTCAAGGGATTTATGAGTTTTAATATATTTTAAAAAATTGAAACTTATCATTAATTAGACAATACCGTCTTTGAAAAAATAAAAATCTTTGTAAAAAAAAGCCCGATAACAAATCGAGCTTTTTTTTTACAACTATTTACGATAATTACTATTATTTTGGATCGAGAATAGTCTCAATTCTCTTTATACAATCTAAGTAGTGAAATTTTGTTTCGGCGTTAACTGCTGCTCCTTTTGCGGTTACAAGCGTACCTTTCAAAATATTTAATTGACCTCTTACTAATCCTCTAATATCAGATTGAGAAACGTTATAATATTCTTTTGATCCTGCTTTTAATTCTTCAATCATCAAGAAACTCATTCTTTCGATGTAGGCACGTTGCAAGTTTCTTCTGTAAATAGTAACATTCGATCCTGAGCTAGCTTCTTTCCAAATCCCTTTGCGCATGTCTTGAAGTAAATCAGAAGCAGTGTAATTATTAGCTCCTAAAATTTCAGCATCCATCAATCGTCCTATGCGATCAAGGCTCAAAATAGTATTTAAATGACGAACTTGCAAACCTCTAAAACGCTCCGTATAACCCGAATAATTAATGTTTTTTAATGTTGGAATATTTACCAGCCAAGTTGGTGATGAAAAAGCATTCGACTGCAACCATTGCATGGCTTCTTGTTGTTTTGCTTTTGGCACCACATCATAAACACTCCCTTTCTGATTTGGTTTTTTAGTGTTTTCATAAACGCCACCAACATTTGTGACAACATGACCTACATATCTACCCCAAACATCTAGCATTTCTTTATACAATTCATCTAAATCTTCGTAATTATTTGTTACATCACTTGTCCATTTTGACAAATTAGAGGCTACATATTCTAAGTTTTTAAGTCCGTACGTACTCGCTTTCATCGAATTATTCCCAATATCTTCCGTTTGAGATGTAGGGTCAAAACTGCTACTTTGTTTACCAAATTTATAATTTAGATCTCCTGCTTTGTCCATAATCCATTTATTTAGTGTGGGAACTTCAACTTCGGGAGAAGTAGCATTTGGAATCACACGATAACCCCAGTTTAACGCGTAATAATCATAAGGTCCCATTTGACGAATAAAACGAATCCCTTGATCACCCGGCTGAGCGATATAATTAAAACGGGCATAATCCATTAAACTAGCAGCTATTCCACTTTTTTGAGTAAACGGGCCATTTCTATAATTTTCTATTTCATAAGCGCTACTAGCTCCCATATTATGTGGAAAACCCAGCGCATGACCTACCTCGTGAGCAATTACAAATCGCATCATTTCACCCATTTCTTCATCAGACGTGTTTAAAGTTCGAGCTGATGGATTAGCAGCTCCCGTTTCTAATAAATATCTATTTCTATAGGAACGCAAATGATTGTGATACCAAATCACATCGCTCTCAATAATTTCACCTGTCCTAGGATCAGAGACACTAGGCCCAACTGCATTTCGAGTTGTACTCGCTACATAACGAATTACTGAATACCGTATATCCTCTGGACTAAAGTCAGGATCTTCCTCTATTGTAGGAGGATCTTTAGCGATAATTGCGTTTTTAAAACCGGCTGACTCAAAAGGTTTTTGCCACTCTTCAATTCCTTGTTTAATGTATTTCCTTAATTTTTCTGGCGTAGCTGGATCGATGTAGTAAACGATTGGCTTTATTGGCTCCACTAGTTCTCCTCTAGCATAAGCTTCAGGATCTTTTGGCTCGAGCCTCCATCTACGAATAAACGTTTTACTATCTGATTTTAATTCTTTGCTTCCGTAATCAATTTGGTTCATTGTAAACCATCCCACTCTAGGATCTGCTAGTCTTGGTTGCATAGGAACTTCAGGTAATAAAATCATCGATTGATTCATTTGTATACTGATAGTCTCGGCATCTTTCATTACTGGAGGATTGGAAGCATTATAGCTAAAGTCTTGAATAACCTCTATGTTCATGGGAAAACTTTTCATAGCTGTTATAAAACTACGAGAATCGTCTAAGCCTTTTACTTTATAGGTTTCTCGCATGGAAGCAGAAAGACCGCTGATTGCTTTTACATCTGTGCTATAAAACTTAGTAACATCAATAACCGTGTTTTCAGCATTTGTGCTGAAAGCAACAATGTCAAAAGCAAACAAAACAGGTTCGTAGTTATTATTTTTTACCGAAAGACTAATGGGTAAACTACCATCTGCCACAGCACTATATGATTTTACTTTTAGCAACACTTTGTCTTGAAAACGCTGCCACACTACTAATTGCTCATTGGTTTCAGAACCTGCGTTAACATAACCGCCACCTAAATCAGAAGGTAATTTAGAAAGCCGACTTACTAAAAGCATGTCTTTATCTAAAAGTTTATTGGGGATTTCAAAATAGTATTTTTTATCTACTTTATGAACAGTAAAAAGTCCATCATCAGATTTAGCCTCTTTGGTAATCACTTTACCATAGTCCTTAATCGAGGTTTCTGGTTTTTTCTCTGCAACAGCGGATGCAGTTTGTGCCATCTTTTCTTTTTCCTTTTTAGACTGAGCAAACTGCGTTGCAGGAATTAACAAAAGTGAAGAGACCGCAGTTAAAATAAAAAATTTTTTCATTTAGTATTTTTTGTTTGTTAGGGTTGTTCAAAAATAATTTTTAAGCCTGCAAATATGATTATTCCTTAATGATTTAACTAAAAATTAACAATTAAAAACAAAAGCGATTTTGAATATTTGTTCAGATTTGTTGATGTTTTTAAACTTAAAGAAACAAATTAAAGAATCACTTTGCAAATTTTTTATAACAACAAAATATTTTTATCGCTTTTTTTTACTTAAATAAATTACATCTAATTTGATACTATTCGCCAGAGATTGCTATTTTTACCTTTAACACAAACAATTACTAAAACAAATTAAAATGAAAGCACAATTCTGGAATGGTAAACCTATTGCCAGTGCTTTATTTGCTGTAACCACAATCTTTTTTATCAGCAACCTTCAAGCACAACAACTCAACGACAACCAAACTGTTAAAACAGCAACTCAGTCTACTATAAAAATTACAACAGCAGCTAAAATTAATCCTACTACTATAGCGGTCACTTTTTCAAACAATCAAAATATACTTTTCGATTTTTATGGGGAGAATATTTTTAGATTGTATCAAGATAATTCTGGTAAAGCAATGCGCGCACCCGAAGCAAAGCAAGAAGCACATATATTAGTTGACAATCCTAGAAAAATAATTTCCACTTTGGATATAAACAATCAAGAAAGTGAACTGTCTATATCCACTGCTTCTATTGCGATTATTTTTGATAAAAATACCTCATTATTCAAAATTATAAACTCGAAAACAAAAGCCGTAATTGTTGAACAAACGGTACTTCCTGTTTTTGAAGAAAAGCAAGTTAAGCTAACTTTAAAAGAAAATCCAAAAGAATATTTCTATGGCGGCGGTGTTCAAAACGGTCGATTTTCTCATAAAGGAAAAGCAATTGCTATAGAAAACCAAAATAGTTGGACGGATGGTGGCGTTGCTTCACCAACTCCCTATTATTGGTCTTCTAACGGATACGGAATTATGTGGTACACTTTCAAAAAAGGGAAATATGATTTTGGCGCCAAAGCAAAAGGCAGCGTGCAACTCTCCCATGAAACGGATTATTTAGATGTCTTTTTTATGATTAACGAACCCCTAACAGGTTTATTAAATGACTTTTATCAGTTGACGGGAAATCCAGTATTGCTGCCGAAATTTGGCTTTTACGAAGGTCATTTGAATGCTTACAATCGTGATTATTGGAAAGAATCTCCAAAAGGAATTTTATTTGAAGATGGAAAAACCTATTCTGAAAGTCAAAAAGACAATACAGGTATTAAAGAATCTTTAAACGGAGAAAAAAACAATTATCAGTTTTCGGCGCGTGGGGTAATCGATCGTTATAAAAAACACGATATGCCGTTGGGCTGGATTTTGCCTAATGATGGGTATGGCGCTGGTTATGGCCAAACAGAAACTTTAGATGGCAATATTAAAAACTTAAAAAGCTTTGGTGAATATGCCCGAAAAAACGGTATTGAAATTGGACTTTGGACACAATCTGATCTTCATCCTAAAGAGGGAATTAGTGCGCTTTTAGAAAGAGATATTATAAAAGAAGTTAGAGATGCTGGCGTTCGTGTGCTTAAAACAGATGTGGCGTGGGTTGGGGAAGGCTATTCTTTTGGACTTAATGGCGTTGCCGATGCTGGAGTGGTCATGCCACAATACGGAAATGATGCAAGACCTTTTATCATTTCCCTTGACGGATGGGCTGGAACGCAACGCTACGCCACGATCTGGTCTGGTGATCAAACGGGTGGCGTTTGGGAATACATTCGTTTTCACATTCCTACTTATTTAGGTTCGGGATTATCAGGACAACCTAACATTACCTCGGATGTAGATGGAATTTTTGGCGGTAAAAACCCAATTGTAAATACTAGAGATTTCCAGTGGAAAACTTTTACTCCAATGCAATTAAACATGGATGGATGGGGTTCTAACCCAAAATATCCTCATGCTTTAGACGAACCAGTGACTTCCATCAACAGACATTATCTAAAATTGAAATCAGAGCTTATGCCATACGCTTATAGTATTGCCAAAGAAGCTGTGACTGGTTTACCAATGATTCGACCGATGTTTTTAGAGTCTAAAAACTCCTTTACACAAGGAAAAGCAACCCAATACCAGTTTATGTATGGACCAAATTTGCTAGTAGCACCTATTTATCAAACTACTAAATCAGATGATAAAGGTAATGATATCCGAAATGGCATCTATTTACCAGAAGGAACTTGGGTTGATTATTTCAGTGGAGAAAAATTCCAAGGAAATCGCGTTATTAATGAGTTTGATAGTCCAGTTTGGAAACTGCCTGTTTTTGTAAAAAGCGGTGCAATTATCCCAATGGTAAATCCTAATAACAATGTGGGCGAAATCGATACTAGATTGCGTATTTATGAAATTTACCCTGACGGTAAATCCCTATTTACGGAATATGATGACGATGGGATTTCTGAAGGGTATAAAGCAGGAAAAGGAACTTCAACTGTAATAGAATCTGAAGTTAAAAAGAACAAAGTTACGATCACAATTCAAGCTACTACAGGGGATTTTAATGGTTTTGTAAAAGAAAAAGCAACTGAATTAAAGATTAATGTAACGCAAGAACCTAAAAAAATAACCGCTAAAATTGGCAACAGAAAATTCAAATTATCTAAAGCGAATTCTTTAGCAGATTTTCAAAATAAAGAAAATGTTTATTTTTATAATGCTGCGCCAAATTTAAACCAATTTGCCACTAAAGGGAGTGAGTTTGAAAAGGTAATCATCACTAAAAATCCTCAAATTTTAGTAAAATTAGCCTTGACCAATACAACTGAAAATGCAGTAACTGTTGAAATAAAAGATTTTAGTTTTGCACCAATTGACAATTATGAAGTAACCACGGGACCTTTAACAGGAGTAGAAAACGCAGCTGTTTTAGAGTCGGATTCTGAACCGTACACGCTGAAACCCTCTTGGAACAAAGTCAATAATGCTGATTTCTACGAAATAGAATTCGATGATATGCTTTACACCACTATCAAAGGGACTGAATTATTGTTTAATGGATTAAATGCCGAAACAAATTATAGTTTTAAACTTCGCGCCGTAAATAAAAGTGGCTACTCAGCCTGGACTACTTTCGACGCTAAAACAAAAAATAATCCGCTCGAGTTTGCTATAAAAGGAATCACAGCAACACTAAATGTGCCAGATCAAGATGGCTCTGGAATTGAACAGTTATTTGATTATGATGAAGCTAATATGTGGCATACAAAATGGGATATAAACGCTATTCCCTTTGAAATGGTTATCGATTTAAACACAAGCAACCAAATTGAGCGGTTTGATTATTTACCAAGAATGAGCGGTGGCAACGGTAATTTACGAAAAGGGAAAGTATATTACAGCATTGACAAACAGGATTGGATTGATGCAGGTACATTTGAATGGAAAAATAACTCCGAGGTAAAAAGCTTTAAATTTGAAAACCAGCCAACGGTTCGTTTTATAAAAATTATGGTTAGCGAGGGAGTTGGTAATTTTGGTACTGGTCGTGAGTTATATGTTTTTAAAGTTCCAGGAACATCAAGTTATCTACCAGGCGACATCAACAATGACCAATTGATTGATCGAAATGATTTAACTTCATATATTAATTATATAGGATTGCGACAAGGTGATGCTGATTTTGAAGGGTATGTAAGTAATGGTGATGTAAACAAGAATAAACTAATCGATGCGTATGATGTATCTACAGTAGCTACAAAAATTGATGGTGGCATTAGTGACACTAAAATTGATAATTTAGCTGGAAAAATAGTTTTAACCACTGCAAAACAAAGTTATAATAAAGACGAAATGATTGAAGTGAAAGTTTCTGGCAAAGACTTGAAATCTGTAAATGCGTTAAGTTTTGCACTTCCATACGGCACGAGAGATTTTGAATTTGTTGGAATCCAATCTTTAAACACTAAGAAAATGGAAAACCTAACCAATGATAGATTACACTCTAATGGAGAAAAAGTGTTATACCCTACTTTCGTAAATTTAGGAAAACAAGAAGCTTTAGAAGGAAACTCCGATTTGTTTATTATCACGTTCAAAGCAAAACAAAAAGTGAAATTTAGTTTAAAACCGATGCAAATGATGCTAGTAGATAAAAATTTGAATGCGTTAAAAATGTAAGTTAATCTCTTTAGCTAAAAACCAGTTTACATTAATAAAAGCCCTTTCAACAAAATAGAAAGGGCTTATTTTTAAAATGATTTTAAATTACTGTCAAAATAACTATAATAGTTATATTTATCAAAAGTTAATATATTACAACCACTTAGTTTTATAAAATTAATAAAAAAGTAAACTCCATTAAGTCATAATAACAATTGATTAATGCAAGTAAAATAATGCCGTTTTTAAATTAAATCAGAAATACAACATAATATAAATTGTTAATTTAAACTTTCGTACGCGATGCTCAAATGTTAATAGTAAAAGTGTACATTATTAAATGCAGTTGTTTCTTTATTATAAAATCTAAAGTTAAACTTAACAAAAAACAACAAAAAAAAAGTCCTTTTGATACCAATCAAAAGGACTTTTTTTTTAAATTTATTAACGTCTTACAAAAAACAATTCAATAACTATTATTCATGATTATGAAATGCTTTTTTATTAAAAACTATTAAAATACCTACTCCTGTTGAAATTGCCATATCAGCAATGTTAAAAATGGCATTGAAAAAAGTAAAGTCTTTTCCTCCCCAAATAGGCAACCAACTTGGTAAAATTCCACTCCAAAAAGGGAAATATAACATATCTACCACTTTACCATGAAACAAAGTGCCATAAGGCTGATCAGAAAATAATGTCGCTACTTCGTAATGACTATCATTGAATATGATACCATATAGTACAGAATCTATAATGTTACCAAAAGCTCCAGCAAGTATTAAAGAAATTGCGACAATCAAAAAATTAGAACTGTCCTTTTTTACTACCGAATCCCACAGCCAATATCCTATTCCTACAACGGCTACTAATCTAAAAAGTGTTAGAAATAATTTCCCGTACTCCCCTGGTATTTCTGTTCCCCAAGCCATTCCTTCATTCTCAATAAAAAGAATTTTGAACCACTTAAACACTTCCACTTCTTCACCTAAAACAAAATTAGTTTTAATATAAATTTTAGAAACTTGATCGACAAGTAGAATAATAAAAATAAGGAGATAGGCTTTTCTTAATGACATTTTATAAAATTTGATGGCAAAAGTAATCAAAATCTAAAAAGTAAATTCCAAATTCCAATAATTAATAGTTATTATTGAAGTTTGGAATTTTAAATTAGAATCTAAAATTTATTATCGTTGTAAGTTCTTTGCTTCGATACTCATAGTTGCATGAGGAACAATTCGTAGTCTATCTTTCCCAATTAACTTACCTGTAACTTTACAAACGCCGTATGTTTTATTCTCCACACGGAAAAGTGCATTTTTTAAGTCACGAAGAAACTTTTCTTGGCGGATCGCTAATTGTGAGTTGGCCTCTTTTGACATGGTCTCACTTCCTTCTTCAAAGGCTTTAAATGTAGGCGAAGTATCATCAGTTCCATTATTCAAGTCATTCATATAAGCACTTTTGATCAAATCTAAATCTGATTGTGCTTTTTGCATTTTGTTCAATATAATTTCTTTGAACTCTGCTAAATCTAGATCAGAGTATCTTGCGGTTTGGTTAGTCATTTTTATATTATTTAGAAATTAATATCCTTGTTTTTATTTCGTCAAATTCAATTTCGGTTCCATTTTCAAGTTCATCAATAAAAACTAATTCATTAGTTAATGTTTCTGATTTAATATAGTTTTCATTTTGAAGAATCGCTGTTTCTAAAATTCCATTTCTCTTTAATTGCACTTTGATTTTATCAGTAACTTCAAATCCAGAATCTTTACGAATATTTTGAATTCTGTTTACTAATTCTCTTGCAATTCCTTCATATTTCAACTCTTCCGTCAAAGTAATATCAAGGGCAACCGTTATACCATTGGCGTTAGCGACAAGCCAACCCTCTATATCTTGTGATGTAATTTCTACATCTTCTAGCGTTAAAAATACATTATTTTCTGCAATAACAATCTCTAAACTTCCTTTCTTATCAAACTGATTTAACTGTTCTTTTGATAAATTTTGTATCTCCTTAGAAACCAGTCCTATATCTTTTCCGAAACGGGGTCCAAGGACTTTAAAATTAGGTTTTATTTGTTTGACTAAAATCCCAGAAGCATCATCTAAAAGGACGATCTCTTTTACATTTACCTCTGCTTTAATTAAATCGGATACTGCTTCAATTTCTATTCTCTGATTCTCGTCAAGTACTGGAATCATTATCTTTTGTAGAGGCTGACGTACCTTTATCATTTCTTTTTTTCGAAGTGATAAAACTAATGATGAAATAATCTGTGCCTTTTGCATTTTACTCTCCAATGATTTATCTACAAAATTTTCATTATGAATTGGAAATTCGGCCAAATGTACACTGCTAAATTCTTCTGAATGCGTTGCTAAAGTTAAATCTCTGTATAACTTATCCATAAAGAAAGGTGCAATGGGAGCTCCAAGTTTACTAATGGTTAACAAACATGTATATAAAGTTTGGTAAGCGGCGATTTTATCTTGTGCATATTCCCCTTTCCAAAAACGACGACGACATAAACGAACGTACCAGTTACTCAAGTTTTCTTGAACAAATTCTGATATCGCACGTGCTGCTTTTGTGGGCTCATAATCAGCATAAAAACTATCAACTTCTTTTATCAACGTATTCAATTCTGAAATAATCCATTGATCAATTTCAGGTCTTTCATTTAAAGGAACTTCAGCTTCTTCATATTTAAAACCATCGATATTAGCATACAAACTAAAGAAAGAATAGGTGTTATAAAGTGTTCCAAAGAATTTACGACGCACCTCAGCTATTCCTTCTAAGTCAAACTTTAAGTTGTCCCAAGGATTTGCATTGGAAATCATATACCATCGCGTTGCATCTGGACCATACTCTTTTAGTGTTTCAAACGGATCAGCGGCATTTCCTAAACGTTTAGACATTTTCTGTCCATTTTTGTCTAAAACCAAACCATTAGAAACTACATTTTTATAAGCCACTTTATCAAAAACTAAAGTCGCTATTGCATGCAAGGTGTAAAACCAACCACGTGTTTGATCCACTCCTTCAGCGATAAAATCAGCTGGAAAATCTTTATTTTGGTCAATTTTATCCTTGTTTTCAAAAGGATAATGCCACTGTGCATAAGGCATCGAACCCGAATCAAACCAAACATCAATCAAATCAGCTTCACGAGTCATAGGCTTACCAGAAGCAGAAATTAAAGTAATTTGATCGACTACATTTTTATGTAAGTCAACTAAATCATAATTAGATTCAGCCATATTCCCAATTTCAAAACCTTTAAAAGGATTTTCCTTTTGGAAACCAGCAGCAATAGATTTTTCTATTTCGTTATATAATTCTTCGATAGATCCTATTAAAATTTCTTCTTGTTTGTCTTCCGTTCTCCATATCGGCAATGGAATTCCCCAAAACCTTGAACGTGATAAATTCCAATCGTTGGCATTTTTTAACCAATTACCAAAACGTCCTTCTCCCGTTGCTTTTGGCTTCCAGTTGATAGTTTCGTTCAAGTCGAACATTCTATGCTTAACTTCTGAAATTTTTATAAACCAAGAATCTAAAGGATAATATAAAATAGGCTTGTCAGTTCGCCAGCAATGTGGATAACTGTGTACATATTTCTCGACTTTAAATGCTTTGTTTTCTTCTTTTAATTGAATAGCAATTTCTACATCTACAGATCTTTCTGGTGCGTCGCCTTCATTATAATATTCGTTTTTAACATATTTCCCCGATAAATTTCCAAGACCTTGCACAAATCTTCCTTGCAAATCTACTAATGGAACTGGAGTTCCATTGTCATCTAAAACTAGCATTGGTGGAATTTCTGGTGTAGCTTCTTTGGCTACTTTAGCATCATCGGCTCCAAAAGTGGGCGAAGTATGAACTATTCCAGTTCCATCTTCAGTAGTAACAAAATCACCTGCAATTACTCTAAAGGCATTTTTGGCGTTTTGATAAGGTAAAACTAATGGCATTAATTGTTCATAGCTGATATTGACTAAATCAGCACCTTTACATTCTGCAAGGACTTTAAATGGAATTTTTTTATCTCCTTCTTGAAAATTCTCAAAATCAGCAGATTCGGTGCTTTCAAAAAAACCTTTTCCAAATTGTTTTCCAACTAAGTTTTTTGCCAAAATTACAGTCGAAGGACGAAATGTATATTGATTGAATGTTTTTACTAGAGCATATTCAATTTTTGGACCTACAGTCAATGCCGTATTACTTGGCAGTGTCCAAGGAGTTGTAGTCCAAGCTAGGATGAAAATCTCATCTAAATCTAGTGCTTCTAATTTATAATGCAATAAGTTATTTGAACTGATATAATCATAAAACTTAGCAAAAACTAATTCTTTTTGCGAATCAATGACTTTGAACTGCGCTACCACCGTAGTATCTGTGATATCTTTATAACTACCTGGCTGATTAACCTCATGGGATGACAATCCTGTTCCAGCTTTTGGTGAATAAGGCTGTATAGTATAGCCTTTGTACATCAAATCCTTATTGTAAATTTGTTTTAAAAGCCACCAAACCGATTCCATGTATTTGGATTTATAAGTCACATACGGATCTTCCATATCTACCCAATATCCCATTTTTTCAGTCAAATCATTCCACACATCAGTATAACGCATCACGGTTTTTTTACACGCTTCGTTATACTCCTCTATTGAAATGGTTTTTCCAATATCTTCTTTTGTAATTCCTAATTCCTTTTCAGTTCCTAATTCTACAGGCAAACCGTGAGTATCCCAGCCTGCTTTACGCTTTACTTGGAATCCCTTTTGTGTTTTGTATCTACAAAAAATATCTTTAATCGCACGTGCCATTACATGGTGAATTCCTGGCAAACCATTAGCCGAAGGCGGTCCTTCAAAAAAAACGAATGGTTGACTGCCTTCACGTGTAGTTACACTCTTTTCAAATATGTTTTCCTTCTTCCAAAAATCAAGTACTTCTGACGCTACTGTTGGTAAGTCAAGTCCTTTGTATTCAGTAAATTTTGTGCTCATTTTATCCTTTTCTTAAATCGTGGTGCGAAAGTAAGAAATAGTTATGAATTATGAGTTATGAATTATGAGTTGTGAATTATGAGTTATGAATTACGCCTCCCGATTAACGAATCACGCATCACGAATCACGATTTACGCCTCACGAAAAAACCTCTTTCAAAACATCTATAGATTTAGGTTTTTTAAAACCGTCTAGGTGAAAACTGTAATAATCAATTAAAATTTTTAAAACTATTTGCCTCTCTAATACATGAAATACTTTCTTACTATTATCAAATCTAAGATCAATTAGTTTTTTAAATAGATTTGTTTCATGTTCAGTAAGCGAACTAATGGCGTGAAATGGAGTGAAAACACCTTCAATCATTTCGAAAAAAGGCAAATCGATATCTGAAATATCAGGATAAAAACCTAAATATTTAGTAGTTTCTAACATTAAAATCAAATGAAAATTAGCAATCTCATCATGATTGTCTAACCAGTTTAAAGCTGCTTCTAAAAAAGTAAATAATTGCTCATTACTTTCTTCTTCACGAATAGAATGGTGTAAAATTTCAGAAATAAACATCACAATGGTACTTTTATAAATATCATAGTGAATTGAATGAAAAGCGGATGCAATTTTTACCTCTTTAAAATTTTCTAAAGTACCTTTGTTTTTATGAACGGCTTCTATCTCAAGTATCGTCAGTGGCTGAAAATAAGCAATTTTATTTCCTGATCTTCGCGCTGATTTTTTAGAAGAAAAAGCGTCTCTCACCAAATAAGATTTTAAACCATGAGACAATGTAAAACATCGTACAATCAAACCTTTATCTTGAAATTTTAGAGATGAAATAACGATAGCTTTAGTTTTAACTTGCACTTTTAGGAATTTGGAATTTTAATTATTTAAAATTTTTATCGAATTATCATCACTTTTTTGACTTTAGTTTCCACTCCATCTTGAGCAGAAATAAAAATCATATATACTCCTGAAGCTACTTTATAATTACCAAAAGCAGTTGTGTCCCATTCTATCGTTCCTCCTTCGGCAGTGTTTTCATATACTAAATTCCCCGCTATATCAGCGATTTTAATAGTTGCTTTATCGAGTAAACCAGTAATTTTCACGGTGCCTTGATATTCTGGTCGTACTGGATTTGGGTATACATATACATTATTTAAATCCTCGTTTGCAGATGTTGCTGTTCCTTTAAATGAAACTAACCCTTTTGAAGTCGCTATAAAAACCTCTCCGGTAATGCTATTGATATCAATATCATTTATAATATTACTAGGCAATGGTGAATTATTGATTGTAAAATGATATTTAGTTTCTTGACCATTTGGAGACAGTAAAAATAATCCAGAGTCAGCGGTACCAATCCATTTATTATTTGCTCCATCTACAGCAATATCGGTAATAAATTGTTCATATAATAATTCTTGTGGCAAATTATCGTCCATAATGATAATCGGATTAGTAGTTAGTTGACCCTCTGTTTGATAACTACTTACATTAGGTAACACGCGTAATCCTTTATTAGTACCAATCCAGAGTTGATTTCTATTGTCAATAGCAATAGATCGCACATCACGCGAAGGTAAATTTCCAATTTCACTACCTTCGGAAATTAGTTTTAGAATCCCTCCTTTTTCGTCAAACCCAATTACTCCTCTTCTGGATGCAATCCATTTAATGTTATTTTTATCAATAACTAAACCACCAAAAGAGGTTAAATCAGGCAGGACTGATACTAAGGAATAACTTTGCCATTGTCCATTAGTTCTGAGCACTTTAAGTGCTTTTTTAACTAAACTATTAGTAGTCCACAAATTACCTGCTGCATCAAAGACAGGGTTATTAACACGGATATCGTTAGGGTTATTAGCGATTTCGATGTTTTCAAGACCGTTTGGCCCCGTATTTTGTGGTGTTAATAATTGAGTGGGAACATCCTTTACTACTTTTAGTAAACCTGAATAAAAAGAAGATATATAGACTTCATCATTATCTTGAGGATTAATGGCGATATTAGATAAATCTTTGGCACCAAACAATTTTTGATAAGGAATATTCAACCATCCTTTATCAGTAAATTTACTTATTCCATAACTATCTAAAGGATAAGGATTATAATTTCCTGGGAAAAAACCATACACTGCCCACAGTGCAGCAGCTGAAGATTGAAGCGCAAAAACATTATTTCTTAAGGGTCCATTGGGAGTGCTATTTTCAAAATTTCCACCTAAAGAAAGTGATGTACTTAACATTCCATTTTCTTTTGTACCAATAAATATAGAATTCCCAATTACGGTAGCAAAGCTGAAAGTAGCATTTATTTCGGGAATTTGAGCTGCATTAATTTGGCGAGTCAAAAACATTTGATTATCATAAATATAAACGCTAGAAGTAGTCGTTATTATAAAATATGTTGCTGTAGCTTTACTATCTACTATTGATTGAGGAAGTTGATTATAGGTATTAAAAGTATTAGAACCCACAATAAATTTATATATATTCCCTGTAGAATTAATAGCATATAAATTAGATGTAAAGGTTGCTATACTAGACCAATTTCCTAAAAGAACAGTTGTCCATTGTTTAAAATCATTTAAATTTTCATTGGTAATAGCTGCCTTTCTTATTCCATTATTAGTAGCTGCATAAATAAAACCTTCAAACAATGTCGTTTGCATCACCTTAATTTCTGCACCATTATCACCTATATAATAGCTATCGCCAAAAAGCATAGTTTTTAAATTGAACTGAACAATACCAAAATCACACGAGATATAGATTATATCTCCAAATTCCATAAAGTGATTTATTTTCTTGATTTCAGCTGGTAGTTGCTTACTAATAATATCAACAACATTTGCTATTTTTCCATCAGCCTCATTAATGATTATTAGTAATCCGTTTTCGTGGCCCACAATAGTTTTATTCAATTTTTTACTATGATATATTGCAGAAATAGTTTGACCTGAAAGTCCGTCAATAGTATTTGTTGTTTTAATTAAATTTGTATCAAGATTCTTTGAAAATAATGCATTTTCAGATGCGGCAAATACAGTATTTGAAGATTCTGTTAGCCCTTTAATCTCATTAAAAGAAAAGTAACCCTGCCATAATTGTTTTTCTTGTGCAAATCCCAGTTGGATAAAGAGCAGAAATGAGAGATAAAAAATAAGATTTTTCATTATGTATAGTGACATTAAAATACAAATATAGAACAAACGAATTTCTTATCATTTTGTTACAAAAAAAAATGCCTTTCAATAAGAAGTTCTTTAGAAAGGCATTTTAAATTCTAATACATATAATTACACTACACCTTGAGCTAGCATTGCATCTGCTACTTTAACAAATCCTGCAATATTTGCACCTTTTACATAATCAACATGACCTGTTTCATCCATACCATATTTCATACATGAACTATGTATGTCAGTCATAATTTCTTTTAATCTATCGTCTACTTTTTCAAAAGTCCATTTTAATCGCAGTGAATTTTGAGACATTTCAAGACCTGAAGTAGTAACACCGCCAGCATTTGAGGCTTTACCTGGAGCATATAATATTTTAGCATTTTGAAAAACCAGAACAGCTTGAGGTGTAGATGGCATATTAGCACCTTCGGCAACACAAATACAACCATTAGCAATTAAAGCTTTAGCATCTTCAGCATCTAATTCGTTTTGAGTTGCACAAGGTAAAGCAATATCACATTTTACGCCCCATGGACGAGCTCCAACTATATAAGTAGCATTTGGATATTTAGTGACATAATCTTGAATGGTGCCTCTTAATTCATTTTTAAGTTCCATAACATGTGCTAATTTTTCTGAATCAAATCCATCACCATCATAAACATAACCTAAAGAATCTGATAGCGCTACTACCTTGCCACCTAATTCATTTACTTTTTCAGTTGCATATTGCGCTACATTTCCTGATCCAGAAATCACCACTATTTTACCTTTAAAGTTATCTCCTTTTGTGGCTAGCATACTTTGTGCAAAATAAACAGTACCATAACCCGTAGATTGCGGTCTAATCAAGGAACCACCAAAGGAAATTCCCTTACCTGTTAAAACTCCTGTAAATTCATTTTTGATTTTTTTATATTGACCAAACATATAGCCCACTTCCCTAGCGCCAACGCCAATATCACCAGCAGGAACATCAGTATCTGGACCTATATGTCTGCATAATTCATTCATAAAACTTTGGCAAAAACGCATTACTTCAATATCTGATTTCCCTTTTGGATCAAAGTTAGCGCCTCCTTTTCCACCACCCATCGGCAACGTAGTTAAGCTATTTTTAAAAGTTTGCTCAAAGGCTAAAAATTTCAAAATACTTAAATTGACTGAAGGATGAAAACGAATTCCTCCTTTATACGGACCAATAGCAGAATTCATTTGAATGCGATATCCTCTATTTACTTGTGTCTTTCCACTATCATCAATCCATGGCACCCTGAAAATAACAATACGCTCTGCCTCGACCATTCGCTCTAAAAGCATTTTGTTTTGATATTTCTTATTGTTCTCGATAAATGGAATCACAGCTTCTGCAACTTCAATAACTGATTGCATAAACTCAGGTTCATTTGGATTGTTTTTAGTAACCTCATCAATAAAATTAGTGATACTTTGTGACATGGGAGTATGGATTATATATGTTTTGTAAACTCATTTCTTAGTTTTACAAAGATATGGCACAATGAAAACTCTCAAAACTTATTTTAATTTTAGCTTAAGAATTCTGTATTAGTGAAATATCACTATTCAAATTTATTGGTAAGCAACAATGAATTAGTGAATTTTGTGAATTCCGTAATAAAACAAAATTACAAGTTTAATAAAATTTAATAAAATTAGGAAAATACATATATAAATTTCTAAAATTCAATAGCATTAAAGTAATTTTATCTACGAAATAGTGATTGTTATTTTAAAAAAGATCTAAAAGTGATTCTTTTAGACTAAAAGGTGATCTTAAATAAAAAAACCTTCTGCCATAAATGACAGAAGGTTTTCAATTGAAAATTAAAATATTTTATACTACACCTTGTGCAAGCATGGCATCAGCAACTTTTACAAAACCAGCAATATTTGCTCCTTTTACATAATTTACATATCCTTCCCCATCAGCACCATATTTTTTACATTGATTATGAATTCCTACCATAATTTCTTTTAATCTAGAATCTACCTCTTCACTAGTCCAATTCAAACGTATTGAGTTTTGTGTCATCTCTAATCCAGACGCTGCTACTCCACCAGCATTAGCTGCTTTACCGGGAGCAAAAAGGACTTTCGCATTTAAAAATTCTTTAATAGCCCCTAAAGTACTTGGCATATTAGCTGCTTCGGTAACGCACATTACACCATTAGCAATTAATTTTTTAGCATCTTCTTCCAATAACTCGTTTTGAGTAGCACATGGAATTGCCACATCAACTTTTACCTCCCACACACTTCTACCTTTATGGAAAACCGCATTAGGAAACTTTTCTAAATAGGATTCTACTTTATTATCTCCTCTAGCTCTCATATCAACCATAAAGTCGATTTTCTCTCCTGATATACCTTCTTCATCATAAATATATCCATCAGGTCCAGAAATTGTCACCAATTTTCCACCAAGGTCATTCACTTTTAGGGCCACGCCCCAAGCTACATTACCAAATCCTGAAATTGCAACTCTTTTACCTTTGATGGTTTCTCCAATAGTTTGCAACATTTGTTCTGTGAAATATACGACGCCGTAACCTGTTGCTTCTGGACGAATTAATGAACCTCCATAAGCCAATCCTTTACCCGTTAAAACACCTGTAAATTCATTTCGTATTCTTTTATATTGTCCAAATAAATATCCTATTTCTCTAGCTCCAACACCTATGTCACCAGCAGGCACATCTAATTGTGGTCCTATATGTCTACATAATTCAGTCATATAAGATTGGCAAAAACGCATCACTTCACCATCCGATTTGCCTTGAGGATCAAAATCAGATCCTCCTTTTCCACCACCCATTGGAAGTGTTGTTAAACTATTTTTAAAAACTTGTTCAAAAGCTAAGAATTTCAGTACCGATAAGTTTACCGTATGATGAAAACGAATTCCTCCCTTGTAAGGTCCAATAGCTGAATTCATCTGAATTCTAAAGCCTCTATTTACCTGAATTCCTCCTTGATCATCTACCCACGGAACGCGAAAAATAATAGAACGTTCTGGCTCAGCCATTCGTAAAAGTAGATTCTTTCCGTCATATTTTTTTTGTGTCGCAATAAATGGGATTACTGTTTCAGCAAACTCTCTAACTGCTTGAATGAATTCAGGTTCATTCGGATTCTTGGCTTCAACCTGAGCCATAAATTCATCTATTTTTGGTAACATAAACTATAATATTAAATTAAGAAAACGATTTCGTATTGTATGACAAATATACATCATAATAAAAATATTTACACTCGGTTTTATTATTACCTATAGAATTATCTTTTTAACAAAGATTCACAATGAATTATGTTTTTTTATAACATTAATATAACAAATGATTCATTTTTTCATAAAGAAAATAGACTCTATCCTACTTTTTAATTTTTAAATATTAAAAATCAAATCTTGTTTTATATATTTGTTAGTATTCCAAAATTTTATTGACAAATGATAAAGCAACTTTTATATTGTTTAATACTATTGTTTGGATCTTTTTCTACCGTTAAAGCACAATTTAATGGTTTTTCACAAGAGATAGGAATTATTGCAGGGCCCATAACATTCCAGTCCGACTATGGACAACGCAGCAATTTAGCTACAACCGCTGGAAATACAGGATTAGGGATTGGAATAATACACTACTTAAATTTCTCCTACACAACTGATTGTAATTGTTACACTAACAACACTTATTTTAATGATCATTTTAAAGTACGATCAGAGCTGTCCTATAATAAAACGGAATTACAACATTTTGGAAAATGGGTTTCCTCAAATAAAAATTCACTTACTAGCCGACAATTAAAAGCAATGAGAGGAAGCACTGCGCTAACTAATCTTGGAGTTCAATTAGAATATTTTCCATTGAGTATTCGTGATTTTAGTGTTAGTGTGGGTAGTTTAATACCATTTATAGGTTTTGGTACGCAATTTAGTTTTTACACTTCTAAAGCCTCTTCTTCTTTGGGTCCATTAGGAACTAAATTAACAACTATTCCAAAATATTTAACCCCCAGTGATGGGCGAACTTTCGGATTTTCGACCGAAGGTAAAAACGTTTGGTCTTTAGTGTCAAATGTAGGCGTACGATATAAACTTGCACCACTTTCAGACTTAATGATTGATCTGCGATTTCAATATTTTTTTTCAAATTGGGTCGATGGTTTAAACCCAAATCCCGAATTATATCCAGAGAATAAAGCTAACGATGGGTTGATTTGGATTAATCTTGGTTATATTTATTACCTATAATGTGTATTTAAGTCTTTTATAAAAGTAAAAACTCCAATTCAAAATTTTAAATTGGAGTTTTTACTTAATGATAATTTATACTTATGCTAATGCTTGTTTTAAATCCTCAATTAAATCCTCAGCATCTTCAATACCTACACTTAATCGAACTAGATCATCTGTAATTCCTATTTCTTTTCGCTTTTCTTCAGGAATTGATGCATGTGTCATCAATGCAGGATGATTTGCTAATGATTCCACTCCACCTAAAGATTCCGCAAGTGTAAAAACTTTTACTTTTTCTAGAAAGTCAATGGCATCTTCTTTTTTACCTGAAATAAAAGTAAAAGAGACCATTCCTCCAAAACCACTCATTTGTTTTTTAGCAATTTCGTGATACGGATGGCTTGGTAGTCCTGGATAATAAACGGTTTTAACTTTAGGATGATTGTTTAAAAATTCAACTACTTTTCCTCCATTTTCGCAATGTCTTTGAACTCTCAAGTGCAATGTTTTTATTCCTCTTAAAACAAGAAAACTGTCCATTGGTCCAAGTGTTGCTCCTGTTGCAAACTGCTGAAAATGCAACTGCTCGCCAAGAGCTTCGTCTTTTACAACAAGTGCACCAGCAATAACATCAGAATGTCCTCCAAGATATTTTGTTGCCGAGTGCATTACAATATCAGCTCCTAAATCTAGTGGTTTTTGCAAATATGGAGTTGCAAACGTATTGTCTACCGCAAAAAGGATTTTTTTCGCTTTTGTGATTTTAGCAATTTCCTGAATATCGGCCAATTTCATCAAAGGATTTGTTGGCGTTTCTACCCAAACTAATTTGGTGTTTTCATTGATTAACGATTTAAATTTTTCTAAATCATTCATATCAACAAAATGAAATTTTATGCCTGAATCTTTGTAGATACGTGTGAACATTCTATAAGTTCCACCGTATAAATCATCCATGGCAATAATTTCATCGCCTGCTTTGAAAGAACGCAACACGCAGTCAGTTGCTGCTAAACCTGATGAAAAAGCTAAACCACGAGTTCCATTCTCTATACTTGCTAATGCATTTTCAAGAGCAGTTCGAGTAGGATTTGCAGCTCTACTGTATTCGTAATCTGGATTTAAAGGCTGCCCAGGACTTGTTTGTATAAATGTTGATGTTTGATAAACAGGTGGCATAACAGCACCTGTGCTTGGGTCGTGATGTTGCCCACCGTGAATAACTTTAGTATTGAATTTCATATATTTAAAATTTATTTTTTAACGTCGTAACTACTTTTGAATAGTTTGTGATTTATTTACCCACTCAAATTTTTAATTGCATTCTCACAAACAATACTTTTATAAGTGATATAAACAATTATTATGGCATATAACTGTCGTCGCTTAATTACTTATATGCTTTTAATTTGAAAAAACACAATTACCATTTAATAGAATGCTTTCTCTAGATGATTAAAGATTATATTTATAGCTAATATGACTTATATGTTAAAATAAACGGCATTTATTTTCTTCTAGTTGCTTACTTGATATCTTTTGCAAATTTACTTTTTATTTTCTGTAAGCAAGAAACAACTAAGTACCTTTGTTTTTAATTAACATTTTTTTAATGAAATACGCTGTAATGCTTAGTTTGCTTCTTTTTTCAGTAGCACAATGTTCCAATGAATTGGTTTTTGAAGAACAATACTATCAAAAAAAATCAAATCTAAACTGTACTGATAATTGCCCTTCAATAACGGTCAAAATTCCTATTGCTAATGGAATTCCTATTGTAGCAGATAGTATCAATAAGAAAGTGTTTTTAGTTTTAAAGCAGATCATTTACTTTGGCGAAAAGCCATATACCTCAAAAGATTACACTAGTTTATTATCCTCTTTTATTGATTCTTATGAAAAACTAAAAAAGAATTCCCAAACGATAAATTTGGTTGGGAAGGAGAGATAAAAGGTAGTGTTACGTATCAATCAGCGAATATTATGAATATAAAAATTGATCATTATACATTTACCGGTGGTGCTCATGGTTATCAAGGGCAGCGTTCTTTACTATTTAATACTAACACAGGAAAATCAATTTCTAATAATGAGTTATTTGTAGATCAAGATGTTTTTAAGGCTTTTGCGAAAAAAAATTTAGAGCTCAATATAATATTCCTGCTCATAAAGAGATTAATTCAGGCGGTTTAATGTTTGAGAACGAAAGATTCCAACTGCCACAAAATATTTTCTTCACTGACACTGGTTTACTTCTGTACTACAATATTTACGAAATTGCCTCTTATGCCGATGGCGCAACGGAAATGCTATTTCCTTACACTGAAGTGAATGAATTTTTGAATTTGAAATAATTTATATCAGTTTTCTAAATCCTAACAAATAGTGAAACCGTCGGATTAATTTTATCAAGCGACACAGGGGGAATCTCTATAATGAGAGCAACTAACACAGATTCCCCAAGCTCCAGCTGCGCGAAGTGTTCTTTAAAATAAAAGTTCTTAAAAGTCTAGGCTGCTGTGCGAATGTCTCCGACTTCGCACCCATTCCAATATGCAACAAACGCAAGCAGTTAATTATAATAAAAAAAACGATTATATTTGATAAAAAAGCGAGTTTCTGTAGGAGTGACTGAAGGCTAAAACAACTCCCAGCTCTCCGAAGTGTTCCTTAGAAAATTAAAAGTTCTTAAAAGTCTAGCCTGCTGTGCGAATGTCTCTGACTTCGCACCCATTCCAAATAGCAGTATAGACAAGTACTTATTTGAAATAAAAAAAAACGGATATATTTGATAAAAAAGCGATGTCAGATGGCTTCAAAATAAGAGATCAAACTTTACCACATTTCATAACGGCAACCGTTGTAGATTGGGTTGATGTTTTATAAAAACATGCTACAGAGATTTAGTTGTAGCATACTTAAATTTCTGCATAAGAGAAAAGGCTATGGTTTTATAGGGATATGTCATTATAAGCAATCATATACACATTATTATGCAATCTGGCGATGGAGATTTATCTGGTTTGCTTCGAGATTTTAAAAAATTCACAGCTTCAAAAATTTTAGAAAAAATAAAATCAGATCCACAGAGTAGAAGAGAATGGATATTGGAGCGTGTTAAATTAGCAACCGTCGGTCATTCTAGAAACAAGAATTATCAGTTTTGGCAGTATGGCAATCATCCAGAAGAAATTTACAGCAACAAATTTATGTGGTCAAAGCTGGATTATATTCATCTCAATCCTGTCCGCGCTGGTATTGTTGAGAAAGCAGCTCATTATATTTATTCTATTGCCAGTAATTATGTTTCAGATTCTGGATTATTAAAAATTGAAAAAGCAGATATTCCTATTGTTGATGTGTTGAATTTGAATAATTTTACTAAATACAATGAATATTGAGTTTGATAAAGTTGGAATAGAATATTGGAATAGGTACGAAGTAGGAGACATTCGCACAGCAATAGTAAGAAATACTATTTTGTTATGAAGCACACTTCGCAGAGCGATGACATTCGCACAGCAATCTTGAGAATCACTGTTTTGTTATAAAGAACACTCCGCAGAGCGGGTGTTAAGGCAGGAGCTAAAGCATTTGGTGGTGCTGATTTAGGATATTCATACTCAAAAGATGGAAATACAGGACATGGATGGCATTCACTAAGCGCATCTGTAGATATTGGGTTTGAAGCAAGCCCTTTAACAGCTCTGAATGTAAAGGTAGTCTCTCAATACAATTTTTTACAAGTTCATACTGGAACTGGGAAATGGTGTACTAATGAGTAATTTAACAAATATATTTTCTAATGATTGAGCCAATTATAGGTTTTTCTATTTTTTTAACTTTAGTAGTATTGTTTATTCGTAACACTAACAATTCATTAGAAAAGGAATACGACATAATAATTGAAAGCCTAAATGATAATTTAAAATTATTCATTGAGCAAGCTAAATGCTCCAATACTACTTTAGGAATTAATAATCGTGGCTATTTATTCAAAAATTGTGATTTGTATCTTACGAATGATGCATTGATAATATTTGGTTACACAAAAGACAGCTTCTTTAAACAATTGTCAAAACCAATTATTTTGACTAAAGAAATAACTAAATACAAAAATAAATTTTCATTTGCTATAGTCAAATATTTTGAGAACATAGTTTATAATCCTAACGATAAATATATCTACATTAAATTTGGCGAAGTCGGATTAACAGAAACATTTGTCAAATTTAAAATTGAAATATGCTCTGAATCAGATAAAAATAACATAAAATTAATAACTGATAACTTTTAGTCTGCCCTGCATTCTTATGAATCTCCCAGGCTGCCGCAAGGGTCACGCTTGTGCAGACAAAGTAAAGGTTATAAAAAAACAAGCAAGTGCTTGATTTTTTTTTAATAAGTTAATAAGCCTGCTAATTAAGAATAGGCTTTTTTATTTTTAAAATCACGATTAGTCAAGTCAATAAATTTAAGAATCCTCAGCTGTCGCGAGCAGAAATAACCTGCTTCACATAGTTGTTAACCTTGATAATTTGATTTTCAGTTTTAAACTGACGCCCACTCCACAAAGTTTCCACCTTTGAGAATTTCATTTCGCTACAGGTTGATAAGTATTGAAACCGTCGGATTAATTTTATCATCCGACACTGGGGGGAATCTCTATAATGAGAGCAACTAACAAAGATTCTTCCTTCGTCAGAATGACAATATTGAGCAATAGAATTCCGATTCCGCTCCGCAAAGTTTTTAACTTTGAGGATGTGACTTTCAGTTTTTAAACTACCTTTTACATCGGTCTGAGACTGAATAGCACTTGCTTACAGTCATAGACTTTGCGGAACGGTATTTTTGCACGAAAAAAAGAGTTTTATATCTGTTTTAAGCAGTTTTGTAAAAGTTATAGATTAAAACAAAACGTCCTTCCAGTTCTATCCCCTAGCCGCGATCCTCTTGGTCAAAACCCTATTTTTTCTTGACATAAAAGAGCAACCTGAGGAAGCTCCTTTTATGACTTAGAAAAAAAGGGTTTTGGTCTAGAGATTGAAACAAATGGCGGGAAAAGCCCCTAAATAAACTTACGAATACTCATCATTATCCCGATGTGAAGTCCTTCATGAAAATAATTAAATGCCATCGCTTCATTGGCACTTTTTATTATAAATCCGGTTGATGTAGGATAATCATGAAAATCCTTGAATGTTTCAGCAATAAAATCGGTTTGGGTTTTGTCAATTGTTTCTAAAAGTAGCCTCTGCATATCATCTAACTCATCCTGCTGCACAATATGCTCTGGTTTAGTTCCTTTTTTATATTTTTCTACCATTTCGTTAGAAATCATCATTGGTAAACCGGATAGATTGTAAGTCAACATTTGCTGAACAACTATTATGTGACCAATATTCCAAATGATATTATTGTTAAATCCTTCGGGTATTTTATTTAACTGATTTAATGTATAGGACTGCAGTATTTGTGATGCAATTTTTCTGCTTGTTCTCGTGATGTCAAAAGTTGAACTCATTTTTTTGATTTTGAAATTTTTGATAAAATTAATCATTTTCAGTGTTAAATGAATTTTCTTTGCACAAAGAAATTAGTATTATAATGGATAAAATATATTACCTCGCTTCTTGCGACACTTGCCGAAAAATTATTAAAACACTACCAAAAGATCATAACTTAACGTTTCACGATATAAAACAAGATCCAATAACCGTTGAAGAATTAGAGCAAATGCAGGAACTATCCGGTAGCTATGAAGCACTTTTTAGTAAAAAAGCACAGTTGTATAAATCAATGGATTTAAAAAATAAATCTTTGACTGAAGAGGACTACAAGAAATACATTTTAGAGCATTATACGTTTTTGAGTCGGCCGGTTTTTATCATCCAAAACAAAATTTACATAGGTAATACGCAGCAAAATATGCATCAAGTAATGCTCGCTTTTGCAAATGTCTAAACGGAATCTTGCATTATTTGGAGCCACATTTGTCTCCATCATTTACGGAGTGACCTTTACGATTGCTAAAGATGTCATGCCAACATATATTGACGCCTACGGATTTATATTTTTACGCGTAGGTGGATCAGTAATTTTATTTTGGTTGGTTTGGCTTTTTATGCCGAAAGAAAAAATTGCACTAACTGATTTTCCTAGAATTATAGCTGCAGCTTTTTTTGGTGTTGCATTTAATATGCTCACATTTTTTAAAGGCTTGAGTCTGACTTCCCCTATTTCTGCGGCTGTTATTATGGTTTCGACGCCTATGATAGTGTTGACACTTTCGGCAATAATCATGAAAGAGCAAATGAAAAGCCGCATGGTTTTTGGGATTATTTTGGGTTTAATCGGGACAGGTTTTCTTATTCTTTATGGCAAATCGATTGGGAGCGCAACTGATGCTGGCCTTGGCAATTTTCTCGTTTTGCTAAATGCAGTGTCGTATGGATTTTATCTGATCACGGTCAAGAAGTTAATGGATAAATACAATGCTTTTACATTTGTTAAATGGATTTATTTATTTGGTTTTATTATGGTTGTGCCTTTTGGCTGGAGCCAATTCCAAGCTGTAAATTGGGCGATGGTTCCTGTTGCAATTAGCTGGAAAATAGCTTTTGTGGTGGTATTTTCGACTTTTTTGACCTATTTACTAAATTTACTTTCAATGAGAGAATTGAAACCTACTACTGTTGCTGTTTTTATTTATTTGCAACCAGTGTTTGCAACCATATTTGCAATTAGTTTAGGAAAAGATGATTTGAGTTTAGTAAAAATTGTTTCTGCTATTTTAATCTTTGGTGGCGTTTATTTAGTCACACAGAAAAAGAATGTTGAATAATTTATTGCTGCTTTTCACGAAAAATCGAGTATAAAAACGCTATTACTATAAAAAACATTCCAATTTAAGTTATGACTAACATATTAAGTTTCAAATAAAACCTATACACTATCACTAAAAACTGACCACTGATCACTTTTTACTATCTTTGCCCTCTTTTAGAAAATTATATGATACAATCAATGACAGGTTTTGGGAAAGCGACTTTGCAATTACCCACCAAAAAAATAACAGTAGAAGTAAAATCTTTAAATAGTAAAGGTTTAGATTTAAATGTAAGAATGCCTTCGCTGTACCGCGAAATGGAATTAGGATTACGAAACCAAATTGCCTTGAAACTAGAAAGAGGAAAAATCGATTTTTCTATTTTTATTGAAAGTACCGCAGAACAAACTTCTACAAAAGTAAATGTTCCAATTGTAAGAGCTTACATTAATCAGTTAAAGGAGGTCTATGCAGATGCTGACGAAACGGAACTGATGAAAATGGCGGTGCGAATGCCCGACACAATGAAAGTAGAACGTGATGAAATTGATGAAAACGACTGGGTACAAATTCAAACCGTTATTGAAGAAGCGTTGCAAAATATCTTGACTTTTAGAAAAGATGAGGGCATGTCCTTAGAAAAGGAATTTCAATTGCGAATAGGAAATATTCGCCAGTATATGACTGAGGCTCTAGAACTCGATCCAGAGCGCGTTCAAGCGATAAAAGATCGTTTGCAAACAGCAATTTCAGAGCTGAAAGTGAACGTTGACGAAAACCGATTCGAACAAGAATTAATTTACTATTTAGAAAAATTAGACATCACTGAAGAAAAAGTGCGCCTAACCAATCATTTAGATTATTTCATTGAAACAATAAACGGAACTGAAGCTAACGGTAGAAAATTAGGTTTTATCACGCAAGAAATGGGACGTGAAATTAACACGATGGGTTCTAAATCCAATCATGCACAAATGCAGAAGTTAGTTGTTCAAATGAAAGATGAATTAGAGAAAATAAAAGAACAAGTTTTAAATGTATTATAATATTTACTTGTAGAGACGCGATTTATCGCGTCTCTTTTTATTACGTTCGTTTCACAAGATTAAATCCTAAAAACAATTTTAATAAAAACAATGTCTAAAAGGCTTTAGAAACCTTGCAGAATATCATAAAAATTACAGATCTACAAGGTTTTAGAAACCTTACAATATATAAAATACAACCCTATAAGGTTTTGAAAACCTTGAAGGATATCATAAAAATTCAAAATAAAAGCGTTTAAAAACTTTGCAGAAAGCATAAATAATACAAGAATGAGCACAGGAGGAAAATTAATCGTTTTTTCGGCACCATCAGGATCAGGGAAAACTACTATCGTTAAGCATTTATTAGGACAAGAGGATTTGAATCTTGAATTTTCAATTTCGGCGGCGTCGCGGGAATCCAGAGGTGAAGAAATACACGGAAAGGACTATTATTTTATTTCTACAGAAGAATTTAAAAAGCACATTAAAAATGAAGACTTTCTGGAATGGGAAGAAGTGTACCGCGATAATTTTTATGGAACACTGAAGAGCGAAGTAGAACGCATTTGGGCTCTGGGTAAAAACGTAATTTTTGATATTGATGTAGCAGGAGGATTGCGTATTAAAAGTAAATTCCCTAATGAAACTTTAGCTGTTTTTGTAAAACCTCCAAGCATCGATGAACTAAAGATTAGATTAAAAAAACGTTCCACTGAAAGTGACGATAAAATCAACATGCGTATTGCAAAAGCTTCTGTTGAGCTAGCCACCGCGCCACAATTTGACGTTGTTATTAAAAATTATGATTTAGAAGTTGCTTTGGAAGAAGCGCATCAGTTGGTGAAGGATTTTGTGTCTAATTAGAGAATAGTTTTTAGTCCTTAGTTTTTAGTATTTAGATTTTAGCTTTTTAGTGAGATGTTTCTAGGATCGGTTTTATAAAAAGTATTACTTTTAAATACTATTATATTACTCTAAAAACAAATTAATTATGAGCGGAGTTAAATCGTATAAGGAATTACTAATTTGGCAAAAAGGGATAAAAATTGTCATTTTGTTTATAAATTAACAAGAGGTTTTCCAAAAGAAGAAATATATGCTCTAACTAGTCAAGTAAAAAGAGCTAGCGTAAGTATTCCTTCAAACATAGCAGAAGAATTTGGACGACAAACTGACAAATCGTTTAATTATTTTCTAAATATTATAAGGGGATCACTAAATAAAATTGAAACTCAATTAATTATTGCTAAAGAATTGAAATTTATATCTGATGAAAATCTTTTAAATGAGATTTTTTATTTAATTGAGAAAGAGGGTAAAATGATAAACGCTTTTTCAAAAAATTTAAAGTAGTCCTTGGTTTACTAGTCCTTAGTGCTTAGTCAATAAGTTGAGGCTTCTTTACTACGGACTAAGTGCAAAGAACTCTCGACTAGGGACTAAGAACTAAAAACCATGAAAATAGGTCTGTATTTCGGAACATTTAATCCCATTCACATTGGGCATCTCATTATTGCCAATCACATGGCTGAATATTCTGATTTAGACCAGATCTGGATGGTTGTTACTCCACATAATCCGCTTAAAAAGAAAAGTACTTTGCTCGATGATTACCATCGTTTACAAATGGTACATCTTGCAACCGAGGATTTCCCTAAAATAAAACCTTCTGATATTGAATTTAAATTATTGCAGCCTAATTATACGGTAAATACCTTAGCTCATTTACAGGAGAAATATCCACATTGTGTGTTCTCTTTAATAATGGGTGAGGACAATTTAAAGTCATTTCATAAATGGAAAAACTATGAAGTTATTTTGGTTCATCACGAAATTTATGTTTATCCAAGATTATCCAGTGAAGAGGATCTTTTAAAATTAAAAAATCATCCTAAAATTCATTTTGTTGATGCGCCAATTGTAGAAATATCATCAACTTTTATTAGAGATAATATTAAAAATGGCAAAAACGTCAAACCATTATTATCTTCTAATGTTTGGGAATATATAGATCATAATAATTTTTATAAGAAATAATCACTTCAATATATCTTTCAATTTAAGCTCTATTTTTTCAAAAATAACGGTTAGATTTTCCTTTTTATTAGATAGTAAAAAAACTTCAGTACTTGGCATTAATTTACTGTTCCATAGTAATTGAATTTTATTTTCTACGATCAAATTCTTAGCATTTAGATCCCAAACAACTGCAACTCCCGTGTTTTTAGAAATAATTTCTAACATTTCATATTCTGATGGAATAATATAATTAGGAATCATCGAAGGTCTTTTTTTATTAAAAACATGCAGCCAAAATAACTTTATATGTGGAATTTGAGCATTATGACTGAACCATTTTTGCTCGTTTAACCAATTTTCAGCCGCCACAAAATTTTTGTTTTTAATACTATCCTTTAATAAAGTTGCATCAATAGTATTAGAACCAACGATTATTTGCTTTATTTCTCCGAGCTTTTTCTGAATGGTATCAAACGTATCGTACCTTTTAGTTACAACTGCAAAATCAAGCTTTTTAGAATCGACTAATTCAAAAAGTACATCATTTTCATAGAAACTAAAATCAATAAAATCAAACTCTGTTACTAATGCACTTGCTAAACTACTCATCAAATGTTTTGAAATACCAACAGATATCAATCGATTCGCATCAAATGCTTTAGCTCTAAAACCTTTCTCTACATTTTCTAACCGCTCAAGCGCCTCGATAATTAGATTATTGAGTAACTTAGCATAATCTGTTGGCTCTACCCCTTTAGACTTTCGATTAAATAGTTTATAACCTACATGTGCCTCTAACATCGATATTTGCTGACTAACAGCAGGTTGACTAATAAATAATTCTTTTGCAGCCAAAGAAAAATTTCCGTTTTTATAAACAGATTTAAACGTGCGGTACCATTCAAGATTTGTCATGATATAAAATTTTTTATCACAAACATAACTTAAATTATTTTTACTGATAGCATATTAGCCGTAAATTTGGGTTCAATAAAATAGTTATGAGGAAAATTACACTAATAACAATTATAGTATTAACACTAAGTTGCATTACTGCAACTGCACAGAAACATAATAAAAAAGTTATGAAAAAAGTATTATTTGTTTTAACTAGTCATTCAGAATTAGGAAACACAGGAGAAAAAACAGGATTTTGGGTTGAAGAATTTGCAGCACCTTATTATGAATTAGCGGATAAGGGAGTCCAAATCGATATTGCTACGCCATTAGGAGGTCAGCCACCAATCGATCCAAAAAGTGATGATCCATCTGCAGCAACTGAAGACACTAAGAGATTAGATAATGACACAGCTGTTCTAGACAAATTAAAACACACCCATAAATTAGCTGACGTAAACCAAGCCGATTACGATGCTGTATTTTATCCTGGAGGTCACGGACCACTTTGGGACTTAGCCGAGGATAAAAACTCAATTGCATTGATTGAAGCTTTTTATAGCAATGACAAACCAGTAGCATTTGTATGTCATTCTCCAGCAGCTTTAAAAAATGTGAAAGTAAATGGTGAGTTTTTAGTTAAAGGTAAAAAATTAACCGGATTTTCAAATAGTGAGGAGGAAGCGGTAGGTTTAACTAAAGTTGTTCCTTTCTTATTGGAAGATGCGTTACAAGCAAATGGTGCTACATATTCAAAGATTGGTGATTGGCAACCGTATGCAATTGAAGACGGATTATTGATTACGGGTCAAAATCCAGCTTCTTCTAAACTAGTTGCTGAAAAATTATTGAATCAATTAAATTTAAAAAATTAATACTATGTTGAATTTCGAATTATATAACCCTACCAATTTAATTTTTGGGAAAGGTCAAATGGCAAAATTAGCATCGTTAGTACCAAAAGGAGCAAAAATCCTATTGGCTTATGGTGGTGGAAGCATTTTCAAAAATGGTATTTACGACGAGGTAATTAAAAATTTAAAAGATTTTGAAATTATCGAATTTGGTGGAATTGAGGCAAACCCACATTTTGAAACTTTGATGAAAGCAGTTGCTATTATTAAAGAGCAAAATATTGATTTTATACTTGCTGTAGGTGGTGGATCAGTAATTGATGGAGTCAAATTTATGTCGGCTGCTGCACATTTTGATGGAAATCCAATGGAAATTCTGCAAAAGAAACTGTTGATAAAAGATTTATCGAAAGTAGTGCCTTTTGGAACGATATTGACATTACCAGCCACAGGTAGTGAGATGAATTCTGGCGCAGTTGTTACCATTCAATCTACTCAAGAAAAACTAGCTTTTGGCGGTTCAGCCTTATTTCCAAAGTTTTCAATTTGTGATCCAACAGTGATTGAGTCATTACCAAAAAGACAATTACAAAACGGAGTTATCGATGCCTATACTCATGTCTTAGAACAATATTTAACGTATCCGCATGATGGATATTTGCAAGATAGAATCGCTGAAAGTATTATACAAACTTTGATTCAAATTGGACCTGGAGTTGTGGAAAACCCAAAAGATTATGCATTAGCGTCTAGTTTTATGTGGAGTTGCACGATGGCCTTAAATGGTTTAATCCAAAAAGGTGTACCATCAGATTGGGCAACACACATGATAGGTCATGAATTAACAGCTTTATATGGTATTGATCATGCCAGAACATTAGCTGTTGTTGCTCCAAATCTATATCGCGTGATGTTTGAAACTAAAAAAGGAAAATTAGCGCAATATGGAAAACGTATTTTTAATTTGACAGGAACAGAAGAAGAAATTGCAAACGAAGCGATTAAAAAAACGGTAGATTTTTTCCACACGATGGGAATGGATACTAAATTGTCTGACTATACAAAGGATTATGATAAAACAGCTGATTTTATTGTAGATCGCTTCAAGGAAAGAGGTTGGTTAGGGTTAGGAGAAAAACAAAATATTACTTTGGATAAAGTTAAAGAAATTGTTGAAATGAGCTTCTAGAATATATGTGCCATTATAAATAAAAAGGCGTCTCTTACACAGTAGGAGACGCCTTTTACAATTCAAAAATATACTAACTAACTAATTCAATTCTTACTTAAATGTTAAAATTTCAAACATTATATTATTCTAACGATTAAGTTTTAATAATATTGTGCTACTATTTAATTATTTATCAAAAATCATTAAATAATTATGATTTTTATGTTTAAGCCTTATAAATGTTCAGCTAATCGAATTAATAAAATTTGCTAAGTTGGTATAATTTTAAGTACTTTTGAATAAATCGAATAAAAAAATGGCTGATAAAATAAAATTTGCAGTAATAGGTGGTGGAAGTTGGGCAACCGCAATTGCTAAAATGCTTTGCGTAAACTTAACTGAAATTTCGTGGTATATGCGTAATGAAGCTGCCATTGAGCACATAAGAAATCATAAACACAATCCAAATTATTTAAGTTCAGTCGAATTTGACATTAAAAAATTAAAATTAACAAGTGATATTAATGAAGCAGTAGCTTATGCTGATTATATCATATTTGCTATTCCATCAGCTTTCTTAAATGGAGAATTAGAGAAACTAACAGTTTCACTTGAAAATAAAATTGTTTTTTCGGCTATAAAAGGAATTGTGCCCGAAACAAGTTTGATTGTAGGGGAACATTTTCATGTTAAATATGATATTCCATATTACAATATCGGCGTTATTACTGGCCCATGTCATGCTGAGGAAGTGGCTCTGGAACGATTATCTTATCTTACCATTGCATGTGGTGATCCTGATAAAGCTAAAGTTGTAGCTGATAATCTATCTGGAAATTTTATCAAGGCAAAGATCACTGATGACATTATAGGAACAGAGTACGCAGCTATGCTTAAAAACATATATGCTATTGCTGCAGGAATTGCTCATGGTTTAGGATATGGCGATAATTTTCAATCAGTATTAATGAGTAATGGCATTCGTGAGATGAAAAAATTCATCAAAAAAGTACATAAAATGAAACGAAACATCAATGATTCGGCTTATTTAGGCGACTTATTGGTTACAGGATATTCTATTTTTTCTCGAAATAGAATGTTTGGTAATATGATTGGTAAAGGATATACCGTAAAATCAGCTATGATGGAAATGAGTATGGTTGCCGAAGGTTATTACGCAACTAACAGTGCTTATAAATTAAATCAAGCGTATGGTGCAAGCACGCCGATTATTGATGCCGTTTACAGTATTTTGTATGAAGGGGAAAATGCTAAAACTGTATTTAAAAAATTGACAGATCAATTAGATTAAATGTAAAAGATAGTTTAATGAGCGAAAGATGGAAATATCAGATTAAGACTGGCGGTCTCTGGGGATTAATAATCGCAGTGATCATTCCCACATTGGATTTATTTCAGCTCTCTTTTGAACATGCTTTCTTGTCTAGACAAAACTTAGTTAGAACAGCATACTTTATAATTGTCGGAGTATTTTTAATTGGATACTTACGTTGGAGAAAAAAAGTAAAAAGTGGTATTGGTATTAATTTACCTCACAATAACTCCATCAACAAATAAAATAGGAACTTCCTCCACATTCTTTTCGTCAATAGAATTAGCCTTGAAAACAAACTTTTTATCGTAGAGTTTATTATCCATAAAAAAGGTTAACATAAATTCATTGTCAAGTGTCAAAACACTTTTATCTATCATCTCAATTTTGACCACGGAAACAGCGGGAACAGCAATAAAAGCATGACGCAGTAATGATGTTTTTTTCAATTCGCCATCAATAGTTCCAAAAGCTTTTGAAACTACCATGACACTTTCAATTAAAAAATCACTGTCATTTACTAAATACGCGTACCAGACTTTCTCCATAAAATCGTCGCTCCATTCTTGAACAACAGCAAGGAAAACATTTTCTACTTTGGGGATTACGATGTCTTTTTTCATGCAGGCAAAAGTATTATTAAAACAGTTGAATAATTTGATTCGTTGCGAGTATCAGTTATTTAGAAATTAAATTGTCTCAGATCGAAATGCCCTAGCCCAGATAGAAATGAAAATCCTTTTATGAGGTTTTTACCGAATAAAAGATTGTAATGGATAGCTGGAAATAGCTGCTAAAAAATCTACAATTATTAAATCAAAAATGTATTGTGCAATTGCCTCGCTGTTAGCAATGACTAAATACTGGATCTAAACTGCTCTAAAAATCGAACGTCGTTTTCGTAGAACATCCGGATATCGCCAATTTGATATAGTAACATTGCAATTCTTTCGATTCCCATTCCAAAAGCAAAACCGTTGTATTCATCAGGATTAATACCACAGTTTTTTAAAACATTAGGATCAACCATTCCGCAACCCATGATTTCTAACCAACCTGTTCCCTTAGTAATTCTGTAATCAGTTTCCGTTTTTAAACCCCAATAAATGTCAACTTCGGCACTGGGTTCTGTAAAAGGAAAATAAGAAGGACGGAGACGTATTTTTGATTTTCCAAACATTTCTTTAGTAAAATATAAAAGTGTCTGTTTTAAATCAGCAAAGGAAACGTCCTTATCAATATATAATCCTTCTACTTGGTGAAAAATACAATGAGAGCGGGATGAAACGGCTTCATTACGGAAAACTCTTCCCGGAGAAATGGTTCTAATAGGTGGTTCGTTATTTTCCATATAACGCACTTGCACGGATGAAGTGTGTGTGCGCAACAAAATATCTGGATTTGTTTGTATGAAAAAAGTATCCTGCATATCACGCGCCGGATGATATTCTGGCAAATTTAATGCGGTGAAATTATGCCAGTCGTCCTCAATTTCTGGACCTTCAGAAACATTAAAACCAATGTTTGAAAAGATATCTACAATTTGGTTTTTTACCAATGAAATTGGGTGACGAGAACCAATAATTGTAGGTTCAGCAGAGCGCGTTAAATCACCATAAAACCCTTTACTTTCTTCTTTACTTTCTAAAGATTCTTGTATAGATTTTACTTTTTCTTCAGCAGAAGTTTTAAGCAAATTGATTACTAAACCAAATTCCTTTTTTTGGTCGTTAGGAACATTTTTAAATTCCGCAAAAAGTTCTTTTAAAAGCCCTTTGCTTCCAAGAAATTTAATTCGGAATGTTTCTAATTCTGCTGCGTTTTGGGTTGAAAAAGCTTGTGCTTCGCCAATATATTCTTTTATTTTATATATCATTTTCATTCAGTGCTTGGACTGCAAATTTAGTTTTTTTAGTAATTAGAGAAAAGTAATTGTTGATTTGTTTTTATTAGTATTTAGTCCTTGGTCCGCGGTGCTGAGTCCTTAGAACTTAATTTTTACCGGAGGGAGTAATTCTTTTTAGTAACTACTAGAATTTATCATGAATTGTAATGTTTTAAAAACTATTAAGACTTAGTAATTATCGGTGTTACAACGAATAAGATAAAACAAATTAACAACTAAGTATTAAATGCTATTTACTCTGAACTACGGACTAAAAACTAAGGATCAAAACTCAAAATTATTAACTAAGGACTATTGACTAAGGACTAAAAACTAAACCCTACTCTATAACTTCTCTTTCAAGAAAGTAATTTACAATTGCTTCTTTCATCAATACAGATTGCTCGCCCGCTTTCAATGCCGGTAGTTCTTCTTTTACTTTATAATGTGGCCAACCTTCATCATCAAAAAACTCAAATTCATAGAAACCGTAAGGCTCTAGTAATCGGCAAATTGCAATGTGCATTAGGTTTAATTTTTCATCTTTTTTAAATTCTCTGTGTACTTTACCTAGTTCTTGTACTCCTATTAAATATATAATAGCATCTAGATCTAAATCCTCACCTTGTGAAAATTGATTGGAAAGTATATTAACAAGCTGTTCCCAGCGTTCCTTGAGTTGTGTGTCTCTTGACATATTGATTTCTGATTGAAGATTAACGATTTCTGAATTTAGATTTCAAAAATTATAGCATATTTAGGCAAATATAAGAACTTGAAATTTGGGAATTGATATGGAACAATTCTTTTATATTTGTGCTCGCAATTTAGATACAAATACAATGGGATTTCTTGATATTATTTTATGTGCTTTACTAGTTTTTGCTTTCTATAAAGGTTTGATAAATGGTCTTTTTACAGAGCTAGCTTCTCTTATTTCGCTGATTTTGGGAATTTATTTTGCAATAAAATTTTCTTCTTTTGTAAAAGATATTTTAATGGGAATTGTAAAATGGAATCCGAATACTATTCAAGTCTTTGCCTTTGCTTTAACATTTATTATTGTAGTTATTGCTATAAATATATTGGGTAAATTCCTGACTGGCATTGCTAATTTTGCTTTTTTAGGTTGGATAAACAAAATAGGAGGCGGATTTTTTCGTGTATTAAAAACAATTCTTATTGTGAGTATCGTGTTTTCAATATTTGAAAAAATAAATTATAATAATTTTCTAGCTAAAAAAGAAACGCTTGATAATTCCATTTTCTATAATCCCATTCAGAAAATAGCTGCTTATGTTTTTCCATCGATTAAAAAAGGGTATGAGGAGATGAAGAATAAAGGGTAAGGAATAAATTTTTCAGATAAAGGTTTAGTGTTTATAAATACTAAAGCTTCCAGCCCTTGAAAGGCTGGAAGCTTTGATAAACAGGTATCTTACGATTATTATTTCACTTCTCTAATTGCACTACTTTCAATCCAACCTTCAACTCCATCTGTTAATTGAACTTTTTTCCATTTCCCTATCATTTCCTTTACATAAACTTTTGTTCCTTCATGTAATACTAAAACGGGCTTTCCGCCATCTCGAGGCTCACTTTTAAGGTTAGTCATTTCGTCGAAAATTATTGCGGGTTTTTCGGTATCATAATATTTTTTTTCAAAAATTGCTGATGAACCTGTGATCACCATAATAATTACGGCGCTAAACATACCCACAAAGAAAATTTGTTTCCAAACTGTAATTTGCGCAAAGTAATAGCCAATGAATAATAATAAAAACAATGATGCTAATCCAACAGTAATCCAGCCCCAAATATTATAATTATAAATTCCTGTAAAATCACGAACCAATTTAGCAAAACCAACTTTTGGAATTACTTTAATCTCATCTATAGTTTTTTTATGGGCAAATTTTAAATTGTTTTGACTCGCTTGATCCTTAGGATTAAGCACTAATGCTTTTTCATAATTATAAATTGACGGTGCTACTTTGTTAAGCTTATAATAAGCATTTCCCAAATTAAAGTATAACTCTGCCGAGTGCTGATTGTTTTGTAAAACACTTTCATACGCATCCACTGCTTCAGAGTAATTCCCTTTTGCGTAAAGCGCATTCCCTTTTTCAAAGCCTTTTTGGGCAAAGAAAATTTGAGAAGAAAGTAAAAGTATAAATAGAATAGTTTTCATTTTATGTTTTCATTTTGCGGTTAAGGCAATAATTTTATGAGTTTTATACTGCTCAGCAAGACAAGAATTTTAAAATCTTTTCCTTTAAACGCCTCGACCACTATTTTCTAGATCTGTTTTTCTAATTCAGAAATTATAAATACCGCTTTATCAAAATCTTGTTGTATAGTAACGCTAGATGAAGGCGCGTAACGCGCTATTTCACAATTTTCTGTCAACACAATAAACTCATTTACTATTCCCTGATTGGCATTTCTTGACAATAAAAGCTCTTGAATATTGTCCTTACTCATTTCTGAGGTTTCAATATTTAATTTAGCTTTTAAGAAATTGTGCATTGCTTTTTCAAGTGCAATATAAAACAGTTCTTTATTTTTGATTTGCTTTTTAGCCTCCGAAAGATATTTTTTGGCCAGTTTATTATTCATTTTAATTCTGTTTCCAGTAATATCGCCTGCCACCTTTTCTCTTTGATTTTTGAATAAAATGATCAGAGGCAGCAATAAAAATGGGGCAAATAGCAATACATAAAATAAATTAGAACCAAAAAAATCATCTTTTTCAATCGAAGTAATTTCCGTCTTCAACTTTATAGGTTTAAATTTTTCAATATCCGCAATTTTACTCTTATTTTTGTCAGAGGCTGTGGAATCTACCGGTGTTGCACCTTCAAGCACATTAACGATAATCTCAGGCGAGCTTATTGTTTTATATGTTTTTGTTTCTAAATCAAAATAAGAAAATTGTAATGGTTTTATTGGATAATTCCCCTTGTATTGTGGAACTATCGTATAGCTATCTGATGATTTTCCTACCATCCCAGATAGCGGAGTTGTAATATCCTCACTATGAACTGCGTCATACATTTCTAAAGCATTTGGCACAACTGGTTTAGGTAAACTAAATAGTTTCAAATTCCCTTTTCCAGTTACACTGACAATTAAATCAAGCGTTTCTCCATTTTTTAAATTGTTTTTTGACGGTGTCACTTTAAAGTCAAAATTCCCCACTGCCCCTGAAAAGTTATCTGGTTTTCCAGTTTCTGGAAGTGGTTTAACATTTATAGTTTTGCTACCTGCAGAAACTCGCTTGCTTGTCTCGTTTAATATCATTCTACCAAAAACGTCTCGCTGATTAGTTGGCAATTGTACATCTATTTCTAATGCTAAAGGTTCTAATTTTAGTTTTCCTGATTTTTGAGGATATAAAACTACTTTTTTAAGCACTATGTAGCGATAATTTTGACCCTTGAATAATCCTTCTTCGGCTACTAATTGTTTGATTTCAATGTTTTGACTCCAGAAATCATTGTATTTTGGTTTACCTAAATCTCTAAAATTTGAAATTCCGATATTGGCAAAATACAATTTGTAAACCACTGTTGTAGGTTCATTAACATATATATTATCCTTAGAAACATCAGCAACTAAATAAAGATTTTCATCGGCTGCTATTTGATTGTCATTTGGATCTCTAGGTTGTTCTTGGGCCGCAGTTACATTGATTCTGATAGGAGCAGTTTTATATATTTGA
This sequence comes from Flavobacterium sp. PL11, assembly GCF_035985025.1. Taxonomy (NCBI): domain Bacteria; kingdom Pseudomonadati; phylum Bacteroidota; class Flavobacteriia; order Flavobacteriales; family Flavobacteriaceae; genus Flavobacterium; species Flavobacterium sp. PL11. The sequence goes on from NZ_JAXCIA010000001.1 coordinate 365,233, forward strand.
CCATTATATTCAATAGTTGCCGCCTTGATTACAAAAGTTCCTTTTTGATTTGGTGTAAGAAAATAAGAGTACGCTTTTTCAAATGAACTTCTACCATTGACCCACGACTGACTAATTTGTTGACTTGGACCAGCGATTATTCTAAAACCTTCAAAATTGGGTTGAACAAAGTTATCTCCATCAACATTCATCATAAAGTCTATGCGCAATCTTTCATTTAATGCTAGTGTCGTTTTACTTACACGGGCTTCAAACTGAACTTGTGCACTAATAGAGCCGCACACTAAAAAGATAATTGCTACTAAATATTTTTTCATTTTCAAAATTTGGAATTGCACTACCAATCCTTTTCTGTTTTAACGGGTTTTCCTTTTACTTTTTGAGCATTTACCTTATCTTGAACTTTCTTTTCTTCTTTATTTACTGCGTCTAATAAGTTTTCTAAACGTTCTTTAGAAAGTCCACCTGGCGTTGGTTTTGGCTCTCCCTTATCATCTTCTTTTGGATCTTTTTTCTGCTTGTCTTGATCGCCTTTATCGTCCTTATTATCTTTTTCCTTATCTTTTTTATCTTTTTCGCCGTCCTTTTTGTCGTCTTTTTTGTCTTTATCTTTCTTATCGTCTTTTTTCTTATCATCCTTTGGAGGATTGTCTTTTAGCATTTTTTTTGCTAAGGCATAATTATAACGTGATTCTTCGTCTGTAGGATCATTTCTCAATGCATTCTTATATGCTTCAACGGCTTGGGTGTAATCCTTTTCATTCATAAATACATTACCAAGATTGTGAAAAGCGCGATGTTTTTCAGCACGCGATTTTGAATTCTTTAAAGCGGTAACGTACGCATACTTAGCCTCAGACGATTGCTTTTGTCTATAAATTGAATTCCCTAAATTATAAGGTGCGGTTGCTTTGTTTGGAAATTTTGAAATTGAAATTCTATAATCAGCTTCTGCTTCCGCAAACTTGTTATCGGCATATTCTTTATTCGCTCGAGGCAATATTCTGTCTTTCTTTTGCGCAAAGCTCACCAACCCCCAAAAGAGAAACAAAATAAACCATATTCTATAAATTATTTTCATTGTATATGTTTACTATTTAAATTACCACAACTTAATGAAATTAAGAGGCTTCGTTAAATAAATCTAATTTTTTAACCCACTTTGTTTTTTTATCTAATAGAAATATATCAAGAAATAAAAGTAAAAAAGCAAATCCTAAAAACCACTGAAATTGAGATTGATAATCGGCCATCTCAGTTGATTCAAATTCTGTTTTTTGAATTTTATCTAATATATTTTTAATATATTCTAATACTTCTTTTGTATTATTTCCACTGATATAACCTCCTTTGGTAGCTTTTGCAATAGCTTCCAGACTGGCTCTATTTAGTTTTGTAATTACTACTTCGTTATTATTATCTCTTTGAAAACTTTCAACAACACCATTCCTCTTTAATGGAATAGTTGCCCCTTTTTCAGTTCCAACACCTATTGTAATAATTTTCATTCCTGCTTTGTTGGCTTCTTCTGCCATACTTTCAGCACCATCGGAATGATCTTCACCATCAGAAATTAAAATGAGTAATTTGCTTGTTTTACTTTTATCATCAAAATAAGTTAGTGATAATTTTATGGCCTCATCAAGCGATGTTCCCTGCGAAGAAACCATTTCAGTATTCATACTTTGCAGGAACATTTTAGCAACACTATAATCAGTTGTGATAGGTAAAACGGGGAAAGCGCTTCCGGCATAAGCCACAATTCCTATTCTGTCGTTTCCTAATTGATTAATAATTTGCGATAACAGCTGCTTACTTTTATCTAAACGGTTAGGCGCTACATCTTCTGCAAGCATACTTTTAGAAACGTCCATTGCAAAAACAATGTCTATTCCTTCACGCTTGACCGTCTCCATTTTAGTTCCTATTTTTGGATTTACCAAAGCAATAACAAGCCCTAGAAAAGCTAAGAGCAATACTACCAATTTCAAAACAGGTTTAAAAATCGAGCTTTCGGGACTCAATTTTTTTACCATTTCTAAATCACCAAACTCCCGTTGTTTTTTTCTCTTCCAATATAAATTAGCAAAAAAAACTAACACCATAAGCGGCAGAATAATGAGCAGATATAAATATTTTTTTTCGTCTAATTCCATAAATTTTTTAAATTCCAAATCCCAAATTTCAAATTCCTTACCGCAGGGATTTAAATAAAACTTCTAAAAACGGTATTTCTTAAACCTAGTTCTGCCAGTAATAAAAAGCCTGCAAGCCATATCAATGGTCTAAATTTCTCATCATAATCATAGAATTTTAACTCTTCGATTTCTGTTGTTTCTAGTTTATTGATAGATGCGTAAATCTCTGCTAATTTGCTATTGCTTGTTGCTCTAAAGTATTTTCCATCGGTTTTCATGGCAATACTTTTCATTAATTGCTCATCAATTTCCACCTTCATCATTTGGAACATTAATTTTCCTTGAGGTGAAATTGCATAAGGAGACATCGCCATTCCATTTGAGCCAAGACCTATAGTGTAAACCCTGATTCCATACTGCTTTGCAATATTAGCTGCTGTTTCGGGCTCTATAAATCCCGCATTATTAACTCCATCAGTCAATAAAATAATAACTTTACTTTTTGCTTTACTGTCTTTTAATCGGTTCACGGCTGTGGCTAATCCCATTCCTATTCCAGTTCCATCTTGTAGAACATTATCGTATTTTATACCTTTAATCGCTTCAAGAATAATGGGTTTGTCACTGGTTACTGGTGTTTTAGTATACGCTTCAGATGCATAAACAACTAAACCTATTCGATCATTTGGTCTTTCTTCAACAAAGTCAGCAGCTACTTGTTTTAGCGCTTCCATTCTATTTGGTTTCAAATCTTTAGCAAGCATACTTCCGGAGACGTCTATTGCCATTACAATATCAATTCCTTTTGTGGTTTTAGTTCTATTGCTCACATCAACAGTTCGTGGTCGCGCCATTGCAACAATTATTGAACATAATGCCAGAATTCGAAACACATTTAAAATCGGTTTTAATTTAGTTAAAAAAGATTCAGTTCCTTTAAAACCGCTTAACGAACTCATTTTTAAAGTTGCCGATTGCTGATTTTTTTTCCAAAATAACCATAAAATTGCAATTGGAATCAATAGCAATAACCAAAAAAATTCTGGGTTTAAAAAAGTTATTTTATCCATTATTGAGTTACTTTTTTTAATTCGACAGAGTTTAAAACTCTTTCTGATACTTCATTACCATATTTATCACCTTCCTCATGTAACAATAAAAGTTGTTGTAATCCGCCTTCTTGACTGAATAATAGCGCTTCATAATATATCTTTGAACTTGATTTTGTTACAGGATTTATTTGAGAAAAAGTTCCATAGGCTTTGACTCCTTTTACACCCTCTTTCGTTTCAAATTCTTCTTGTTTTACGATCATATTTTGAGCACCTTGCACTTCTAAAGACTGCAAAACACCATCCATAGATTTTGTTAAATCAATTTCTGTTTCTTGTTTAAATTTCAATGTAGAAATCATTATATAAAACTGATCTAAGACGCTTCCATAAGCAAATGATTGCATTTCTTTGATTAACGCCATGCCCTCTTTTGGTAACGTTTTAGTTAAGTCTACTCTTTTGAGCACTTTTGGCGTTTCTATAATGATACTTGGATTTCCATATTCACTTTTTATCCATTCACCTTCTAGTAATTCCTTTGTTGGATGACCAAGTACATTATCTTTAACATAATCAAAACCTTTTGTAACGATGAAAAAAGTGGTTACTGCAAATAATAGGAAAACTACTGAAGCTACCGCTGTAACAATTCGTTTTTTTCTTTGTTTTTTTAATTGAATTTGAATCTGCTTTTGCTTCTGTGCTTCATTCAATAGAGTATCTTCCTCGACTTCCACTTCAACAGGAATAGAATTGTCTAAAGTTAAAATGACCTTCTGAATTTTATTTCTGTCTTCGGTAATCTCAAAATCTAAAGGTTTAGACTTTGCAAACTTTACAAGATCGGCTTGTTTTAAAACGCGCTCTAAATTTTCTATTATTTCCTGTGAAAGCGTCATTTTCTTTTTTACCGATGCCGCTTTAAGCGCTTGTATCAATTCAGATGTTGTACTTTCCATTGCTGGAATTTCAATAGCTTCTTCGATATAATTTCTAGCAATGTCAGTCAATTCACTGTAATATGCTTTTACTTCTCCTTTTTGCCATAATTCTTTTTTCTCCAAAGTATCTAGCAAAGTAGTGGCTTTTTCTATAGGAGTTTTTAATATTCCAGCTTGCAGTTTTTTCTGTTGTCGTTTTTTAATAAACCAATATATAAACGCACCAATTCCAATAATAAGAGCAAAAATTAGAAGATATTTCCACCAGTTTCCAATAGAATCTTCAACAGCGGTAATATCCTTAATATCATACATTTTTTGTTTTAATGTATCCACTTGAACATTAGCAACCTCAACCAATAATGAATCTGTAGCAAACGGTTTACTATTAATAAAAATCTTGATACTAGGAACAACATACCGACCCGAATCAAACTGAGTTAGTCCGTATTTTTTAATTAATTCATATTTACTATCTAACTTTACGGTATCAATTGGATAAGACTGAATAACTTCTAGAGCTCCTATGTTTTTTAAATTTGGAAAAATAACTTTAGCCGAAGTATCAACTGTTGTTTTAATCGAAAGTTTAAATTCGGCGCCAATTTTATTTTTAAGCGTGTCAATACTTGTAATCACTTGCTTTTGTTGTCCAAAAACAGCGGTGGAAAACAGTAGAATTAGTAGGTATAAATGTTTTTTCATGTTGTATTATTGCATGCTTTTGATTTATGAATGCAGATTAACGATTTTTGCTTTCAGATTTTTTTTGAATCTTTTAATAATCATATTTTTCTATTTCAAATTTGTTTTAGCTGTTTTAATACTCGAAACGAAAATAGAAATTAACTCATTTGCTTCCGCTTTTGCTATTAACAAATTACTCATATCCGATATTAAATTTGATTTTTCAATAATTTTCAAACGAACAAAAGTTTCTCTTAATTCTTTTAAACATATTCCCATTTTATGGATGAAATCTTTTGTACTCTCAGCACTTTGAGCTTCACCATAATTTAAAGCAGGAGAAGTTCCTGATCTTATAATTTGTCCTGCTAAATAATTTCCAGCTTAATTCTTTTCAAATTTATTTGCCAAAATTATTATTGTAGCTGCAAAATCGATCAATCTATTTTCTAATTCTTGTTTGTTCATACATTGCTTTTTCCTCGCTCTTCATTCTAGTTAAATCTCAAATCATTATTTATTCCAAATCCATCTGAAATCAAAAATCGTTGATCAAAAATCTAAAATCCCTACCTCGATTTAAAATAACTTAGTAATTTAGAAACATAGCTTTCATCAACTCTTGTATTTACCACACCTGAACCTGATTTACTAAATGTGTCTTTGAAATAATTTAACTTTTCGTGATATAACTTTTCATAATTCATTCGCACTAGTTTTGAACCGGTATTTACTAATTGTATTTCCCCAGTTTCAGCATCAAGCATAGAAACCATTCCTATGTCTGGCATTTTTTCTTCTCGAATGTCGTAAACCCTAATTCCCGTTATATCATGTTTCTTAGCCGCAATTTTCAAAGTATGTTCATAATTCTCAGCCATAAAATCTGAAATTACAAATACAATTGCCTTCTTTTTTTGTGTTCCTGATAAAAATTTTAAAGCTTGTGCAATATCAGTCTTACGACTTTTAGGTTGGAATTCAATTAATTCCCTAATGATTCGCAATACGTGAGATCTTCCTTTTTTTGGTGGAATATATAACTCAATTTCATCTGAAAACAAGATCAAACCTATTTTATCATTATTTTGAGTTGCTGAAAATGCCATAGTTGCAGCAATTTCAGTTACAATATCTTTTTTTAATTGGTTCTTCGACCCAAAACTTTCAGATCCGGAAATATCAACCATCAACATCATAGTCAACTCTCGCTCCTCCTCAAAGACTTTGACATGAGCTTCATTATATCTTGCGGTGACATTCCAGTCGATAGCACGAATATCATCACCAAATTGGTATTGACGAACTTCACTAAACGTCATTCCACGTCCTTTAAACGAAGTGTGATATTCGCCTGAAAAGATATGATCGCTCAATCTTCGGGTTTTGATTTCTATTTTTCGTACTTTTTTTAAAAGCTCTTTTGTATCCATTTTTTGGTCTTTAGTCCTTAGTTTTTTTAGTCCTTAGTCATTAGCTTATAGCAAAAACTAAGGACTAGGTACTAAGTACTTTTACGGAACTTCTACTTCGTTTACGATTTTATTAATGATATCGACTGAAGTTATGTTTTCAGCTTCTGCTTCGTAAGTAACACCGATTCTGTGACGTAATACATCATGTACCACAGCACGAACGTCTTCGGGAATTACATATCCACGACGTTTGATAAAAGCATAACATTTTGCGGCTGTAGCCAAGTTGATACTTCCACGTGGCGATGCGCCAAAACTAATTAATGGCTTTAGTTCAGCGAGTTTATATTGCTCTGGAAAACGAGTTGCAAAAATGATATCTAAGATGTATTTTTCGATTTTTTCATCCATGTATACTTCACGTACCGCTTCTTGAGCGCGCAAAATTTGTTCTACAGAAACCACAGGATTAACTCTTTCATAACTTCCTTTCAAATTCTGACGAATTACTAAACGTTCGTCTTCCATTTTTGGATAATCAATCACCGTTTTCAACATAAAACGATCGACTTGTGCTTCTGGAAGTTGATAAGTTCCTTCTTGCTCAATTGGGTTTTGTGTTGCAAGAACTAAAAAAGGTCTATCTAATTTAAAAGTAGTATCGCCAATTGTTACTTGTTTTTCCTGCATTGCCTCCAATAAGGCCGATTGCACTTTAGCAGGTGCACGATTGATCTCATCCGCAAGTACAAAATTGGCAAATATCGGTCCTTTTTTAATCGAAAATTCATTGGATTTTATGTTGTAAATCATGGTTCCCACAACATCTGCTGGAAGTAAATCTGGCGTAAATTGTATTCTACTAAACGAACCCTGGATAGCTTGTGAAAGTGTATTTATCGCTAATGTCTTTGCAAGTCCCGGAACTCCTTCTAATAAAATATGCCCTTGACCTAAAAGTCCGATTAACAAACGTTCTACCATGTGCTTTTGACCAACAATAACCTTATTCATTTCCATTGTGAGAAGATCTATAAAAGCACTTTCTCTCTCTATTTTTTCATTAATTGCTCTAATGTCTAAAGTAGCTGTATTTTGTTCCATTTTATGATTTTTAAAACCTTGTATTTAATGCCGTAGATTTGAAGGTGCAAATTGAATTTTTTTTTACACGTAAGATGTTAATAAATGGTTAAAACTTTCAATAACAATTCAATTTTAAGGATGAATTGTGATACAATTTTTATATTTTTAAGAACTTTAAAAATTATACTTTGAAACAGTAAATCTTAGTATTGAATAAAAAATTAAATCTATGAGCAAAACAAATTTATCACCTGTAATTGCAGGTGTAATGAACTGGGGAATTTGGGATAAAAAACTAAGCACCAAAGAAATGGAAAACATGATTAATGTGTGCTTAGAAAATAAAATTAGCACTTTTGACCATGCTGACATTTACGGAGATTACACTACCGAAGCTTCTTTTGGAACAGCCTTGACTTCTAGTAAAATAGCAAGAGAAAAAACACAATTAATATCCAAATGCGGGATTCAAATGGTCACGGGAAACCGAAATAATTCTATCAAACATTATGAGTATTCAAAAGAGTATATCGTTCAGTCCGTTGAAAACTCATTGCAGCATTTACAAACAGATTATCTAGATGTATTTTTATTGCATAGACCAAGCCCTTTGATGCAAGCAGATGAAATTGCCGAAGCAATTCTAAAACTGAAATCAGAAGGAAAAATCATCGATTTTGGACTCTCTAACTTTACTACGTCACAAACTGAATTAATCCGACAAAAAGTAGAAGTTTCCTACAACCAAATTCAATTTTCGGCAACTCATTTTGAGCCAATGGTGGACGGAAGTTTTGATTATATGCAAGTGAACTCCATTCGTCCTATGTCTTGGAATCCATTAGGTTCGGTTTTTAGAGAGGACAATTCGCAAACACGCCGTTTAAAAAAATTACTGGTGACTTTGATGGCAAAATACCACCTTGGTTCTGATTCGATTTTATTAGCTTGGATTTTACAACACCCTGCGAAAGTTATCCCAATTGCGGGAACTGTGAATGTGGCACGAATCCAATCTCTACAAAAAGCAGTTGAATTACAATTAGACACAGAAGATTGGTTTGCAATTTGGAGTGCAAGTATGGGCGAAGATGTGGCCTAGTTTTTTTATTATAAAAAGGAAAATTTAGTAATTATGTTTAAAAAAACATGAGTTTAATTATTCGGTTTTGCGTGAGGGATTGCAGTGGAGCTCTTTTTTAATTTGTTCTCGTTTTTAGACGAGAATAAATTAAAAAAAGCGGGAACGTAAAGCCCGGCCCAAAGTTGCGAGGAGGAACGACAAGGAAACTTTGGGACACGCCCTAATAAAAACAGTGTCATAGACAACCCCAATAAAAACAAAAAAATGAGTAAAGTAGCATTAATAACTGGAGCAACCAGCGGAATTGGAAAAGCAACAGCGCAAATATTAGCTCAAAATGATTATAAAATCATTTTGTGTGGCCGTCGAGATGATCGCTTATTGGAACTCAAAAACGAACTTTCAGCGTTTACTGAAGTCCATACTTTATCGTTCGATGTTCGGAACAAGAAAGCCGTTTTTGACAGTATAAACTCTTTGCCAGCAGCATTTTCTGAGATTGATGTTTTAGTTAATAATGCGGGAAATGCTCATGGTTTAGATTCTATTCAAAATGGAAATTTAGATGATTGGGACGCCATGATTGACATCAACGTGAAAGGACTTTTATATGTTTCCAAAGCGATAATTCCAAAAATGATTGAAAGAAAATCAGGCCATATCATCAATATTGGTTCTATCGCGGGTAAGGAAGTTTATCCAAACGGAAATGTGTACTGCGCATCTAAACATGCAGTAGACGCACTGAATCAAGCCATGCGAATTGACTTAAATCCTTATGGAATACGCGTAGGAGGAATTCATCCAGGAGCTGTGCAAACAGAGTTTAGTGAAGTGCGTTTTAAAGGAGATTCAGAAAAAGCTGCTAATGTTTATAAAGGTTTTGAACCTTTACATGCAGAAGACATTGCCGACATCATTCACTTTGTAATTTCTAGACCGTATCATGTGAATATTGCTGATTTATTGGTACTTCCTACAGCTCAAGCATCGGCGACTATTATAAATAAATCATAATTAAAGTTAACCGCAGATTCGCAGATTATAAAGGGCAAAAAATCTGCGAATCTGCGGTAATTTTAATTAACGCAATTAAAAAAACCAATTCAATGATCAACAAACGTATTCTTATTAAAAATCTTCTAGCTCATAATGATGAGAGTAGTTTTTTTGATAAGAAACGTCAATTGAATTTACATTCACAAGAGGGAAAAGCCAAGTTTTTAAAACATATTTGTGCGCTATCTAATTCAAATCCTGCTAATAATTCTTATATTATTGTTGGCGTTGAAGATCAAGATAATACTATTGTAGGTGATGATTTTTTTGATGATAGCAGAATTCAGAATTTAGTAAATGCCTATTTGGAAAATCCACCAAAAATTCAATATGAGAATATTCCCTTTCCAAATTTACCAAAAGATAAAGTAATTGGTTTAGTTACAGTTAATCCAAAAAGTAAAACTTCTCATTTCAAAAAAGGAATTTACACTATACCTGTTAACAGCATCTATATTAGACGAGGTAGCAATACAATGCCCGTTATCGGAACAATTGAAAAAAATTATCAAAATACGGAGACAGTTATAGGAATAGAAAATAATTCAAGAAATAGTATTGAGTATACACTTGATGGTGTTATTGATTTTATGAATTTTCGTCATAAAGATATGTCACCGAAATATAAAGTTTTTAAGGAGTTGTTTGTAATTTGTTGGGCGGGAATTCCAAAGCGATCACGAGGTAAAACGTACTTATCGCGGGTAGATATTGAATTAATTAATGAGCAAATAAAGTTGTTCTATTCATCGCAAGATGTTGTTGAAATCACTTATGATGAAGACACTTTTACAATTACTGAATATGTTCCTTTAGGTTTAAACGATAAAACAAGCTATTATCCCTTAGAGCGACAAATAATCCGTTTTGAAGATAACGGCTATTACAAAATTGAGAATGAAATGCTTTTCCAACCACCAGAATTTAACAGAAAAATGCTTTTTCATATTTACAATTCTAATAATACTTTATTGAAAAAACTTCAAAATGGATACTCCCTTTCTGATCGAGAACGAAAAGATTTAGAGAACCTACCCTCTACATTCATGATTTGTTACCTAAATGGTTTTGAAGAAGCCAAACAAAAGTTGATTGATGCTAAAACACTTTTAAAGCCCTTCACTTCTGTTTATTTATCGTTTAAGGAAGCATTTCGGATTTTGAGAAAGATGAAGTATAATGTGCAATAAATCACAAAATAACCCGTAGCAGAATTTTACATTGCCAATGTTAAGCTATTATTTAAGCTTATGAGATAAACTATAAATAGCTTTTACATAAAATAAACTGTATTATTTCCAGATCGTTTTATTTTATAAAGCAGGTTTTTTTTTAAATGATTACTTTAAAATTGCTTTATCCAAATAACAAATAATTAACAAAGCTACAAATCATGCGAACAAATAATAATGTAATAGCTATAATTGCATTCATAAGTTTTGGTATTTAATTTTTGTAAATTTAATGCTAATTTTTCTGATAAACAATCACGTAAATTAGTGATATTTTACAAAATAAAAATTTGAAGTTTCGTTAAATTTCGCCAATTTTATGCGATTTATAAATGAAATTTACTTCAGTTTTATTTCATCAAAGAAACAAATTTTAAAAAGCATATTGATAGACAGTTTTACTTAATTTTGCAAATGTAAAATTTATAATAATTCAACTGAAATTTTACATAAATATAGAACATTTTTGAAATGAGAACACTTGTTATAGGTGACATACACGGTGGTTTACGAGCTTTACACCAAATTATGGAGAGAGCAGATGTGACTACAATAGATACATTAATTTTTCTTGGTGATTACGTTGATGGCTGGAGTCAATCTCCTCAAGTTATTGACTTTATTATAGATTTACAATCTAAGCAAAATTGTATTTGCATGCGCGGTAATCACGATGACTTACTGTTAGAATGGCTCGAAGGAAGTAAAGAAAATTTATTGTGGTATAAACATGGTGGAGAAGCAACCGTGACCGCCTATAAATCTGTTAATAAAGAAGCTAAGAAAAGACATATTGAATTTTTACAGTCACTGCAAAATTTTCATCTTGATGATCAGCAGCGTTTGTTTGTGCATGCTGGCTTCACTAATATGAATGGTGTGGATTTCGAATATTTTCCTGGACTTTTCTATTGGGATAGAACATTATGGGAAACTGCATTATCATTTGATACACGAATTAAAAGTGATAGTCCCTTTTATCCAAAACGTTTTACGCTTTATAATGAAATTTACATTGGTCATACTCCAGTAACGAGGATAGGCGAAACGACTCCGGTGCATAAAGCAAACATTTGGAACGTAGATACTGGCGCTGCTTTCAAAGGACCTTTGACTATAATGGATGTAAACACTAAAGAATTTTGGCAGAGCGAACCGCTGAATCAGTTATATTTTGACGAGAAAGGGAGAAATTAAATTTTATTAAACTAATTTTGCGAAATAATTAAAAATAAAAAGTATGAAAAAGACTATTACACTAGTATTATTGTTAACAATTGGATTACTAAACGCACAAGCATTTAAAGGCGATGGCGATATAAAATTTGATTTAGGAGCAAATATACAAGATGGCGGATCAGGTATTAGAGTTTCATCGGATTTTGGTTTGGGAGAAAACATGTCTTTTGGATTTGTAACTTCGTATTTATTGTCTGTTTCAAAAGATAATCTTGGTAATACACCAGATTTTGGTGATAGAATAGATGTGAAAGGACGATTTAATGCCAATTTAGGAAATGTTTTCCAATTAGATCCAAAAATGGATATTTATCCAGGATTAGATTTAGGATTGAGAAATTTTGGCGCTCATTTAGGATTTCGTTATTTCTTTACAGAAGGTTTTGGTATTTTCACCGAAGCTGGAATTCCAATAGCAAGTTATAAAACGAACCCAATAGGTTTTGACAAATTAAACAACCAGTTCGTTTTTAATATTGGTGCTTCTTTTAATTTATAGAGAACATATCAAAGATAAAAAGCGTCTTGTAATCACGTACAAGACGCTTTTTTATTTATGTAAAAAGGAATTATTTACTAATCAAAATACTCCAATCAGCTCCACTATAAATTTTATATTTCTCTGAGAAATTTCCTTGATTTATTGCAACTGCAAAATTCAAAAGACTATTAAAATAACATACATTTTCTCCAACTGGTACTTGTCCAAAGGTGTTTACCAACTGTAATTTCCCTTCATACTTTTTTTCTTTTCCCTTAAAAAATTGAATCTTAACAAAATCACCTTCTTTTAAACCTAAATTAGCGAAGGTGGTTTTATCAATATTCGTCCAAACATTACCATATTGAATATCTAAAATAGGAATTCCACCTTTTATAATTCCTTTTTCAAAAATTGGTTTTTGGTATTCAATTTTTACAACTTCATTTGGTAATTTCGGTCCAACTTCTTCAAATGTAATTCCTTTAGAAGCTAAACGAGCACCTGTAAAAGCATAGACATCGCGACCATGAAATGTGTAAGATTCCTCGGAATTTTCTCTACGGTTTTTAACCTCATTAATTTCCCTAATTTCCTGAATTCCCAATTGTTCAGCTATTAGCGTAAGCGTGCCATTATCAGGTGTTACAAAATAATGTCCTGATTTTGTCAATAACACTACTGAATGGCGTGAAGTTCCCACCCCAGGATCACAAACTGAAACAAAAACTGTTCCTACAGGATAATATTGTGCTGTTTGCGACAACCTGTATGCTGCCTCCCAAATATTAAATGTTGGAATTTCATGGGTTAAATCAAAAATCTTAAGATCTCGTGAAACACCCACAGCTACACCTTTCATCGCAGAGACTGCTCCGTCTTTCTGACCAAAATCAGATTGAAAAACCAATACATTGTTCTGTGAAAAACAATAAAAAGAGACAAAACATAAAATAAATCCAATTCGTAATTTCATTTTTATAAATTTTAAAGTGCTACAAAGGTATTTCTTTTTTATTTTCAGAATTAAAAAATGGACTATAAAATAATGTATGGTGAGTAAAACGATTACTTACAACATTATAGACACCTCACAACAGTCTGTACTTTAGAACAATAATATTATTTCTAATCCAAAAAAGATTGATTATTAATCAAAGAATAGCACTGATAAAAGATTATAAAATGACTTTTTAGCAAAATATCAAGAATTATAGGATGGTATTTCTTTTAATTTACCTTTGCCGAATTATTAAGTGCTTTTTAATACTACTATACTATCAATAAATTTTAAGCAATTAAAATCAAACAACAACAACAACAACAACAACAACAACAACAACAACAACAACAACAACTACAACAACAACTACAACAACAACAACAACTACAACAACAACAACAACATGAAAAAAATTTTACAAATTAGTCTCTCGACATTATACATTTTTTATAGCTCACTTTTTTATGGACAGAATCAGGAAATAAAAGGAAAAGTAACAACTGATAGTGGAACTCCTTTAGAATTTGCAACAATAAATATCAAAGGAACAAAAACAACTAGCACAACAGATTCTTTAGGGAATTTTGAAATAAGTGCTGCCGCAAATGCGCCTAAATTAATTGTTTCTTTATTTGGATATGAATCAAAAGAAGTTGTCGCTGCAGAAAATTTTATTACAATACAATTAGTATTAAAAGATAATAATCTTGATGAAATAGTGATTGTGGGAAGTAGAAATCCTAAAAAGAGCAAGCTAGAAACAGCAGTTCCTGTAGACGTAGTGAATTTAGCTAAAATTAGAAATAGTATTCCTCAAACGAGTTTAAATGACATCTTAACCTATCTTACTCCATCATTTAATTCTAGCCGTCAATCTTCATCTGACGGAACTGAGCACATTGATCCTGCGTCTTTGAGAGGGTTAGGTCCTGATCAAGTTTTAGTTTTGGTAAATGGGAAAAGAAGGCATACAACCTCATTAGTGAATTATCAAAATACTGTTGGTAATGGTTCTGTTGGAACCGATTTAAGTGCCATTCCTAGTTCATCAATAAAACGAATAGAAGTGTTAAGGGATGGAGCAGCTGCGCAATATGGATCAGATGCAATTGCAGGTGTCATCAATTTAGTGCTGAAAGACAATACAGGATTAGAAGCTAATGCAACGTACGGACAGACTTCTCGTAATGACGGAAAAACAACGAACCTGAATCTTAACTACGGAACTAAAATTGGAAAAAATGGTGGTTTTATAAATCTTACAGGAGAGTTTAGCAACCGTGAGAAAACCAATCGCTCTCAAAATCATAATTTGATCATCTTTGATCAATCAGCTAATGATAACTTTTTTGCTTATGATTTCAGTAATAGTGATGCCCGAGCAATTGATGACGCAGCATTAGCAGCAGCTGGACTTAACCGTGATGATTTCAATTTTCAAATAGGTGATGCAAAAATTAGAAACTTGCAAGGTTTCTTTAATATGTCATTACCGGTAAACAGTAAAATAGAATTTTACGCATCTGGAGGACTAAGTCATCGAAATGGTACAGGTTTTGGATTTAGACGTTTACCAAGTGAAACAGAAAATGTAGTAGCTTCTTTATTTCCTTTTGGATTTCAACCTGAATTAAATTCTAATGTGAATGATCAATCGTTGATTTCCGGCTTTAAATTTAAATTAGCTGATTGGAAGTTAGATTTGAGTAATACTTTTGGTCAAAACATATTTGATTATGATGTTTCTAAAACTAATAATTTTTCATTGGGAGCTAATACCCCTACTAGCTTTAATGCAGGAAGCCACTCATTTTTACAAAACACCGTTAATGCAGATGCTTCTCGACTGTTCCCAACAATTTTTAATGGATTGAATCTTGCCTTTGGAGCTGAATATAGATTAGAAAATTATAAAATAAATGCAGGCGAAATAGGGTCTTACATAGATGGTGGCGCACAATCTTTCCCTGGATTTTCTCCATTAAATGAAGTAAATGAAAACAGAAACAGCGTAGCACTTTACACTGATATTGAAATAGATTTTTCGGAAAAATTCATGATAGGAGTTGCTGGTCGTTACGAGGACTATTCTGACTTCGGGAATACGATAAATGGTAAATTATCTTCACGATATAAAATTTTAGATAACTTTTTTGTTCGTGGTGCTATCAGTACTGGTTTTAGAGCGCCATCTTTACATCAACAATATTTCAATAATATAGCAGCTGACATTGTAGATGGTAAGCCTTTAAATTCAGGTATTTTTAGAAATGATAGTGAAGTAGCAATACAATTAGGAATTCCTAAATTAAAAGAAGAAACTTCAAAGAACTACAGCTTTGGTTTTGTTTATTCTCCTTTAAAGAACTTAAACTTCACAGTTGATGCATACCAAATAAAAATTGACAATCGCATCATTATCACCGGAAATTTAGGAAATGATGCTTTTGGTGAAGCTATTCCTGAACTTCAGGCTTTATTTGCGCCTTATGGTGCGCAAACAGCACGTTTCTTTACCAACGCAATTAATACAGAAACTAATGGAATTGATTTCGTTGCTGATTATGATCTGCGTTTTAGTAATAGTAATTTAAACATTTCGTTGTTATACAATTACAATAAAAACAACGTAGCTGACAAATTAAATAATATTCCTACTACATTTATTGGTCAAGAAGATGTTTATTATGGCCCACAAGAAAGAAGCTTAATTGAAACCAATACACCTAATCATAAAGGAACTTTAGGATTAAATTATGGTGTAAATAAATTCAACTTTGTAGTAAGAGAAACCTATTTTGGTGAAGTTATTCGTGATGCATTCCCTTTTGGAACTACACAAAAACATAAAGGAAAGGTGGTTACTGATTTGACAGCATCATATAAAGCAACTCCAAAAATAACTTTTACAGTGGGAGCCAACAATCTATTTGATGTTTTCCCAGACAAACAAGTTTATGAAAACAGTTATTTTGGTGTATTCAAATATGCTCCAGTGCAAATGGGAACAACTGGTGCGTACTACTTCGCAAGAATGAGTTACCGTTTATAGTATTATATAAAAACAAAAAAAGCCGTATGAAAAAATTTTCAAACGGCTTTTTTTATGCGCTTTATTTACTCTACAAATCAAATTTGATTCCTTGTGCCAATGGCAATTGGGTTCCGTAATTAATTGTGTTTGTTTGTCTCCTCATGTACGCTTTCCAAGCATCAGATCCTGATTCACGACCACCGCCCGTTTCTTTTTCTCCACCAAAAGCACCACCAATTTCTGCTCCAGAAGTTCCAATATTTACATTGGCAATTCCACAATCTGAGCCTGATTGAGAAAGGAATAATTCCATTTCTCTCATGCTATTTGTAAAAATAGAAGAAGAAAGTCCTTGCGGAACTCCGTTTTGCATTGCAATTGCTTCCTCAATAGTGCTGTATTTCATCACATATAAAATAGGAGCAAAAGTCTCTGTTTGCACAATGTCAAAATGATTAGCAGCTTCAATGATACATGGTTTTACATAACAACCGCTTTCATATCCTTCTCCTTCGACTAATCCTCCTTCAACAATAATTTTTCCGCCTTCTTTTTTAGCTGCTTCAATAGCTTCTAAATAATCTTTCACTGCTCCTTTATCAATTAATGGTCCAACGTGATTATTCTCGTCTAATGGATTTCCTATTTGCAATTGACCATAAGCATTTTTTAAAACACTAATCGTTTTATCATACACACTTTCATGAATAATTAAACGTCTTGTTGATGTGCAACGTTGTCCCGCAGTTCCTACTGCTCCAAAAACAGCTCCAACTAACACCATACTAATATCGGCATGCTCTGAAACTATAATCGCATTGTTTCCGCCAAGTTCTAGAATGGTATTTCCAAAACGTTCCGCGACAGTTTTTGATACGTGACGACCAATTCTAGTTGATCCTGTAAATGAAACTAAAGAAATTCTTTTATCATTATTGATTAAATCTCCTGACTCATTTCCTGTAACTAAACAGCTCACTCCTTCTGGAACATTATTTCTTTTAAGAACTGTTTTGATAATATTTTGACAAGCAATGCCGCATAAAGGCACTTTTGAACTTGGTTTCCAAATAGCAACGTCACCACAAACCCATGCAATCATTGCGTTCCAACTCCACACAGCAACTGGAAAGTTAAAAGCCGATATAATTCCTACGGTTCCTATTGGATGATATTGCTCATACATTCTATGTAAAGGTCTTTCAGAATGCATCGTTAATCCATAAAGTTGGCGTGATAATCCCACTGCAAAATCGCAGATGTCGATCATTTCCTGAACTTCGCCATATCCTTCTTGAAGACTTTTCCCCATTTCGTAAGAAACAAGTTTTCCAAGAGGTTCTTTAAATTTTCTCAATTCGTCTCCCATTTGACGAACGATATCACCTCTTTTAGGAGCTGGAATCATACGCCATTCTAGGAAAGCTTCTGATGCTTTTTGCATTGCTTTCTCATAATCTTCTTTTGAGGAAGATTTTACTTTTGCAATTAAAGCACCATCTGCTGGTGAATAACTTTCGATGATTTTTCCGTTGGCAAAATTAGATTCACCCGTTGATGTTCCTTCATTTATGTCTTCAATCCCTAATTGCTTCAGGGCTTCTTTGATTCCGAATTGATCTGCTATTGTTATCATTGTAACTTTTTTATTAAAAATTGTTATATTATTATACAAACATAACTCTTTAACAGGAATAAATAATTAGTAACGATTGTTTTTTAGTAGTTGATTTACAAAGAGATTCTGATCTTTACTTGAATAATTTTAAAGATTTCCACGTTTAATTCAAATTTTGTAAAGCTTATTTTCTGTTATAAATATAAAATCATTGTCCGCAATTATTGTTTTAGATGAATCTTAAATCGAAAGATGAACGACTTTTTTATATAAATTTTGGATCAACTTCCATTACAGTTCCACATTTATCACACGTCCGTAAATCTTCCGAGCTGTAAAAATGCTTAAAATGAGGTAAAAAATCGGTCTCAATATTGTGAAGTTCAAAATATACATCATATAATTTATGATTACAGTTGTCGCAAAACCATAATAATCCATCTGTGTAACCTAGACCTGCACGTTTACGCTCGATGACTAATCCTATTGAACCTTGTGAACGTACTGGTGAATGAGGAGTTTTTGCAGGATGGAGATACATATCTCCTGCGTGTAATTCCATTTCTCTGCGTTCACCCTCATCCTGAACAATCACTTTTATAGAACCTTCAAGTTGATAAAAAAGCTCTTCGGTTTCATTGTAATGATAGTCTTTACGTGCATTTGGACCCGCAACCACCATTACTATATAATCGCCAGATTCTACATATAGATTTTTATTCCCAACTGGTGGTTTAAGAAGATGCCGATTTTCATTGATCCATTTAGTAAGATTGAAAGGTTGTGCTATTGCCATTTTTTTTAATTTTAAAGGTAAATTATGATTACTATTTTTTTTCTTTTATAAGATAGATATAAACGGGGAAATGGTCGCTAAATCCTATTTCAGTATTAGAATGTCTTAACGGATATCCTTTATATTGTCCGCTGGTTTGTATCAAAAAAGACTTATTGTAAATGCCAGCTTTCCAGAATCTAAAGCTAGAATAATCTTGTTTTATCAAGGTTTCTGAAACTAATATTTGATCAAAAATATCCCATGCATCGCGATAAGCGATTGTTCCCATTCCGCTTTTGGCCATTTCTTCAAACGGGTTGTAAATCCCAAATTGCTGTACCTCGCTTTTTTTTGCTTTGGCGCCAAGACCTATTTTTATACTTTTATTATATGCTCCATCATTCATATCGCCCATGGTGATTACTTTTGCATCTGGATTTAGTCGCTGTAATGAATCTATGATTTTCCGATTTAATGCTCCCGCAGCTTCTCTAAACGGACTCGATTTTTTTTCCCCGCCAGATCGAGATGGCCAGTGATTAACAATAATATTAATTTCCTCACCGTCCAAAAAACCAGTTACCAATAGTTGATCTCTGGTATACACGCGGTAGTTTTTAGTATTCACTTGTATTTCATCATCTGTTTTCTCATCTGACGTATTCGAAGCATTTTCGTTTTTTACACTTCCTTTTTTGTAAATATACAACGGAATAGCACTGTAGCTTGTAGGCTGGAACTTCGCTTTTTGGTATAATAATGCCACATCAATTCCTCTTTTATCTGGGGAATCAAAATGAACAATTCCGTAATCTTTCTCAATTAGTTTGGGTTGTTTTACTAAGTCTTCAAGAACACCTCTATTTTCAATTTCGCATCCGCCAATAAAGGTTGGAGAGTCACTATTTTCCGCAGAACCAATTTCAGCTAGAACTCGAGATAAATTTTGAAGTTTCTTTTGATATTTTTCTGTTGTCCATCGTTGTAATCCTTTTGGTGTCCATTCTTCATCAAAAGTATCAGGATCATCTATAGTATCAAATAAGTTTTCGAAATTATAAAAAACGACAGTATGTATAAAATATTTCTTTGGTTGAGCCAATATAATTGATGACGGAAATAATAAAGAAAGTATAAAAAACCAGCGGAGAATTCTCATAAATAAGAGTACTTTAAGGATTAATATACTTTACATTCGATTTTGCTTTTGTAAAAATAGTGATTTGGATTTGGAACTTAAAATTATTTTGTAATTCCCTATCTTTGTTTTTGACCTAAAGTGTATTTCATTACGCAAGTATTCAAAAAATTTAATATTGTATGTCTTTTAAAAACCATTTAAATAAAATCCCTAAAAGCTTTTTTCATATAATTCTAATAATAATCATAATTTTTAATTCACTCAAAATTCAAGCTCAACATCAAATGATTACACCACCATATTTAAAAAAAGGAGACACAGTAGCAATAGTAGCAACAGCTAGAAAAAATCTTGATGACAACTTGAAACCTGCTGTTGATTTATTAAAGAGTTGGGGGCTTAACGTAATTATTGGCAGCACAATTGGTTTAGATAATAATCAATTGGCGGGAACTGATGAACAACGTGCAGCCGACTTCCAGCAGCAAATGGATAATCCAAATGTAAAAATGATTTGGTGCGTAAAAGGTGGTTATGGTACTGTTCGAATAATTGATTTATTAGATTTTACTAAGTTTAAGAAAAATCCAAAATGGTTGGTGGGTTTTAGTGATGTTACAGCTTTACATAACCATTTGAATACGATGGGCTATAAATCCATACACGGAATTATGCCCGTGACGGTTGCTAGAGCGACTCTTCAAGCTGTTGAAACAATGAGAACTGCATTGTTTGGGGAGAAATTAAAATACGAAGTGCAGCCATTTAAAATGAATAGAACTGGAAAAGCTACGGGTGCATTAGTTGGCGGAAATTTATCTATTTTGTACAGTTTGTTTGGTTCACCTTCGGCAATTGATTGTTCAGATAAAATATTATTCATAGAAGATTTAGACGAATATTTATATCATATTGATCGCATGATGATGAATTTAAAACGAAATGGCTGTCTAGAAAGTATCAAAGGAATTTTAGTAGGTTCTATGACCACGATGAAAGACAATGATATTCCTTGGGGAAAAAATGCAATTGAAATTATCGATGACGTTACTAAAAAATATAATATTCCCGTGCTGTATAATTTTCCAGCTGGTCATATTCGAGACAATAGAGCTTTGATTTTAGGGAATAAAGTTACTGTTGATGTCAATGACCAATTATGTACTGTGATTTTCGAATAAAATCCTTCCCGCCAAACCTTCTCCGAAGGAGTGGGAGACAATATAGAAGTGACTTATTAACTGTATAGTTATCAAGAAATCGTTAAAACATATAACTGAACAATTCCCAACTAACACTAAACTCTAAGCACTGATCACTAAACACGGAACACGGACCAAAAAGCACAAAAAAATGGCTGAACACAACGAACTCGGAAAACTTGGCGAAGAAATGGCAGTCGAATTTCTTCAAAAAAACGGTTATAAAATTATAGAAACCAACTGGACTTTCCAAAAAGCCGAGATCGATATCATCGCCAAAAAGGAAAATATTTTAGCGATAATTGAAGTTAAAACTAGATCTTCCTTGGATTTTGGTCTTCCTCAAGACTTTGTCAAAACTAAAAAAATTCAGCTTCTTGTTAAAGCCGTGGATGCATTTGTCAATGAAAGAGATTTAGATGTGGAGGTTCGTTTTGATATTATAGCAATTCACAAGGAAGGAAAATCGTTTGTTATCGAGCATCTTATTGACGCATTTTATCACTTTTAGCTGATTAAAACTAATGTTATATTTGTAACAAATTGTTTTTTTATTTACATTTGCTCTTAACAATACAAACTAACTACTTGTGCATTTTATAACTAACTAAAAAAAATCCTATGAAGACTGTTTCTTCTGTTGTTGAAAATTATATCAAAACAAAACCATTTTTACTGAATGCTTTATCTCTTGGTATTATCAATTTAACTTCGCTATCTCGAAATATAATGACCGAATTAGAAAGTGAATTTAGTAAGGAAGTAAAACAAGGCGCGGTGGTTATGGCTTTAAAAAGACTAACTGAGGAACTAGACTTCAGGTTAAATCATAAGATTAATAAAGTCATTAAAAACATTGGAGAAATCACTGTACGTTCTTCTTTGACTGACTACACATTTGCAGCCTCTGATACCGTTTTAAACAAACAAGCTGATTTAATCACAGATATTAATGCCTTTCCAGATATTTTTTACACCTCATCAAGAGGCGTAAATGAAACCAACATCGTAGTTAGCAATAGTATCAATCATCTTGTAGACAAGCATTTTGTCAATGAAAAATTGATTCAAAAATTAGACAATCTTGCTTCAATAACTGTAAAATTACCAAAAGAAAATATTGTTGTTCCCGGGATTTACTATTTCATTTTTCAGCGTTTAGCTTGGGAAGGAATTATTATCAACGAAGTTATTTCAACTTCAAATGAGTTTACAATTTTAGTGAGTGAGGAACAGGTGGATGTGGCCTTTAAAGTGATAAAGGATTTAAAGAATTAATTTCGTGTAAATAAATTAAAGCTTCCAGCCTTTCAAAGGCTGGAAGCTTTAGAATAAAATTTAAAAGTTAGCAACTTAAAAAATATTCTAATGAATCCAATACCTTTAGAAATCGGTAAATATTACCATATTTTCAATAGAGGAAATAACGGAATCGATTTATTTTTTGAAACTGAAAAATACAATCATTTTTTAAGGTTGTATACAAAATACATTGACCCAGTAGCCGATACTTATGCTTGGTGCTTAATGAAAAATCACTTTCATATTCTAGTTTATAAAAAAAACAGAAGAAATCGATAGGTCAAAATTAGAATACTCTTCAACAGACAAACCAAAAATTATAAGTGCTTCAAAACAATTTTCCAATTTATTTAATGCTTACACTCAAGCAATAAATAAAAGATACAAAAGAACTGGTAGTTTATTTGAGAAAAACTTTAGGAGAAAACCAGTTAATTCCGAAGTTTATTTCCAAAAACTCATTTATTATATTCATAATAATCCAGTTCATCACAAGTTTACAAAAACTATTATAGAATATCCTTGGACTTCTTACGGAACAGTTGTTTCAACTAAAAAAACCAAGTTGCAAAGAAATAAGTTGCTAATAATGTACGGTGATTTGGATAATTTTATTTACTATCACAATATTAATCAAGATTTAGATAAAATTGAAGATTTGATTATAGAGTAGGTTAATAAAATAGAAAACTTACAAAAAGCTTTCAGCCTTTGAAAGGCTGGAAGCTTTGGAATATAAACTTTTCGTCCCAACATCTTCATCAATATCGACCTGAAATGAGTTTACAATTTTAGTCAGAGAAGAATAAGAGGAAGTAACGTTTAAAATTATTAAAGATTTAAAGAATTAATTTCGTGTTAATAAGTTAAAGCTTTC
Source organism: Flavobacterium sp. PL11 (assembly GCF_035985025.1). Lineage (NCBI taxonomy): Bacteria > Pseudomonadati > Bacteroidota > Flavobacteriia > Flavobacteriales > Flavobacteriaceae > Flavobacterium > Flavobacterium sp. PL11. The sequence goes on from NZ_JAXCIA010000001.1 coordinate 388,605, forward strand.
AGCCTTTGAAAGGCTGGAAGCTTTGGAATAACATCAAACGTTACTTCCCAACATCTCCATAAACTCTAAAGCTGTTCTCGTATTTTTCACATTTTCAAAGGTCAATAAAAGCTTTAAACCAGTAGGAGTTTCTTTTTCTTTTATTTTACAAATGGCGCTATTTTTTGTAACAAATTGTAGCATATTAGTAAAACGCTTGGACTGATAATAATCAGATTGTTGATCCGATACAAAATAGCCAATCATTTTTCCTTTCTTCATTACCAGTTTCTCAATTCCTAATCTTGTAGCAATCCATTTAATTCGGATGCTATTCATCAATGCTTTGGCTCTTGGTGGCATTGGGCCAAAACGGTCAATTAATTTGTTTTGGAAAACAATTAATTCCTCTTCATTTTTTATAGCTCCTAATTCGTTATACAAACTCAATCGTTCTGATACATTGTTGATGTATTCATCTGAGAACAATAACTCAAAATCAGTATCGATTTGCAAATCTTTTACATATTCCTTAGTTTCAATGTCATTTTCTTCAGGATATAAATCCTTGAATTCGTTTTCCTTTAATTCATCAATCGCTTCATTTAGGATTTTCTGGTAGGTATCAAAACCTATTTCATTGATAAATCCACTTTGTTCTCCGCCTAACAAATCTCCCGCACCCCGAATTTCAAGATCTTTCATCGCAATATTAAAACCACTTCCCAGTTCGCTGAATTGTTCTAAAGCTTGAATTCGTTTTCTAGCGTCATCAGTCATTGCTGAATATGGCGGACAAATAAAATAACAAAACGCTTTCTTATTGCTACGCCCTACTCGACCTCGCATTTGATGCAAATCAGAAAGTCCAAAATTATTAGCATTATTGATAAAAATGGTATTGGCATTTGGAACATCTAATCCGCTTTCAATAATAGTTGTTGCAACTAATACGTCGAATTCTCCGTTCATAAAAGCTAACATCAACTCTTCCAGTTTTCTACCTTCCATTTGACCGTGACCTATTCCCACTCGTGCATTAGGTACTAAACGCTGAATCATTCCAGCTACTTCTTTAATATTTTCGATTCTATTATTGATAAAAAAAACTTGTCCGTTACGCTGAATTTCGTACGAAATCGCATCGCGAATCAATTCTTCACTAAAGCCAACTACGTTCGTTTCAATTGGATATCTATTAGGCGGAGGAGTTGTAATTACCGATAAATCTCGTGCTGCCATCAATGAAAATTGGAGCGTTCTAGGAATTGGAGTTGCTGTTAAAGTTAACGTATCAACATTAGCAGCAATCGTTTTTAATTTATCTTTTACGTTGACACCAAATTTTTGCTCCTCATCTACAATCAGCAATCCTAAATCTTTAAAAACGACATTTTTATTGACTAATTGATGTGTTCCAATGACGATGTCTAGTTTCCCGTCGGCTAAATCTTTTAAGGTTTCCGCTTTTTGTTTCGCCGTTCTAAAACGGTTTAAGTAACCTATTGTAACTGGCATATCTTTCAACCTTTCGGTGAAAGTTCTAAAATGTTGGTAGGCTAAAATAGTTGTTGGAACAAGAATCGCTACTTGCTTGCTGTTATCAACTGCTTTAAAAGCGGCGCGAATCGCTACTTCGGTTTTACCAAAACCTACATCACCACAAACTAAACGATCCATTGGTCGGTCGCTTTCCATATCGGCTTTTACTTCTTGCGTCGATTTAGTTTGGTCTGGCGTATCTTCATAAATAAACGAACTTTCTAATTCATTTTGTAAATAACTGTCTGGTGCAAACTGAAATCCTTTATCCAACCTTCTTTTGGCATACAGCTGAATTAAGTTGAACGCAACATGCTTAACTCGAGCCTTCGTTTTTTGCTTTAAAATCTTCCAAGCATTCGAACCTAACTTGTAAATTTTAGGTGGTGCTCCGTCTTTACCGTTGTATTTAGAAATTTTATGTAGCGAGTGAATACTCACATAAACAATATCATTATCAGCATAAGCTAGCTTAATCGCTTCTTGTGTTTTTCCTTCGACTTGTATTTTTTGTAATCCACCAAAACGTCCTATTCCATGGTCAATATGCGTTACATAATCTCCTACAGATAAAGTCGTGAGTTCCTTTAAAGTGATGTTTTGTTTTTTAGAATAGCCACTTTTAATATTAAATTTGTGGTAGCGCTCAAAAATTTGATGATCAGTATAACAAGTTATTTGGTTTTCATCATCAATAAATCCTTGGTACAAAGGCAAGACAATAGTGTGATATTGCTTGCGAATATTCTCAGAATTAGCCTCGTCTAACGTTTCAAAAATATCATGAAAACGCTTTGCCTGAGCATCATTCGAACAAAATAAATAATTTTTATATCCGTTAAAATGATTTTCGCTCAAATTATTGAGCAACAAATCAAATTGCTTATTAAAAGAAGGTTGCGGTTGAATATGATATTCAAATTTTTTAGTAGTTCTAAAAATAGGTTTCGAACTCACCTCTACAATAGAAAAATCTAAAGCTCTTTTTATAAATGAAGCCTGATTCAAGAATAATTGCTCTGGTGCAGACCGTTTTATTTCTTGAGATAATTTAGCAAAAGCCTCTTCGGCTTTTTCAAATTGTTTATCTAATTGTGATAGGAAATCTTCAGTATTCTGAATAAAAATAACAGTTTGCTCCGAAATGTAATCTAAGAAACTCTCTCTATTTTCCTGAAAGACTTTATTTTCAACATTTGGAATTATAGTGATCTTCTTCTTAGTTTCAATTGATAATTGTGTGGCCACATCAAAACTACGAATACTCTCTACCTCATCACCAAAAAATTCAAGACGGTACGGATTGTCATTCGAAAAAGAAAATACATCCACTATTCCTCCACGAACTGAGAATTCACCCGGTTCGGTAATGAAATCAACCCTTTTGAATTCGTATTCGAATAAAACTTCATTTATGAAATCAATAGAAATTTTATCTCCAACGGTAACTTTCAATGTGTTTTTATCTAATTCTCTTCGCGTCACTACTTTTTCAAAAAGTGCCTCAGGATACGTGACAATGATCGCAGGTTTTTTTCTAGAATTAATCCTATTTAAAACTTCGGCTCGTAATAAAACATTGGCATTATCGGTTTCTTCAATTTGATAGGGACGGCGAAATGAACCGGGATAAAAAAGCACATCTTGATCGTTAATCATTTGCTCTAAATCATTTAAATAATAAGCCGCCTCTTCTTTATTATTTAAAACAATTAAAAATGGCAACTCTGATTTTTTGAAAATTCCCCGAATTACAAATGAAAGTGCAGACCCAATAAGTCCTGAAAGGTGCATTTTGGCTTGATTGTTCTCTAATAAACGTGCTGCAATTTGCATCGTTTTAGGAGAATTATCGTAGGTGTTATATAAAACTTTTTTACTCAACTCGCGGGGTGTTATAATCATTTATTACATTGGGAATGGCTCTTGAACTATTCATCATATTCCGTAGTTCCGATTCTCCTTCTTCTGTTGGAATTTTACTTTTTTCAACAATTTTATCCATTTGACGTTGCAATGAAACTAATTCTAAATTAATTTCTGCAACCAGAACAACTACTTTTTTATCTGGAATATTATCTAAATTTATGTATAAATCAAGCATTTGTACTTTAGCTATTAAAGCTGAGATTCTACTTTTTACTTGAGGCACATTAAAATCAAAAGGAATATTATCATTTAAAGCCATTGCTTTTTTAGTAAGGACTTTGGATTTCTGTTGAAATGATCCAATGGTTTTTTTAGGTTTTTGAGCTAATTCAGCTATAAATAAACGCCATTCATTCCAAGTAGCAATACTATTTTCAGCTGCTTCTGTAACTGGAGTGTCATAAAAAACCCAACCTTTTTTAATATTGTTAAAAATTACTTGTCTTTTTTGAATCTGTTTTTTATTCTCTGCGATACGCTTTTGGTCATCATTTTGACAAGAGGCCAAAATAAAAACCGATGTAATGAGAACCAAAATTCTATTTATCATTTAGATTTTAATTAAAGTACAAAGTTACAAAGTAAATTCATAATTACGAATTTGAGCCCAAGAAATAGAATTTGTTGATTGCAGAAGTGTATTTATGCTTAAGTGTAAAATTTTTAAGAATTTTGGCAGCATTATTAATAAGTTTTCCATGAAATATTAGCTTTTTGAATCCAAACAATAATCTAAGTGAAAATGTTATATTTGCAATTTAAAACAAAGAAAATGAATACAAAAATATTGATTATTGGCGCTTGTGGACAAATTGGAACTGAGCTTACACACAAATTACGTGAAATATACGGAAACGAAAATGTAATCGCTTCTGATATTAGAAAACTGAATATTGATGTTGTTAATTCAGGTCCTTTTGAAGTGATCAACGCATTAGATTTTAATCAAATCGAGCATCTTGTAGAGGTTCATAAAATTGATGAAATTTATCTAATGGCAGCTTTATTATCGGCTACAGCAGAGAAAAACCCAGCATTTGCATGGGATTTAAATATGAATTCTTTGTTTCATGTTTTAAATTTGGCCAAAGCCAAGAAAATAAAAAAAATATTTTGGCCTTCAAGTATCGCTGTTTTTGGGCCAACAACTCCTAAAGAAAATACGCCACAATATACTGTTATGGAACCTTCAACCGTATATGGAATCAGCAAGCAAGCAGGTGAAAGATGGTGTGAATATTACCACAATATTTTCGGCGTTGATGTTAGAAGCATCCGTTATCCCGGCTTAATTAGCTGGTCATCGCCTCCTGGTGGCGGCACTACTGATTATGCTGTAGATATTTTTCATAAGGCACTTTCTGATAAAACTTATGAATGTTTCTTATCATCAGAAACTAAAATGCCAATGATGTATATGGACGATGCAATTGCGGCAACAATTCAAATTATGCAAGCACCAGCGGAACAAATAAAAATTCGATCTTCCTATAATCTAGCCGCTATGAGCTTTACGCCAACAGAGATTGCTGCGGAAATCCAGAAACATATTCCTGAATTTACAATATCATATAATCCTGACTTCCGTCAAAAAATTGCTGATAGCTGGCCGGCAAGCATTGATGACGCTGAAGCTAGAAAAGACTGGAATTGGGAACATAAATTTGATTTAGAAACCATGACGGTGGATATGCTGGAGCATTTAAGATAATTATCGTTTATAGATAAATAGGTCGCAAAAACATTTTCGCGACCTTTTTTAATTTACACTTGAACTCCAGCCTTACTTAATATTTTTTTAAGTTTACTAAAATCAACATCTGTTTTGACCTCGATTAAGTCCCGAGTCTTTCCATTGCTTAATTCTAAAAAGTATTTTTTACGTCCTAAAAAAATTCTCTGCTTGATTCCCTTTATTTTGTCATTTTGTATTTTTTCTGAGGTTGTTTTTTTGTAAAAGAACTTATAAAGAACAATAATAGAAATGGCTCCTAGAAATATCCAAATTAACTTTGCAAATCCAAAATTCACAGTACTTAAATCATATAAATTTAAAACTGAATTTCCCAGGTTTAAAAACATTAAAAACTTAATCAGAAAAACATAGCTTTTGAGCCCATCTTTAATTTCAATAGTTTTTTCTGATTCGTTGTAGGTAATATGCATAATTGAGCACTTGAAATTTACAAAGTAATTTATTGTTTATAAACATTATTATCCGGTTTTACATCGGCCATCAAGCCACTTGGGTCAATAGTGATCTTCTTAATATCACTTTTAGGTTTTGCAATTGAAAATTCTGTTGTAGGAAATGCCCAAGCCCAATCTGATAAAACGGTTCTTTTTACAGCTGGATTAGGATTTTCTTTTTCAAAGCTCATCATTCGCAACGGAATATAAAAACTTTCCATTGTTCCATCAGTATATTCAACTAATAAATCAATTGGCATTGGCATTCTGCCAACTCTTTCTAAAGTTATTGTAGTTTTATTGGCATTTTCTTTTACCTCTTTAATACCGTAGTCAATAGTATTTGTAGTTTGTGTCCAATCCGTTAAATACCAATCTAAATTTGCTCCAGAAACTCTTTCTGCTGATCTCTTAATATCATTTGGAGTAGGATGCTTGAATTTAAAATCATTATAATATCTTTTTATAGTTTTGAGCAAATTTTCCTTTCCTATTAAATAAATTAATTGTGTTAGAAAAAGTTCTCCTTTGCTATAGGATGTAATACTGTACACTCTATTTTCATCAAAACGATCTGCATGTGTGGCTTGCGGCAATTCTTTTCCTGAATTTACCATCGAAAAATAACCTCTGTAAGCTCCTATAAATGGGTTCTCTACTTTTTTATCCGCTATTTCGTTTGAGCCATAATCATCTAAAAATGAGGTAAAACCTTCATCCATCCATCCGTGTTTTGATTCATTAGTAGCTAATACTTGTTGAAACCACGTGTGTGCAAGCTCGTGTGCAGTAACACCTAATAATCCTTCAAAACTTCCTTGCCCTAAAATTAGCGTACACATCGCATATTCCATTCCGCCATCGCCTCCTTGAATTACGGAATATTGCTTGTATGGATAATCACCAACTGTTTTGTTAAAAATTTTCATTAACTCCACCGTTTTCGGTTGTAAGTTTTTCCAGTTTTGAATAAACTTAGGATTGTTTTTATATAGGAAATGCAAGTCAACGTCGTTGGGTCCTTTTACAATATCATGGATATATTCTTTATCAGCTGCCCAAGTAAAATCATGTACCATGGGCGCATTAAAATGCCAAGTCAAGGTTTTCGTTTTCTTTGGAATTTTTACAACAACACCTGCATCCTGATAGCCATGTCCTATTTCATTTTTATTTTGCAAATAACCTGTTCCTCCTAAAACAAAGTCTTTGTCAATAGTGATCTTTACATCAAAATTTCCCCAAACACCATGAAATTCTCTAGCGATGTAAGGATCAGCATGCCAACCTTCAAAATCAAATTCGGCCATTTTAGGATACCATTGTGCCATTGACAAGGCCACTCCTTCAGCATTATTGCGCCCAGATCGACGAATTTGAACGGGAACCTGACCGTCAAAATCTAATGTTAGAGTTGTTTTCGAATTGGGTAAAATTGGCTTAGCCAAAGTCACTTCTAAAATAGTTCCAACCGTTTTTGTAATAGCGGCAACGCCATCTTGCATAAAATTAGAAATTCGTAAATAACCAATTTCGTTTGGTTTCAAATTTTTAATTCGGCTTTCCTTTATTTCTTGATCTCCCACTTTCACCTTAGTCACCATTCGAGCATCTGGATCTTTAATATTTTGGATTCTAGCATCCATTTCGCTTCCCAGTTGAAAAGCATTATTAAACAGGTGATAATACACTTTTCTTAGCGTGTCCTGAGAATTATTGGTGTAAACCAATTCCTGTTTCCCTTTATACTGGTAATTTTTGGCATCCATGGTTACGTCCATTTTGTAATCCACGTGTTGTTGCCAGTAGGTATTGTTTTGAGCTAATAAACTATTAAAACTTAAAGTAAAAATGGTAAGTGCAACTAATTTTTTCATCTTTATATTAAAATAAAAATGGAAGGACAAATTGCCCTTCCATTATGTGAATTGATCTATTTTTATTTCTTTGACATTTTCTCAGCCATGATTAACGCATTATAAGCATTTACTATCTTTCCTGATTTAGACAAGGTTGTAAATGAACGCATATCAGTAGCTTTTCCACCTACAACAACATCTGCCGTAATAGCCACACCTGATTCCATCAAAATGTTTTTAACTTGCTTTGCAGATAATTTTGGATAATAGGAACGAATCAACGCTGCAACACCAGCAACATTTGGAGCCGCCATAGATGTTCCTGCTAAAAACTGATACGAATTATTTGGAGTTGTAGCATAAATTTGTACTCCAGGAGCAAAAACATCAACATTAATTATTCCAATATTTGAAAAACGAGCTACTACTTTATCACCGTACTCAAAATTTAAAGCACCAATAGTAATCACATTATCGGCGTATTCTATTTTTTTATCATCAGAGTCTGTTGGAAAATTATCGGCATAATCAATATCTTTTGCATCATTTCCTGCGGCATGCACAAATAAAACATCTTTTTTTTCTGCATATTTTATGGCATCATAAACCCATTGTTTGTGTGGAGAAAATGCCTTTCCAAAACTTCCATTAATTACTTTAGCACCATTATCAACTGCGTAGCGAATTCCTAGTGCGATATCTTTATCATACTCATCACCATCTGGTACTGCACGTACAGTAAGAATTTGAACATTATTTGCGATACCATCGGTACCTAAACCGTTGTTTCTGCTTTGAGCTACAATTCCTGCAACGTGAGTTCCATGAAGCGCCTCTGATTTATCAGGACCTATTACGTTATTATTTCCGTACTTAGTATCAGTAATGTCATTTGGATTATCGCCTAGTACTTTACGGTAATCTGTTTTGATATTTTCTCCGCTTGATAATGCTACAAATCCTGTAAGATCTTTTTCAATTGCTTCTTTTAACCCTTCAACAGGCAGTCCATAAGAAAGCATTTGTTGCATGGTCATTTTGCTTTTTTGAATATCAGCTTCTGTTGCAGTAATTGCTTTTACGTCTTCAATAGTGTAAACTGCTTTACCAAGATGTTTTGTTAAAGTTGCATCAGACTCCTTAATGGCAACCAACATTTGCTCTAAACGCGATTTTCCAACATTGGCCTCAGCTACTTTTTTATCATTCAAGACTCTTGCTGCTTGGTATGTAGCCTCATCGGCTAAAGTTTTGTCTTTAATAATTCGTTCATATTCTAAATTTTCTTTAGTAATATCACCAAGAAAATTCCAACCATGAATGTCATCAATAAAACCGTTTTTGTCATCGTCAATACCATTGCCAGCTATTTCCTTAGCGTTTGTCCAAAGTACATTTTTTAAATCTTCATGTTCAATATCTACTCCTGAATCAACAATTCCTACGATAACTGGGACACCAATTTTACCTTTTAGTAATTCAGCATACGCTCGATCAACGCTCATTCCTGGAATAGTATCAGTAACAATATCAAGGTGACTCCAGCGTTTTAGATTATTTTCAGTTATTGCTGCTTTCTTTTTAACATTTAAAGGAGCAGTTATAGCAGTTAATCCTGTGGTATTTATAACTTGTTTTGTAGTGCCACAACCTGCTAAAACTAATAAAGCAAAAGCAGAAATGTAAATGGGTTTAATGGTATTCATTTATTTTATGTTAAGTTGTTGAAATATTGGTCTAAAATAATTTTTTTTGTTACAATAGCAAGTTTTCTTAACACTACGTTAAGACTTCATCGCAAGTAAAAACATCTTTCAATCGCACTCCTTTTTCTGTTTTTTCTACGGTAATGATTTCGTTATGGGCATCGTGTTCTAGAAACAAATAATAATTATTATCTGCTGCAGTATTCATAAATTTCTGTTTTTCGGGCATTGTCAATAAGGGCCTTGTGTCATAACCCATTACATAAGGAATAGGAATGTGTCCGGCTGTAGCCAATAAATCAGCGCAGAAAACAATTGTTTTTTCTTTATATTTAATGTGCGGAATCATTTGCTTTTCAGTGTGACCATCTGCAAAAAAGATTCCAAAACCTAAGTCCGATTCACTTAAAAAATCTCCCTCTGGAGTTTCAATAAAATGCAGTTGACCACTTTCTTGCATAGGTAGCATATTTTCTGACAAGAACGATGCTTTCTCTCTAGGATTGGGATTTGTTGCCCATTCCCAATGATCTTTGTTACTCCAAAATTTTGCGTTTTTAAACGCTGGTTCGTAACCTGTTTTAGCAGCATTCCATTGTACACTTCCGCCACAATGATCAAAATGCAAATGTGTCATAAAAACATCAGTAATATCATCCCGATGAAAACCATATTTTGCTAAAGATTTATCCATGGAATGTGTGCCCCAAAGCGAATAATAACCGTAGAATTTTTCTGATTGTTTGTTTCCCATTCCAGTATCAATCAAGATTAATTGATCACCATCCTCAATAAGTAAGCAACGCGCGGCAATGTCAATTAAATTATTGGCATCGGCTGGGTTGGTTTTATTCCAAATTGTTTTTGGCACTACGCCAAACATAGCGCCGCCATCTAGTTTAAAGTTTCCAGTTTCTATGGGATATAATTTCATGTTTATTTACTTCTCTAATTATGCGAAATTTAACACTTTCACTTGTTAAATCAAAATTAATAATTCCTGCGTAACAACCACTAAAAAAAATATAAACTAATTAATGAAATCTTAAATACGATACGTTTATAATTAAATTTTACAGCTTTGTCGTCTGCAAATTAAGATTTCTATAAATTACATGAATGACATTACTGCAATAGCAATCTCTGAAATTATATTTTTAAATCAATAGCGTCCTAAACGATTAAAAAGGGAAGGAGTTTTTATCCCTCAAAAAATTACCTTTGAGGTTCTCCATAAAACGCCCCTTCCCTATGTCAAAAGCAACATTATTTTCGCAAATTATTGGCAAGCTTGACCGATCAAGATTTTCCAGATTGGTACAATTTCGTCAGAGTGACAAACATCAAAAAGGATATGATAGTTGGACACATCTTGTCTCAATGCTATTTTGCCATTTTGCCAAAAGCAAGTCCGTTAGAGACATTAGCAATGGTCTGCGGTCTGCAACAGGAAATTTAAATCATTTGGGAATTAAACGTGCACCTTCTAAATCCACTATCAGCTACCAGAACAAAAATCGGAACTGGGAGCTCTTTAGAGA